>NZ_DDCG01000009.1:49110-318349 GCF_002335235.1 Methylophaga sp. UBA2012 | reverse complement strand
CTATGATGAGTCAGAATCTGAACCTGCGGTATTACCTACAAAAATCCCTGCTTTATTAGTTAATGGATCATCAGGTATTGCGGTGGGTATGGCGACCAATATCCCGCCACATAACCTCACTGAAATCCTTAATGCCTGTATCGCGATTATTGATAATCCTGATGTCACTACACATGAATTAATGGAATATGTGCCAGGACCTGATTTCCCGACATCAGGCATTATCAATGGCGCACGTGGTATTGCAGAAGCCTACCAAACAGGCCGTGGCCGTGTTCACATCCGCGCCCGCGCCGACATCGAAACGAATGAAGCCACTGGTCAGCAGAGTATTGTTGTTAAAGAACTGCCGTATCAGGTCAATAAAGCACGCTTGTTAGAAAAAATTGCCGAGCTTGTTAAAGATAAAAAAATAGAGGGTATTTCTGCCTTACGTGATGAGTCGGATAAAGACGGTATGCGTATGGTGATTGTACTGAAACGCGGTGAAGTGCCTGAAGTTGTACTGAATAATTTGTATCAGCAAACGCAGATGCAAACGGTATTTGGTATCAACATGGTGGCGATTGTTGATGGTCAGCCGCGTACGCTAAATCTGAAAGAAATTTTAGATGCCTTTATTCGCCATCGTAGAGAAGTCGTAACACGTCGTTCGATTTACGATCTAAGAAAAGCACGTGAACGTGCTCATGTATTAGAAGGTTTAGCGACAGCTTTAGCCAATATCGATGAAGTTATCGAACTGATTAAAGCTTCTCCAAACCCGGCTGAGGCGAAAGAAGCTTTAGTGTCTAAGGGCTGGGCATCAGGCATGATTCTGGAAATGCTGGGTGCGGCAGGCGCAGCGGCATCTCGTCCGGAAGACTTAGCAGATGAATTTGGCTTAGTTGATAATCTTTATTATCTGTCTCCGGTGCAGGCACAAGCTATTCTTGATATGCGTTTGCATCGTCTGACAGGTCTGGAACAAGACAAAATTCTGCAAGAGTACCGTGAAGTTCTGGATGTGATTGCTGAATTATTAGCGATTTTGAGCGACCCAGATAATTTGATGGCAGTGATTCGTGAAGAGTTAGTGGCGATTAATGCAGAATACGGTGATGAACGTCGTACAGAAATTCTCGCAAATCATCTTGATTTAACACTGGAAGATTTGATTACCGAAGAAGAAATGGTGGTGACGTTGTCACATGCTGGCTATGCCAAAACACAGCAGCTTGATACCTATCAGGCACAAAAACGCGGTGGTAAAGGCAAAGCAGCAACAGCAATGAAAGATGAAGACTTTATCGAACATCTGTTTATTGCTAACACACACGATACACTTCTATGTTTCTCTAGCGCCGGTAAGGTCTACTGGAAAAAAGTGTATGAACTACCTCAGGGTAGCCGTGCCTCGCGAGGCAAACCTATCATTAATCTATTGCCATTAGAAGAAGGTGAAAAAATTAATGCGGTATTGCCGATTCGTGAATTTGAAGCCGATAAGTTCATCTTTATGGCAACGGCCTCTGGTACGGTCAAGAAAACGCCATTAGTCGATTACTCCCGTCCTCGGGCTAACGGTATTATTGCGGTTGACCTGAAAGAAGGCGACCAGCTAATTGATGTGGCGGTTACCGATGGTCATTCTGATGTCATGTTATTCAGCAATACCGGTAAAGTTATCCGTTTTGCTGAAACAGATGTTCGCTCCATGGGGCGTGTTTCGCGTGGTGTCCGCGGTATGCGCATAGCGGAAGATGAGAAAATTATTTCTCTGATTATTGCTGAAGAAGAGGGTGCTATCTTAACAGCGACAGAGTTTGGTTACGGTAAACGTACTAATCTTGCTGAATACCGTGTTCAGGGTCGTGGTGGACAAGGCATTATCTCAATTCAAACGTCGGCGCGTAACGGTAACGTTGTGGGCGCGGTGCAAGTCTGTGATGAGAATCAGATTATGCTGATTACCAACGGTGGCACGCTAGTGAGAACTCCGGTTAAGGATGTTTCTTTGGTTGGCCGTAACACACAGGGTGTCAGATTAATTAATCTCAGTAATGGTGAGAAACTAGTTGGTCTTGAACGTGTTATCGAAGATGAAGACGAAGATGTCGATTTAGCGATCGACAATGCTGATGATACTGACGAAACGATAGAAGAATAAATTTGAGAGCGTATAACTTTAGTGCTGGTCCTGCGATGTTGCCTGATGCTGTCATGCAAAAAGCACAGCAGGAAATGCTTGATTGGAATGGGACCGGTATGTCGGTGATGGAAATGAGCCATCGCGGACCGGAATATACAAAAATCGCTGAAAAAGCAGAAGCCGATCTGCGTGAATTAATGGGTATTTCTGATGATTATGCCGTGCTGTTTTTACAGGGCGGTGCTTCACTTCAATTCCCTATGATTCCGATGAATTTGCTCCGCGGCAAAAAAACAGCTGACTATCTCAATACCGGCGCCTGGTCTACAAAAGCCATAGCGGAAGCTAAACAATTTTGTCAGGTGAATATTGTTACCGACTCTACGGCAAACCATTTCACTACGATTGCTGATCCTGAACAATGGTCATTATCAAACGATGCTGCTTATGTGCATTACACGCCCAATGAAACCATTCATGGCCTTGAGTTTGCTGACATACCGGATGTAGGTGATATTCCACTTGTAGCCGATTTATCCTCGACGATTTTGTCTCGTCCGATTGATGTATCTAAATTCGGCATGATTTACGCTGGTGCTCAGAAAAATATCGGTCCTGCAGGCTTATGTATCGTCATTATCCGTAAGGACTTACTAGGTGATGTATTGCCGGGTACACCGACTATGCTGAACTATAAAACCCATGCCGATAATGGATCGATGTTTAATACACCTGCCACCTATAGTTGGTATCTGGCTGGCTTGGTCTTTGACTGGCTAAAACAACAAGGTGGGTTAGAGGCCATGGCAGAGTTAAATCAACGCAAAGCAGCCAAGCTTTATGCCGCCATTGATGGCAGTGATTTTTATAGTAATCCGGTTGATATTCGTTATCGTTCTTGGATGAATGTACCGTTTACGCTGGCTGATGATAAGCTTGATAAACAATTCCTTCAGCAAGCCGCTGAACAGAATTTATTGACGCTCAAAGGCCATCGTGATTTAGGTGGCATGCGAGCCAGCATTTATAATGCGATGCCAGAAGATGGTGTTGATGCACTTATCAATTTTATGAATGAGTTTGAGCGTAAAAACGGGTAACTGCTGCCAATGAATGAAAAAGAAGCCTTAGCCAATATTCGTCAAAAAATTGATGATATCGATTTAAAAATTCAACAACTGTTGAATGACAGAGCCGCGATGGCGCAGGAAGTGGCTCGAATAAAAATGGATAGTGGTGAGCAGGCTGACTTTTATCGTCCTGAGCGTGAAGCGATGGTGCTCAGAACAGTGATGGAGCGAAATCAAGGGCCTCTGGCATCAGCAGAAGTGGCACGATTATTTCGTGAAATTATGTCCGCCTGTCTGGCTGCAGAAAAACCTTTGCAGGTTGCGTATCTCGGTCCGGAAGGCTCTTTTACTCAAGCGGCAGCACAAAAGCAGTTTGGTGGTAGTGTTGAGCTACATCCGATGACTACGATTGCTGATGTTTTCCATGCCGTTGAGACATCACATGCTTGTTACGGTGTTGTTCCTGTAGAAAACTCAACGGAAGGAATGGTTTCGCATACTTTAGATCGGTTTATCTCGTCGCCTTTGAAAATTAATGGTGAGGTGACCCTTCGTATTCATCATTATTTGTTAAGTAAAGAGAAAAACCTGGAAGATATCAGCAAAGTCTATGCACATCCACAAGCCATAGCGCAGTGTCGACAATGGTTGATGGAACAGCTTCCGCAAGCGGAATTGGTTCCGCTTAACAGTAATTCCGAAGCCGCTAAACGTGTCGCAGCAGAACCTCAAAACAGTGCAGCCATTGCGGCCAATCGGGCAGCTGATATTTATGGCTTATCCATCTTAGCCAGAAATATTGAAGATGAAGTGGATAACACTACGCGCTTTTTAGTGATTGGCACACAGAATGTTGGCCCATCTGGTGTGGACAAAACCGCGTTATTGGTTGCAACAAAAAACAAACCTGGTGCTTTACAAACCTTGTTAAAACCGCTGGCTGATAACAGTATCAGTATGACCAGAATTGAGTCCAGACCATCCAGAAAGGGGATTTGGGAATATGTGTTTTTTATCGATATTGAAGGGCACATTGACGAACCGGCTGTAGCATCTGCACTCTCTCTATTAGAAAACGAGTCTTCTATGTTTCGTATATTAGGTTCTTATCCAAAGGCAGTTTTATGAGTAAAGAACTCATTTTGGCGAATCCACGAGGTTTTTGTGCGGGTGTTGATCGTGCAATCGATATTGTTGAACGTGCACTGGAATTGTTTGGTGCGCCCGTTTATGTACGCCATGAGGTAGTTCATAATCGCTTTGTTGTTGACGGACTACGAGATAAAGGCGCTATTTTCGTTGAAGAAGTCGACGAAGTACCTGATGGAAATACGCTGATTTTCAGTGCACATGGTGTATCTAAAAAAGTTCAGAGTGAAGGCCGCAAAAGGGACTTAAAAGTATTCGATGCCACTTGTCCATTGGTGACTAAAGTACATATGGAAGTCTCTCGCTATGAGAAACAGAATATGGAATGTATTCTGATTGGGCATGCCGGACATCCAGAAGTGGAAGGCACAATGGGGCAATATACTTCGACAGAAGGTGGAATGTATTTAGTCGAATCTCCAGAAGATGTCGCTAATCTCAAAGTGAAAAATCCACAGCGATTGGCCTTTGTTACCCAAACAACCCTTTCTGTTGATGACACATCCGTGGTAATTGATGCATTACGTGAGCATTTTCCCGACATTATTGGCCCAAGCAAAGATGATATTTGTTATGCCACGCAAAACAGACAGGATGCTGTAAAAAAACTGGCGAATGAATGTGACCTGGTATTAGTAGTAGGCTCCGTGAACAGTTCTAACTCCAATCGTTTGCGTGAATTATCAGAGAAATTGGGGACGCCAGCATATTTAATAGACAATGCAGAGCAAATAGATCCACAATGGCTTGAAAACAAAAATCGAATTGGTCTGACTGCTGGTGCTTCAGCACCAGAGATATTAGTCAACCAAGTCGTTGAAAAACTACGTGACTTAGGTGTTGATTCGTCATACGAAGATGACGGTTTAAAAGAGAACATTGAGTTCTCATTACCCAGAGAACTAAAGATTGATACATCAAGTCTGAAAAAATAAAACAAGGCTGACCATGTCGTTTTTGCCCGTATTTCTTTGGACAGATATTTTAATCTTCTTGCTCCTCACAATAATTGTGGCAGCAGTCATCTATATAAGAAGACGTCCTCATCTGTCTTCGCCTTGGAAATCAGTAATAATGCGAAAACGGGGTATGATCTCCGTGATGATTCTGTCCTGCTACGTGGTTATCGGACTACTGGATTCTTTGCATTATCGCCCCGCCATGGAATCTACAGAACCTTCACAACAAACATATTATTCCTCAGAAGTGTTGAGTGTATTTGATTGGTTGGTTTTACCACTTAAACAGCAAATGGAAAAAACCTATTCCGCGCCGTTTTCAGATCGACTGTTTGTTAAAGAAATACAGACAATGAATGACGGCTCGATTAAATATGATTACCCAAAACTGAAATACGGCGCAGCACATCTTGCTCAAGCAGGGGATAAAAAAGCAGATATTTACCAAACGGTTTTAAAAGCCAGTCTGCTGAGCTTGTTGTTACTGTTTCTGATGTATATTTGTCATGTGGCTGTTGCCTCGCGAGCGAAGCCGAATCAGTTCCCTCGCCAGTTTAAACGTATCTTTCTTAATCAATCTCACTATCCACTCTATACTTTCTATTTCACTGCTTTTTGTCTTCTTTTTGTTGTCCTTAATCTCGCTTTCCTCAGTCAAAATTATCACGTATTCGGCACCGATAAGGTGGGGCAGGATGTGTTATATCAATCCCTGAAAAGTGTTCGCACAGGTTTAGTGATTGGTACCTTAACCACCCTGGTTATGCTGCCGATGGCGATTATGTTGGGTATTGCGGCAGGTTATTTTAGAGGCTGGATAGACGATGTCATTCAGTATATCTATACAACCTTAAATTCGATTCCGGGTGTATTGTTGATTGCCGCAGCCGTTTTAATTCTGCAGGTTTACATGAATAATCATCCTGAGAATTTTAAAACGATTGCTGAGCGTGCAGATATCAGGCTTTTATTTTTATGTATTATTTTGGGGATGACCAGTTGGACGGGGTTATGTCGAATCCTGAGGGCTGAAACCCTGAAGTTACGGGAAGCGGAATATGTGATGGCTTCACGTGCGTTGGGTGCAGGCAGTTTCAGTATTTTACATAAACATATTTTGCCTAATCTGATGCATTTGGTACTTATTGCGGTTGTACTCGACTTTAGTGGTTTGGTTCTGGCCGAAGCTGTGTTGTCCTATGTCGGTGTTGGTGTGGATCCTTCGATGATTAGCTGGGGCAATATGATTAATAGTGCACGGCTTGAAATGGCACGGGAACCCGTGGTTTGGTGGTCTTTAACTGCTGCGTTCATTTCTATGTTTGTGCTGGTTCTGGCAGCTAATTTATTCGCTGATGTTGTTCGTGATGCCTTCGATCCCAGAATGCAGGAGGCAAGATGAGCACGCTATTGGAAGTGAAAGGTTTAAGAACCTGGTTTGGTGATAATAGCGAGCCCTACCGAGCGGTAGATGGCATCGAATTCTGTATTGAAAAAGGCCAGACCTTTGCCTTACTAGGTGAGTCTGGTTGTGGAAAATCGATGACAGCCTTATCACTTTTAAGGCTGAACCCATACCCAGCAAGTCATATTGTTTCAGGCGAAGTCACGTTAGCCGGAGAGGAAATTCTGTCTTTATCTGAAGCAGAAATGGAAAAAATTCGTGGCCGTCGGGTTGCTATGATATTTCAGGAACCACAGAGTTCATTGAATCCGGTGCTGACAGTGGGACAACAGATTGCTGAGGTGTTTCAATGGCACTTCAAGCTGGATAAAAAAGCGATCTATACGCGAACACTCGAATTACTTCACGCTGTTGGTATTCCTGACCCTACTGAACGAATAAATGCTTACCCCCATCAACTATCAGGCGGTATGAAACAACGCGTGATGATTGCCATGGCCTTGGCAGGCGAGCCTGAATTACTGATTGCTGATGAGCCAACTACCGCCTTGGATGTCACCATTCAGGCGCAAATTCTCGACTTGTTAAAAGAGATTCAACAAAAGACGGGAATGGCTATTTTATTAATCACCCATGACCTGGGGGTTGTTGCACAAATGGCGGATCATGTCGCGGTGATGTATGCCGGACAAATTGTTGAGTCGGCTAGCCGAGAGCAATTTTTTAATAATACCCAACATCCATATACTCAGAAACTGTTTGAAGCCTTACCTTCTGAACAGAAACGTGAAGAAAAGTTGACGGTTATTAAAGGCAGTGTGCCAGCATTGAATCGGCAGTTTAAGGCTTGTCGCTTTGCTGAGCGTTGTGACTTAGCCTGGCAACATTGTGAAGACGCTGAACCTCGCTGGATTAACAATAACGATCACGGTGTACGTTGTCATTTGTATGATCCTGATGTGGATGCTGAACATATCCAATCTCAAAAGCAGGTATTTAGCTCACGATTATCTGAAGTTGTACCAGCGAATAATGCCCTTTTACAGGTCAATCAATTAAAAGTGCACTTTCCCATCAAAAAGGGGCTTTTTCAACGCACTGTTGGTGTGGTTAAGGCTGTTGATGATATTACATTGGAGCTGCGTTCAGCTGAAACACTTGCTCTGGTAGGTGAGTCTGGTTGTGGTAAAACAACAGTGGGTAAAGGGATTTTACAGCTTGTCCCCGTGACTTTAGGCAACGTTATTTTTCAGGGACAAAAACTGAACCGTTTATCGAACCGCGCTTTACGTTCAGTTCGTGCATCCATGCAAATTATTTTTCAGGATCCCTTTGCTTCGATGAATCCACGAATGACTATTAGTCATGTCATTAGAGAAGGGATGCTGACTTCGAAGATGAAAGATTCCGCCGCACAAGAGGCAAAAGTGGATGAATTATTAACGAGGGTAGGTTTACGTGCAGATATAAAACACCGCTATCCACACGAATTTTCCGGCGGACAACGCCAGCGTATTTGTATTGCCCGGGCTCTGGCTGCTGAGCCAGATTTAATTATTTGTGATGAGCCCACCAGTGCCTTAGATGTATCTGTACAGGCACAGATTTTAAATTTACTGCGTGATATTCAACATGAGTTCGGCCTATCTTTCTTGTTTATTACTCACAATATTAGTGTGGTCGACTATTTAGCTCATCGTGTTGCGGTTATGTACTTGGGGCGAATTGTTGAGCAGGGTACTCGTGAGGAAGTGTTAAATAGCCCAAAACATCCTTACACCCAAGCATTGCTTGCGGCAGTACCTAAAATTGCGGCGGACACTCATCTGAATAAACAAAAACTGGAAGGTGAACTTCCTTCACCAGCCAATCCACCGAAAGGCTGCCACTTTCATCAGCGCTGTCCACATGTGATGCCCGTGTGCTTAGAGCAATACCCTGACACGACATTACTGAGCCCAACACATAATGTGAAATGTTTTTTATTTGAGGAAAATTATGGATCAACAAACACAAACTGAACTGGAAGCAGCAGCGTTCAGACGTTTACTTGAACATTTACGAGAAAACACCGATGTTCAGAATATTGATTTAATGAATTTGGCAGGCTTCTGTCGTAATTGTTTATCAAAGTGGTATTTAGCTGCAGCAGAAGAAAAACAAATTGATATGGATTACGAAAAAGCGCGTGAACATGTCTATGGAATGCCTTACAGTGAATGGAAAGACAAGTATCAGACTGGACCAAAACAGTAAGGGGTTAAATCCTGTGAGCTCATCTGGATTCTGAATCAGACAGAGCTCGCAGCTTTTCTGCTAACGCCTTGGTATCTGTGTGATGCTCCTCTGTTGGATGAATAGTAGTAATGGTATTAATCGTCTGGCGAATCTGCTGTAAATAATTACGGCAGCAGCTACAGATAACCAAATGTAGAAATAAACCGATACGTTTTCTCAAAGGCAGATCTCCTTCAAGATAGTTGCTGGCTTCTTCTGCTACATCTTTACATTGAAACATCTGCTTATAGTCCTCGGTACTCTTCAATTTTGTGATGCAATGTAGTGCGTGCCCGGTGTAAAAGCACTCTAGCATTAGACGAACTAATATCAAGAATGTTACAAATCTCTGACATTTCTAACCCTTCCATATCATACATAGTTAACATAGCACGCTGATTGGCAGGTAGCTGGCGAAAGCTTGTCTCGATAATAATTCGAAGCTGTTCATTTTCTAATAAGGCGTCTGGCGTGTCTTCATCCCAGGGTAAGACGTCATCTAAACGATGTCCACGTTCATCAAATTTGTCATGTGAAACAGACTCCCAGCCGTCATCAAGCGAAACTTGGCGTTGCTCGCGTTTAAAGCGGGTCTTAGCGCCGTTACTGGTGATTTGTAATAACCAGGTTTTCAGGCTTGAGCGACCCTCAAAGTTAGGTAATGCTTTGATGGCGGACAACCAGGCATCCTGAACAATTTCATCAGCAAATGCTTCACCTACAATGGCTCTGGCTACCGTCAACATCAGACTATGGTATTGCGATACAACATAATCAAACGCTTTTGCATCGCCATTAATTAATTGCTGAATTAAGCTGTGTTCATCGACTGGACTCAGCTTCACATTTTTTTTCATTTTGTTTGTAACAATCCTTTGTGAGGCTCGTCTACTATGCAAGACGGGATGAAAGCCCGTTGGAATTTTAACAACAATAGAAGGAAGTAATCATCATGGCAACATTAAATAAATCATCAATCGCTATTGCATCATTTGCAGCAGGTTTAGCGATGGCACCATCAATGGCCAGTGCAGGTAATAACCCATTTGCGTCGACCGAATTGTCGAGTGGCTATATGCAGCTTGCTGAACACCATGCTGAAGAAGGTAAATGTGGTGAAGCGAAATGTGGTGCTGAGAAAAAAGCTGAAGAAGCTAAATGCGGCGCTGAGAAAAAAGCTGAAGAAGGTAAATGCGGTGCAGAGAAAAAAGCCGAAGAAGCAAAATGTGGCGCTGAGAAAAAAGCCCATGAAGCAAGCTGTGGTGGTAATAAATAAAGTACGCTGAAAGGTCAAATAAGGGCTCATTGAGCCCTTATTTTCTTTAGGAGAACCTCATGTTTTGTCGTCTTTATCAAACAGTCTTTTATCAGTTGAATAAAACCCGTGCTTTGGATTTTATTGCCCCCGTTTTGTTGCGACTATATCTAGCGCCTGTTTTTTGGGTAGCTGCCAACAACAAATGGAATCCGTTTGATGCTGATAGCTCTCTGAATAATACGATTGCCTGGTTTGCTAACCCGGACTGGGGATTGGGTTTACCTTTTCCAGAGGTCATGGCGTATCTAGCCTGGGGGGCTGAATATTTTGGTGCCATTTTTCTGGTTCTAGGTCTGGGAGTCCGCTTAGTGTCTATTCCGCTAATGGTTACGATGATCGTCGCTATGGTCACTGTCCACTGGAAAAATGGCTGGCAAGCAATTCACGACACAATGAGTCCTTTTGCTTCTGCTGATGTCAATGAAGCTATAGAGCGCTTACACAAGGCGAAAGAAATTTTGCAGGAATATGGTCATTATGACTGGTTAACGCAACATGGCAATTTCGTTGTACTGAATAATGGCATTGAGTTTGCGGCAACCTATTTTCTCATGTTGCTCGTTCTATTTTTTATCGGGGCAGGAAACTATTTGAGTGTAGATTACTGGCTGAACAGACGTTGTCAGCAAAGTGGGGAGGGTAAGTAAATGTTTTATAAAAAACAAAAATCTTGGGAAATAGCTGAATCTGAAGTCACCGATTATGAGGTCTATCAAAACCGTCGACAATTTCTTTGTACAAGTCTGGCGGTGGGGTTGGCTGGTGCACTGCCAACAATGGCATTAGCCGATGTGACTGAACAACCGAAGCCCTTCGTTGACGTGAGTAAAAGTCCATTTTCCACCGATGAAGAAAAAACCGATTTTGAGTCCATCACCACCTATAATAATTTTTATGAATTTGGTACATCAAAGCAGGACCCTGCAATCAACGCCACCGCTTTTCCAGATAGCTCTCAACCCTGGAAAGTAGTCATTGATGGTGAATGTGATAAACCCGGCACATACGATTATGAGGACCTGATAAAACCGTTCACGTTAGAAGAACGTATCTACCGAATGCGTTGTGTTGAAGGCTGGTCAATGGTTATTCCATGGATTGGTTTCCCACTGGCAGACTTATTAAAAAAAGCTCAGCCAAACTCCAATGCGAAGTTTGTTGAATTCACTACCTTGTATGACCCTAAACAAATGCCTGGGCAACGGCGTGCTGTGCTTGACTGGCCTTATGTTGAAGGTTTGCGTATTGATGAAGCGATGAATCCTTTGACTTTACTTTCCGTTGGTCTCTATGGCAAAGAGTTATTGGGTCAAAATGGGGCGCCAATACGACTCGTTGTGCCATGGAAATATGGCTTTAAAGGCATAAAGTCAATTGTGCGTATTCGCTTTGTTGAAGAGATGCCTCAGACCGCATGGATGAAAGCTAACGCCAGAGAGTATGGTTTTTATTCGAATGTTAATCCTGATGTCGATCACCCTCGCTGGAGTCAGGCAAAAGAGCGTCGCATAGGGGAGTTTCTGAAACGTAAAACTTTAATGTTTAACGGCTATGGTGAACAGGTGGCAGACTTATATGCAGGCATGGATCTTAAACGTTATTTCTGAACAACGATTGTCAGCGAATACCAAAGCAAATGCCGTAAAGACGTTGTTGTTTATTGTTTGTCTGCTGCCTCTCATTTATCTTGTCTGGGGACTTTTGACGGATAACCTCGGAGCAAATCCTGTGGAAACCTTAACCAGAAGTTCTGGTTTATGGGCCTTACGTTTTTTATTAATTACTCTGTTGGTGTCGCCTATTCGTTGGTATGCCGGCTTAACTGCGATTGTAAAATATCGGCGTATGCTGGGCTTGTATGCATTTTTTTATGCCAGCGTGCATATGCTGTTATATCTCGGCTTGGATCAGCTATTTGATATTCAGGATATCTGGAAGGATATCCTTAAAAGGCCTTTCATTACCGTAGGGTTTATCAGCTTTATACTTTTGTTGCCTCTGGTGATGACATCAACCAACAAAATGATGAAACGACTTGGTGGCAAGCGTTGGAAACGGTTACATCGCTTGACCTATGTAATAGCGACTTTATCCTGCGTGCATTTTCTTATGTTGGTGAAAGCCGATATCCGTGAACCGATCATTTATATGATTCTTCTATCATTTCTCTTCTCCATCAGATTATTTCATTCATTGAATAAAAAAAAGCTGGTCAGCCGCTGAATTTTTTCGCAAACTGCTAAGCAACACCGTGAAGTCGTGGTGTGAACTAACCATAAGTCAGTAAACAAGTTTCTGTTTAAATTCTGTGTCAAGTGGCATTGTATATAGTGGTTTGAGTCATGAATTCAAACAAAAACTGTTACAATGTTCCGCTGTTATTCATCGCGTTATGATTTGAGAAGGTATTTATGACTGATTTTGTCGATCACGATCCACAGGAAACTCAAGAATGGCTTGATGCCCTTGAGTCTGTAATTGAGGCCGGTGGTGAGGAAAAAGCGCACTTTATCATTGAGAAGCTCATTGATATGGCTCGTCGCACCGGGATCAATCTCCCGTATAGCGCTAACACTGCATACGTCAACACCATCCCTGTTGATCAGCAAGAACGCATCCCTGGTGACCAGGCGATGGAACACAAGCTGAGATCTTATATTCGCTGGAATGCTATGGCGATGGTAGTGAAAGCTAATATGAAACCCGGCTCTGTCGGTGGTCATATTGCTAGCTTTTCATCAGCTGCCACCCTTTACGATGTGGGCTTTAATCACTTCTTTAAAGGTGATGACTATGGCAATGGTGCTGATATGGTGTTTGTTCAGGGCCATTCTTCACCTGGTATCTATGCTCGTTCATTCCTTGAAGGCAGACTGACCGAAGAACAATTAGAAAATTTCCGTTTTGAAGTAAACGGTAAAGGTCTGTCCTCTTACCCACATCCTTGGTTAATGCCTGACTATTGGCAGTTCCCAACCGTGTCAATGGGCTTGGGTCCGATCCTCGCGATCTATCAAGCACGTTTCATGAAATACATGCAGCATCGCGATATCGTTAAAACAGAAGGCCGTCATGTCTGGGCTTATCTGGGCGATGGTGAAATGGATGAGCCAGAATCACTAGGTGCGATCACTCTTGCGGGTCGTGAGAAGCTGGATAACCTTATCTATGTAGTTAACTGTAACTTACAGCGTCTGGATGGTCCTGTTCGTGGTAACGGTAAAATCATACAAGAATTAGAAGCTTTATTCCGTGGCGCTGGCTGGAATGTCATTAAAGTCTTATGGGGTAGTGGCTGGGATCAGTTATTGGCTCGTGACACCAATGGCCTGCTACTGAAACGTATGGAAGAAGTGGTTGATGGTGAATACCAGAACTATAAAGCGAAAGATGGTGCTTATGTTCGTAAACACTTCTTTGGCAAATATCCTGAATTGTTAGAAATGGTTTCTGACATGACGGATGAGGATATCTGGCATTTGAGTCGTGGTGGTCATGATCCAAGAAAGATCTACGCTGCTTATAAGCGAGCTGTAGACCATGTAGGACAACCGACAGTTATCCTTGCTAAAACCGTAAAAGGTTACGGTATGGGTGAAGCCGGTGAAGGCCAAAACACCACGCACCAACAGAAGAAACTGGAAATCGAACAAATGAAACGATTCCGTGATCGTTTCAATATTCCTTTAACCGATGAAGAAGTGGATAAAGTCCCATTCATCAAGCTTAAAGATGACAGCCCAGAGAAGAAATATTTACTGGAACGTCGTAAAGAGTTGGGTGGTTTCTTACCAAAACGTAATAACAGTGCACCTGCACTGAAAATTCCTGAATTAAAGCTGTTTGATGCCGTACTGAAATCAAGCGGTGATCGTGAACTTTCTACCACAATGGCGTTTGTTCGCGTCTTAACTGCACTGATTCGTGATAAACAGATCGGTAAGAATATTGTGCCAATCGTGCCAGACGAAGCCCGTACCTTCGGTATGGAAGGTCTGTTCCGTAGTGTCGGTATTTATTCCTCTTCTGGTCAACGTTATGAGCCTGAAGATTCAGGTAAAGTCATGTGGTACCGTGAAGATACCAAAGGTCAGATTCTGGAAGAAGGCATTAACGAAGCGGGTTCAATGGCTGAATGGGTTTCTGCTGCAACGGCTTACAGTAACTACAACGTTAATATGGTGCCGTTCTATATCTACTACTCGATGTTTGGTTATCAGCGTGTAGGTGATTTATGGTGGTTAGCGGGTGATATTCAAGCTAAAGGTTTCCTCATCGGGGGGACTGCAGGTCGTACGACCCTCAATGGTGAAGGTTTACAACACCAGGATGGTCACAACCTGTTGATGGCAAATGCCATTCCAAACTGTATCAGTTATGACCCAACCTATGCCTACGAAATGGCGGTTATCGTTCATGATGGTATGAAACGTATGTATGAGAAGCAGGAAAATGTCTTCTATTACATCACTGCGATGAATGAAAATTACAAACATCCTGATATGCCTGAAGGTGTTGAAGAGGGCATTATTAAAGGTCTATATAAATTAAAAACGGGTGGTAAACACAAACTTAAAGCACAGCTTATGGGCAGTGGTACGATTCTGCGTGAAGTGGAAGCGGCTGCGGAGTTGCTGGAAAAAGACTGGAAAGTCTCTGCTGATGTGTGGAGCGCGACCAGCATGAATGAATTGGTTCGTGATGGACAAGAGGTTGAACGTCACAATCGCCTCAACCCAACCGCACCGAAGAAACGCAGCTATATTTCTGAATGCTTAGATGATCCAGCTGGTGTTGTGGTTGCAGCAACAGACTATGTACGTTTGTATGCAGAACAAATTCGTCCATGGGTTAAAGCGAGCTATACCGTATTAGGTACAGATGGTTTTGGCCGTAGTGATACACGTGAAGCATTGCGTAGCTTCTTTGAAGTTGACCGCTATCATGTAGTGGTTGCAACTCTGCATGCATTAGCCGATGAAGGTCAGATCAAATACGATGTGGTTGCTGATGCAATCAAGAAGTATGAGATTAATGCTGATGCAATCAACCCAGTTAAGGCATAAATAATGGCAGAATTAATTGAGTTAAAAGTTCCTGATATTGGTGACTTTGAGGCAGTCGAAATCATTGAAGTGCTTGTTGCTGTTGGCGATAGCATCGATGAAAACCAAGAAGTCATTACTGTTGAGTCTGATAAAGCGATGATGGAAATTCCAGCATCGCAAGCAGGCGTCATCAAAGAAATGAAAGTAGCCGTTGGTGATAAGGTGAGCGAAGGCACAGTTATCGCTATGCTTGAAGTTGCCGAAGGTGCTGGTGCTTCATCTGCAGAAGAAGCTAAACCAGAAGAAAATACAGAAAAGCCAGCTGCTGCACCTGCTGAGAATCCGCAGCCGAAACCGGAAGCGAAGGTTGAAGCAAGTCCTGCAGCCAATACGCCTCCAGCGGAAGCTATTCCTTATGCACCTGATAATAAATCGGGCATTCGCCGTGCACATGCTTCACCATCAGTACGTCGTTTTGCTCGTGATTTAGGGGTCGTTTTAACCTCTGTAACGGGTAGTGGTCCTAAAGGTCGTATCACCAAGGAAGATATTCAAAACTATGTGAAACAGGTCATGACTGCACCAGCAGCTGCACCTGCTCAGACAGGTAGCGGTATTCCATCAGTACCGGTGGTGAATTTCGAACAGTTTGGTGATGTTGAAACACAAGAGTTATCTCGAATTAAGAGAATTTCTGGCAAACATTTACATGCATGCTGGCTGAATATTCCTCATGTGACTCAGTTTGATGAAGCCGACATTACGGAGTTAGATGCTTTCCGTAAAGAAAATAAAGAAATGGCTGCGAAAAAAGGCGTTAACCTCACACCTTTAGTTTTCATCATGAAAGCGGTTGTTGCCTGTCTGAAACAATTCCCTGAGTTCAACGCGTCACTTAGTGAAGACAAAGAAAGTCTGATCCTGAAAAATTATTACAACCTGGGTGTGGCTGTCGATACACCTAATGGCCTTATGGTGCCAGTAATCAAGGATGTCGATAAAAAAGGTTTCCTTGAATTAGCCGGTGAGCTCGGTGATATCAGTGCCCGTGCACGTGAAGGTTCATTAACAGCCAAAGATTTACAGGGCGGCACATTCTCTATTTCAAGTCTTGGTGGTATTGGTGGACAATTCTTTACACCTATTGTCAATGCACCTGAGGTTGCTATCTTGGGTGTCAGCCGTCATCAAATGAAACCGGTTTGGAATGGAAAAGAGTTTGTTCCACGACTGATGTTGCCATTATCTGTATCGTATGACCATCGTGTTATTGATGGTGCAGCAGGTGCACGCTTTACCGTGATGCTCAGCCAAATGTTGTCCGATATTCGTAAGGTGCTGCTATGAGTGAAATAGAAGTAAAAGTCCCGGATATTGGTGATTTTGATGCTGTTGAAATCATTGAAGTGCTGGTTAGTGAGGGTGATGTTGTTGAAGAAAATCAGGATATTATCACTCTAGAGTCAGACAAGGCTGCGATGGAGATTCCAAGCACGGCCAAAGGTAAAATTGTCAGCTTAAAAGTGGCTGTGGGTGACAAAGTATCGAAAGGTGATGTCATTCTGACGCTTGAAGCTGAACAGCCAGCTGGTGAAAACACGGATTCAAAAGCTCCAGCAACGGAAACTAAAGCTACTGCACCTGCAGCTGAAAAAACGGCACCGACACCCGCAGCGGCGCCGCAAGGTGATGCTGATGTACATGCCGAGGTATTAGTGCTGGGTTCCGGTCCTGGTGGCTACACTGCTGCGTTCAGAGCTGCTGACCTTGGTAAACAGGTTGTGATGGTAGAGCGCCATGAACGTATTGGTGGTGTTTGTCTTAACGTCGGTTGTATTCCATCTAAAGCACTGTTACACACTGCACAGATTATTAATGAAGCTGAAGAAATGTCGCATCACGGGGTTAAATTCAATAAACCTCAGATTGATATTCGTGAATTAGAATCATGGAAAAGCAGTGTTGTTAATCAGCTGACTGGGGGATTAAAAGCCTTAGCCAAAACACGCAAAGTCACGATCATTCAGGGTGAGGGGAGCTTTACCAGTCCAAACACCTTGAAAGTAGAAGGTCCTGATGGCGAGAAAACGATTTCGTTTGATAACTGCATTATTGCTGCCGGTTCTCGTGTCACTAAAATCCCGGTGTTTCCAAATGATGATCCAAGAATGATGGATTCGACCGATGCACTGGAACTGGAAGATGTACCAGAGAAATTATTGGTCATCGGCGGTGGCATTATCGGACTGGAAATGGCGACTGTCTATGATGCCTTAGGATCAAAGATCACCGTCGTTGAATTGCAGGATAGTCTGATTCCGGGTGCAGATAAAGATATCGTAAAACCATTGCTCAAACGTGTGCAGGAAAAATACGACAATATTTACCTGAACACAAAAGTCAGTAATATTGAGCCGAAAGATGACGGTTTATTGGTGACCTTTGAAGGTAAAGAGGCACCTGAACAAGCTATGTTTGACAAAATACTGGTTGCTGTCGGACGCTCACCGAACGGTAAGCTGATTAATGCTGAAGCAGCGGGTGTTATAGTGACTGATCATGGCTTTATTGAAACAGATGGCCAGATGCGTACTAACGTTCCTCATATTTTTGCCATAGGGGATATTGTTGGTCAGCCTATGTTGGCACACAAAGCCACTCATGAAGGTAAAGTTGCTGCTGAAGTTATTGCTGGACAGAAATCGGTGTTTGAACCAATGACGATTCCTTCTGTTGCTTACACCGATCCGGAAGTCGCATGGATGGGTATGAGTGAAGATGAAGCGAAAAAACAAGGTATCGACTACGTCAAAGGAGCTTTCCCATGGGCAGCCAGCGGTCGAAGCTTGAGTCTTGGCCGTGATGAAGGTCTGACAAAAGCCTTGTTTGAAAAAGAAACGGGCCGCTTGATTGGTGCTGGTATTGTCGGTCCCAATGCCGGTGAATTAATTGCTGAAGCAGTTTTAGCTTTAGAGATGGGCGCTGATGCAGAAGATATTGGTCTGACTATTCACCCGCATCCAACATTATCTGAAACACTAGGTTTTGCTGCTGAAATGGCGGAAGGTTCGATTACCGATCTGATGCCTCCACGCAAGACATTGCACTCTAAGTAAGCCTGTGTAAACTGGCTATAGCCAGTAATTAATGGGGGTATATCTGTGTTTTACACAGGTATACCCGTTTTTTTGTCTATTATTTTTATTTGAGTTAATGACGAGCAAGGGCCATTTTGATGCCACGTTAAAACCGCCACTCAAATGGGCAGGGGGAAAACGCTGGTTATTACCCGTTCTTAAACGCTACTGGAGTAAACATCAGCAATCCAGACTGGTGGAACCCTTCTGTGGTGGGCTTTCTGTCGCGCTCGGCCTGGCACCTGAGCGTGCGTTACTCAATGATGTTAATCCGGCATTAATCAATTTTTACCAGCATTTAAGTGAAGGACTAGAGGTTGATATATCATTCATTAATGATGAATCAGCTTACTATCATTGTCGTGATGAATTTAATCAACTGAATGCTAAACAAAATAATCCGGCACGTGCAGCACAATTGTTCTATTACTTAAACCGAACGGGTTATAACGGTTTATGTCGTTTTAACAGTAGTGGTGGTTACAATGTGCCTTTCGGTCGCTATAAAACCATTAATTATTTAGAGAGTTTTATTGACTATCAGCCGATTTTGTCCCGTTGGCAATTCAGTTGTCAGGATTTCGAAACAATACCACTCGAATCTATGGATTTTGTGTATGCGGATCCGCCATATGACACGCCTTTTCATCAATATTCACAAAAAGGCTTTAAGTGGGAAGATCAAGAGCGGCTCGCACTTTGGTTAAGTCAGCATGATGGCCCTGTTTTATTATCAAACCAAGCCACAGATAGAATTATTGATTTATATCGACAACTTGGATTTAGACTTCGATATCTTGATGCTCCACGCTTAATAAGTTGTAAAGGAAATGGTCGTAAAGCCGTGAAAGAAGTGCTTGCAATCCGTGGTTTTTGATACAATACGCGTTCTTTTTTATTCAAGTTAATTTCTATCTTGCCGATGTTATTACTATGGTGATTTAGGGATTAAGTCAGCTAATTTTTTACAGGAATAAATATCACCCATGTCTAAGATCAACAAAGTCGTTTTAGCCTATTCAGGTGGACTGGATACTTCCGTTATTTTGAAGTGGTTGCAGGATAAATATGAGTGTGAAGTAGTTACTTTCACAGCTGACCTTGGGCAGGGTGAAGAAGTTGAACCAGCCAGAGCAAAAGCAAAATCGCTAGGTATCAAAGAAATTTACATTGAAGATTTACGTGAAGAGTTTGCACGTGATTACGTTTTCCCAATGTTTCGTGCGAATGCCATCTATGAAGGCGAATACTTATTAGGCACCTCCATCGCACGTCCATTGATCGCAAAACGTTTGGTTGAGATTGCTAATCAAACCGGTGCTGAAGCGGTTTCACATGGTGCTACAGGTAAAGGTAACGACCAAGTCCGTTTTGAACTTGGTGCCTATGCCTTGAACCCTAACATTAAAGTTATCGCACCTTGGAGAGAATGGGACTTATTGTCTCGTCAAAAGCTACTTGATTACGCTGAACAGCACGGTATTCCAGTAGAAATGAAACAAGGTAAAAAGTCGCCTTATTCGATGGATGCGAACTTGTTACATATCTCCTATGAAGGCGGTATTTTGGAAGATCCATGGGCTGAACCTGAAGAGTCTATGTGGCGTTGGTCTGTGTCACCAGAAAATGCGCCAGACAAAGCAACTTATCTTGAATTAACCTACGAAAAAGGTGATATCACTGCAATTAATGGTGAAGCAATGTCGCCTGCGACTGTGATGACGTATTTGAATAAAGTTGCTGGCGAAAACGGTATCGGTCGCCTGGATATTGTTGAAAATCGTTACGTCGGGATGAAGTCTCGAGGTTGTTATGAAACACCTGCGGGCACAGTAATGTTGAAAGCTCACCGTGCTATTGAATCTTTAACGCTGGACCGAGAAGTTGCACATCTTAAAGACGAATTGATGCCACGTTATGCCTCGCTGATCTACAACGGATACTGGTGGGCACCAGAGCGTGTGATGCTTCAGAAAATGATTGATGAATCACAGCAAACAGTTAACGGTAAAGTACGTATCAAATTATATAAGGGTAATGTTTCTGTGGTTGGTCGTGCGTCAGATACGGATAGCTTGTTTGATGAGTCAATTGCAACGTTTGAAGATGACGCCGGTGCTTATAATCAAAAGGATGCAGAAGGCTTCATTAAATTGAACGCCTTGCGTCTGAAAATTGCTGGGAAGGCAAAGCGTAAGGTCTAATAAACCTCACGCAGGCTTTAAGCATGGACTACAATGAATTATCTGATAAAGCCGCAGAATATATGCGGCTTGCATTGCCTCTGATGCGCAAACATGGAGTGCCAATGACACCAGATAATTATACGGTCTGGTATGAGCATGTATCTGGTGGTAACCAAGAGCTTTCGCTGTCTATCCAAGATATGGTGAAAGAAACGCCGCTATTGAGTGAAAGCCAATGCAAGACGCTGTTCAAGCGATTTTTCAATATAGAAAAAGAGCGTGAAGAAGTTTATCAAATGCGTCTTGAATTGGCGCGCTTGCTGAAAGAAGTCATTAATTTTATCTATAGCAGTGTCATGCATACGGATAAAACGAATCAGCGATTAAATGATCTAATGAGTCGGATCAATCGTGATATGTCTGCTGCAGAAATTCATCAGATTGTCGACGATATTCTCGCTGAAACACGGCAGGCGATGAATAGTGGTGAGTTACTGACTGAGCGTTTAAATACCGCGATGACTGAGGTAGAAAAACTCAAGAAAGAGTTTGACGTTTCTAAGCAAGAAGCAAAAACAGACACATTGACAGGCTTAGCTAACCGTAAAGCCTTTGATGATGTGGTAAGCAAAGTCACCAATGATGCAGATGATTCCGGACTGGATGTCTGCATTATCTTCGCCGACCTTGATATGTTTAAAAATATTAATGATAAACATGGGCACTTGGTGGGTGATCAGGTGCTGCGTGTGGTGGCGAATGCATTAAAAGATAGTGTTAAAGGACGTGATCTTGTTGCAAGATATGGTGGTGAGGAATTTGCCATTGTCTTATTGAATACCAGCCTGCAGAATGCAAAAAATGTTGCTGAAAATATTCGTCAGGAAATTGCTTCTAAACGTATACAGCGCAAAGATACCAGGGAGTCACTGGGTGTTATCACCATGTCATTTGGTGTGGCACGTTATGTTAGCTCTGAAGGTAGTGAGAGCTTCATGCAGCGAGCTGACAGAGCTTTATATATGTCTAAGAGGAAAGGGCGCAACTGTGTGTCAGAAGCGCCACCCCCAATCATTTAGTTTCGTCTGGAAACTTGTCTGTAAACAGGACTTCATCTAGCTCTAACTGTCCCGAGCGTGGACGTGCTTCCTGTAGTTTTTTACCGATTGTAATCATCATTACAATGACGTGATCATGAGGCAAATTGATAATTCTTGCCACTTTATCAAAGTCAAAACCATCCATTGGGCATGAATCATAACCCATGCCTTTTGCCATTAACATAATAGTGCTGGCAGCAATGCCGACAGATCGAAAACATTCATCGCGCTGCCCCTGATGATGGTTGGTGTAATAACCTTCAATGGCTGGCAGCATGAAGTCTTGCACTTCTTTTGGAGCATGACGCCAGTAGCGTTGAGGATCTTTCTCCCAGGCATTTAAATCGGCACACAGCACTAATAACATCGACGAATCTGTGACTTGAGCTTGACCGTAACTGGCTTCGCGGATTTCTTGACGAAGCTGTTTATCTTCAACATTAATAAAACGCCAGTGCTGAAGATTAAATGCTGTTGGAGATAATATCGCATGCTCCATTAATGTTCTGACTTCTTCTTTTGTCATTGTGTGGTCAGGGTCATAATGTTTAACAGAACGACGGGTAAGAATCGCTTCTTTGATATCCATAAATACTCTTGTGATTAATTTGAAGATGTTTCGACTTTCAGATAGATAATTTGTTGCTGGCCTTGATGTGTTTGATACTGTTTCAGCCCCTCTTTTTGTTCATGCTGATCTTCTGAAACATAGGCTATTTCTATCCATTGGCCTAATTTGCCATGTACGGTGCTGATAAGGTTACTACTGTTAATTTGCCCATCGTGGCTACGGTCAGAGAAAAAAGGGTGTATTTCTACCTTCACATTATTATCTGACAGCAAAAAGGGGACAGCCATAAATCCTCTTGAGGTCGATATATATTGTGTATTCGAGGCGAAACCGATATTGCCATTGGCGTTAACGAAGTATAGATAGTCTTTTTCTGGTCTAGCATTACCGATATTGATAGCAATCGGCTGTCCAGCAATACCTTGCGCGCTATAACGATTATTTTTATCGTCTT
Organism: Methylophaga sp. UBA2012; assembly: GCF_002335235.1. Taxonomy (NCBI): domain Bacteria; kingdom Pseudomonadati; phylum Pseudomonadota; class Gammaproteobacteria; order Thiotrichales; family Piscirickettsiaceae; genus Methylophaga; species Methylophaga sp. UBA2012. Next base: position 295,544 of record NZ_DDCG01000009.1, on the reverse strand, counting down.
TGCCTTTTGTTGACCATTGTTTTATTGATACTGATGCATTGGGTTCTTTCGTGGACAGTTCGATATTGGCCTGATGACCAGACTGATGATTGAGCTGTTCAGATGTCTGCCAGACAGTGACCAGAACAGACTTCAGAGGAACATCCAGCTTTTTAATCAGCTGTTCAACATTTGCTACAGTAGCGCGATCAGACTTCAAAATAAGCATATTGTCGTACGCTTTTATCGTGGCTGACTCGGGGAGAAAAGGGCGGACTTGATCGACAACCTCACTTGCCAAGCGATGCTTCAGGCTGATGGTATGAATGTCGGAATCTGCAAATAAGCTCTTGCAGAACATTAGTATCGCAACGGTCAGAATGAGTTTTTTCATAATTGCAAACGCCTCGTATTCACATCAAACTGGCTTCTTGACCACATGTCCTCGAAGTCCTTTTTTCTATTACTGACCTGACGTACAGCATCAAAGTCAACTATACCCTCGTAACGGGCAGAATTGGGACAATATAAAAATGCCTTATTATCTATCAATAGATACATATAACGAGATTTCTGATCTTGCTTATCTGCAATATGAATTTGAATTTTACTGGACAACCTCTGCGCTAAAGGAATAAGTAAATGCCTTTGGGCAGTTGTTTGCTGAGTACTGTGCACTAAAAAGCGAATACCGCAGCGCTGGCTTTGGTTAATAAAGGCGATTAATTTATCGACGACAATTTGATTATTGAATAAAACACTATCCAACTCAGGTCCACAAAAACAAATTTCCTGTCTGGCGGACTCGATGAGTTCGATAGTGTAGCGGCTTGCATATTCCCGACTGTCGAACGGTATAGATTGATCGTCAGTCGGGATACTCTCACTCATGCTTAACCGTTTTTGGCTTGTTCTGCTGCGTTGCCAAGATAATTAGCGGGTGTCATCGCCTTTAATTTATCTTTGGCTTCTTGAGGCATATCAAGTCCATCAATGAACGCTTGCATGATGTCTTTATTAACGCGTTGGCCACGCGTTAAATCTTTCAGCTTTTCATATGGATTTTCAATACCGTAACGACGCATCACCGTTTGGATTGGTTCAGCTAATAATTCCCAGTTAGCATCCAAATCAGCGGCCATAACCTCAGGTGCAGGGTCAAGTTTGCTGATGCCTTTTAATGCTGAGCTGTATGACAATAGTGAATGTGCAAAACCTACGCCTAAGTTGCGTAATACAGTAGAGTCAGTCAGATCTCGCTGCCATCTGGAAATAGGCAATTTGAGCGCTAAATGATCAAATACAGCATTGGCTATGCCCAGATTGCCCTCAGCATTTTCAAAGTCGATGGGATTCACTTTATGGGGCATGGTCGAAGAACCAATTTCGCCTTTCACGGTTTTTTGTTTGAAGTAACCGATAGAGATATAACTCCAGACGTCACGACAGAAATCAATCAGCACAGTATTGAATCGAATCATGGCCTGAAATAATTCAGCCATATAGTCATGGGGTTCAATTTGTGTTGTGTATTTATTCCAACGCAGTCCGAGTCCTGTCACAAAGGCATTTGCCATCATTGGCCAGTCAACATCAGGGTAGGCTGCATAATGAGCATTATAATTACCTACAGCGCCGTTCATTTTACCGTATAGTAAAACAGCTGCTACATGGGTGCGTTGCAGCTCCAGACGCTGTACCACATTGGCCAACTCTTTACCTAATGTGGTTGGTGAAGCAGGTTGACCATGGGTACGCGACATCATTGGTGTATCAGTATGTTGTTGTGCCACCTTACGGATAGCAGCAATAACGGTATCCATTTCTGGCAAAATCACTTTCTCACGAGCATTTTTCAGCATGATGCCGTAAGCCGTATTATTGATATCTTCTGAAGTGCAGGCAAAGTGAACGAATTCACTGACGGCGTTCAGTTCTGCATTGTCTTTAAATTTTCTTTTGATGAAATATTCAACGGCTTTAACATCGTGATTCGTTTCACGCTCAATATTTTTTATTTCCTGAGCATCTTCAACCGAGAAGTTATTAATAATGTTATCTAAAAAAGCTTCTGCTTCTTGACTAAGTTTCGGTACTTCCTGAATACTGGCATTATTACCGAGTAAATGTAGCCAGCGAAGTTCTACTTCTACACGGGCGCGCAGTAGTCCATACTCACTAAAGAATGGGCGCAGCGCTTCAGTTTTTCCGGCATAGCGGCCATCAACCGGTGAAATCGCGGTCAAAGCGGTTAAATCCATGAATACTCCGATGAAAGATTTAGTTAATAAATTTGTGCGAAATTATAGCAGAGTTCGCTCGTACTAAACGCTTTCAGGTAAAATGTCACCGTTTCATTCTCAAACTTTGGGGTACACATACGTGCTGAAAGAATATCAATCGCAAGTTGAAGAACGTGCCAAACTTGGCTTACCACCGTTACCACTTGATGCTGAACAAGTTTCTACCTTAGTCGAACAACTCAAAAATGGCAGTGATGACAGTGAAGCATTACTCGAACTCCTGATTCACAGAGTTCCGCCAGGCGTCGACCAAGCGGCCTATGTGAAAGCAGGCTTTCTCACCGATATTGGAAAAGGTGAAGTTAAATGTGCTTTGATTTCACCCGTAAAGGCGACTGAATTACTCGGTACGATGATGGGTGGTTACAATGTGCAATCATTGATTCAGCTACTTGATATTGAAGAAACAGCGGCGACGGCTGAGAAAGCATTATGCAAAACACTGATGGTTTACGATGCGTATCATGACGTGGTTGAAAAAGCTGAAACCAATGACTATGCAAAGCGCGTATTACAATCTTGGGCTGACGCTGAGTGGTTTACCTCACGACCTAAATTAGCAGAACAGATCACGCTAACGGTATTTAAAGTCCCGGGCGAGACGAATACTGATGATTTATCACCAGCAACTGAAGCCTGGAGCCGTCCAGATATTCCATTACATGCAAAAGCCATGCTTGTCAGCAAAATGGATGATCCCATTGGTGATATCGAGAAATTGAAAGAAAAGGGCCATCCACTAGCCTTTGTTGGCGACGTGGTAGGAACCGGATCTTCAAGAAAATCAGCGATCAACTCAGTGTTGTGGCACATGGGCCACGATATACCTTATGTACCTAATAAACGTCAGGGTGGCGTCATTCTCGGTAACAATATTGCTCCTATCTTCTTTAATACAGCCGAAGATTCTGGCGCGATGCCGATTGAATGTGATGTCCAGAACATGGAAACAGGTGACGTTATTACGATTCTGCCTTATGAAGGCAAGATATTAAACGAAGCGGGCAATGTCATCAGTGAATTCAGTATGCGTCCAACCACACTGGCTGATGAGGTGCGTGCCGGAGGTCGTATTCCACTGATCATTGGTCGTGGCCTGACCGATAAAGCCCGTGAAACACTTGGCTTACCTCCCTCTGATATTTTTGTACGCCCAGTTGAACCTGTTGATACCGGTAAAGGTTTCACACTGGCGCAGAAAATGGTTGGCCGTGCTTGTGGTGTGGATGGAGTTCGTCCTAACAGTTACTGCGAACCTAAGGTCACTACTGTTGGTTCACAGGATACAACGGGCGCAATGACGCGTGATGAGTTAAAAGAATTAGCCTGTTTAGGTTTTTCTGCTGACCTGGTTATGCAGTCTTTCTGTCATACCGCTGCTTATCCAAAACCGGTTGATATTAAGTTACAGCATGAACTACCTGACTTTATCAGTACACGTGGTGGTGTTTCATTACGTCCAGGCGACGGTATTATTCACTCGTGGTTAAACCGCATGATTTTGCCTGATACCGTGGGTACGGGTGGTGACTCGCATACTCGTTTCCCCATTGGTATTAGTTTCCCGGCTGGCTCAGGCTTAGTGGCATTTGGTGCTGCTCTTGGGGTCATGCCACTGGATATGCCGGAGTCAGTGCTGGTGAAATTTAAAGGGGAAATGCAGCCCGGCATCACCTTGCGTGACCTGGTAAATGCGATTCCTTACGCCGCTATTCAACAAGGTTTATTAACGGTTGAGAAAAAAGGTAAGAAAAATATTTTCAATGGCCGCGTGCTGGAAATTGAAGGTTTGCCTGATCTGAAAGTGGAACAGGCGTTTGAATTATCTGATGCCTCAGCTGAGCGTAGCGCGAATGGTTGTACCGTTCGTCTGAATAAAGAACCTATCATTGAGTTTTTAAATTCAAATATGGCGCTGATGGAATGGATGATTGCTGAAGGTTATCAGGATGAACGTACATTACGCCGTCGTATTGATAGCATGAAAGCCTGGTTAGATGATCCACAATTACTAGAGCCTGATGCTGATGCGGAATATGCTGCGGTGATTGAGATTGATCTCAATGAAATCAAAGAACCTCTACTCGCTTGTCCAAATGATCCTGATGACATTAAACCGTTGTCAGAATTACAAGGCAATAAAATTGATGAAGTGTTTATTGGCTCATGCATGACTAATATTGGTCATTATCGTGCTGCGAGTAAAGTGTTGGAAAATATGCGTAATTTGCCTGTGAAATTATGGATTGCGCCGCCTACTAAAATGGATAAATACCAGCTGACTGAAGAAGGGGTTTACAGTACCTTTGGACGTGTGGGTGCCCGTACAGAAACACCAGGATGTTCTTTATGTATGGGCAATCAGGCTCGGGTAGCTGATGGAGCGACTGTGGTTTCTACATCAACACGTAACTTCCCGAACCGTTTGGGTAATAATGCCGATGTATATCTGTCTTCTGCTGAGCTTGCTGCAGTGGTGGCCAGTATAGGACGTTTACCCACCGTTGCCGAATATCTTGAAGCGGTAGCAGGAATTAAACCGATGGCGGCAGAAATTTATCGTTATCTCAACTTCCATGAGATGGATGAATATCGACGTGCTGCCAGCTAATTACTAGTCGTATCGTATGAAACTAAAAAGGCTGTTTTTGTGATAAAAACAGCCTTTTTTATATCTGAGAAAATATAAGCATGAATACATCGGTGCAAGTCATTTCGAATTTCCAACTGACTCTAGCTTTTATTCCAGTGGTTGTTGTTTTGCTGATGATGCTGCATTGGTCGCTCAAAGCGGGTTTTGCCGTTTATGCACTGATTCGCATGTTGATTCAGTTGTTACTCGTCGGATATGTGTTAACAACGGTATTTGCTGCTGAACAATCCTGGGTAGTGATGCTGGTGATGTTTATCATGGTGAGTACCGCCAGCTGGATTGCATTAGGCACCGTTCAGGCTCAACGTCGGCAGTTGTATCCGCTTGCCTTTGTTAGCATTTTGTTGGGCGGCGGGCTGACGCTGATGTTAGTAACACAGAGTGTGATCGGGCTAACGCCTTGGTTTGAGCCGCGATATATGATTCCATTAGCGGGGATGATCTTCGCTAATGCGATGAATAGTATCAGCCTGGCCGCAGAGCGTTTATCAGCTGAACTTGCAAGAAATATCGATTACCTGAGTGCAAGAAATGAAGCCTTTCAGGCTGCATTCATTCCTACGATTAATTCGATGTTGGCTGTGGGACTGGTGTCTTTACCAGGCATGATGACCGGACAAATTTTATCGGGCGTATCGCCAATTACTGCCGCCCATTATCAGATCGTAGTGATGTGTATGATTTTTGGTGGCTCCGGTTTATCGATTATTCTTTTCTTATGGCTGGCTAAAGCCCGTTTTAGCTAGACTTCACGCGACAGTGCTTCAGTAGCACTGAGTAGTTTTCCGCTCTGAAATAGAAACTGCCAGCGCCGTCCGCCTTTCTGTTGCCATAACACAGTAGCGCGAATACCACTAAGAAGTAGGGCTCTTACTCGGTTAATATTGTCTGGCTGTTGTAAAAATCCAGGATCACCATAGACCTGAATTCTTGGTTTTAACTCACTCAATGTCCGTTGATAGATATCGGCAAAACGAGCGATGACTTGTGGCGACATAATATCGCCGAAATAATCAATTTGTGCAGGCACTTGCTGAATTTCACGATCAATCAACGCCAGCATTTCTGGCTGCTTGGCTAATTGCCGTTCAAGGTGAAGAAGACTGATGACATAACGTAATAAGGTCACATCTTTTTTGTCTTTTTTCTTTGATAGCTGGGTATTAAGTGCTTCAATTCCAGTTCGTAATTGACTGACTGAACCATACACAGACTCTGTATCAGGTGCATTTTCTACCAGCAAGCTTTCCAGCATTACTTTCATATCAGCACTGTTTACCTGACCGGTTTCAGCAACTTGTTGAACTAAGGAGGCGGCTTGAACAATAGCGGAAATGGCAATTGTCCGGTCACGTAAACGCGGATTAAGACTCATGGATGAATACCGGGTGCATCAGTGGATACGATGATACCGCCACCCAGGCAGTCATCATCCAGATAGAACACAACAGATTGACCAGGCGTCACTGCACGCTGTTTTTCGTCAAATTCAACATGGATGTTACCGTTATCATCCTGAGTAATGGTGCATTCCTGATCAGGTTGACGGTAGCGAGTTTTCGCTGCTGCCCGACAAGGAAATTCAGGCGGATGACCCGCCACCCATGACAGTTCTTCAGCGACCAGGTTTTGACTCCATAACCAGGGGTGATCCCCCTGAACAACGTAAAGAATCTGATTATCCATATCTTTACCGGCGACAAACCACGGCTCACCTGTACTGTCTTTACGCCCGCCGATGCCCAAACCTTGGCGTTGTCCGAGGGTGTAATACATTAGCCCTGCGTGATCACCAATTATTTCACCTTCAGGTGTGCGCATTTCACCAGGTTGTGCCGGTATGTAGCGGCTCAAAAATTCGCGAAAGTGGCGTTCACCAATAAAACAAATGCCTGTACTGTCTTTTTTATCGTGATTGATAAAACCGGCTTGTTCAGCGATACGTCTTACTTCTGTTTTAGGTAAATCACCCAAAGGGAAGCGTGTTCGTGATAGCTGTTCCTGTCCCAAAGTATACAAAAAGTAGCTTTGATCCTTTTTATGATCCTGACCTTTGAGGAGATGGAACTGGCCATTTCGTTCTTCAACTCGTGCATAGTGGCCAGTGGCAATAATGTCACCGCCCAATTCAATCGCATGATCGAGAAAGGTTTTAAATTTGATTTCACGATTACAAAGAATATCCGGGTTTGGGGTACGACCTGCACGATACTCATCGAGAAAATGTTTAAAAACATAATCCCAGTATTCCATGGCAAAGTTGGCTTCATGAAAGGGGATACCAACTGTCTCAGCCACAGAGCTGGCGTCTTTACGGTCTTCTTCAACGGTACATTCGCTTTCATCTGCAAAATCGACCCAATTCTTCATAAACAGCCCTTCAACATGATCAAATTGCTGTTTTAGCAATAATGCGGCTACAGAAGAATCGACGCCGCCGGAGAGTCCGACGACTACTTTATTATCATTACTCATATTTAATTACGTAAAATATCCAGAGGATAGCGGTGGCCATCAATATAGTCTTGGAAACAATCGGTTACAAGTGTACTACGCAGATCCGCTTGTCTGCGGCGTATCTCATCAAAAGGTAACCAGAGTGCTTGATAAATATCATCATCCAGCGCCTGGTTTGGATCGTGATCGGTCACTGTTCCTGAAAAACAATAACGAATATACGTTTCCCCTTTACGAGGATGAATCCAGCGATAAATCCCGACCAGTGATTGCGGATGAAACGTCCAGGCGGTTTCTTCCTTTGTCTCACGAATCACTGCGTCGATAAGACTTTCGTCTGGTTCGAGATGGCCGGCTGGCTGGTTTAAGGTCATTTTGCCGTTGATCTCCTCTTCGACCAGAAGGAATCGATCGTTCTGTTCGACTACGGCGGCGACTGTTGTTCGAGGCTTCCAAATCATCCCGCCATTTTATCACGTCATTGGCATTAACGGAGCACCATTGCCCCGGTTCTAGATCATTTAATTGCCATGGACCAATAGCCGCGCGGATAAGCCGAAGTGTCGGGTGGCCGATGGCAGCTGTCATCCGCCTTACCTGTCGGTTTCGGCCCTCAGTGATTTTGAGCTCCAGCCATTGCGTAGGAATGGCTTTTCGTTCACGGATAGGCGGTATTCTTTCCCATATATTAGGTGGTTGAATCAAGCGTACTTTCGCAGGTTTGGTCATACCATCTTTCAGTTTTACGCCTGAAACCAACTGTTGCAGTGACGCTGAATCAGGAATATTCTCCACCTGGACCCAATAGGTTTTTTCTAATTTGAATTTGGGATTGGCTATCTGATGCTGTAGTTGACCATCGTTGGTCAATAAAACCAGTCCTTCACTATCCCTATCCAGCCGGCCGGCAGGGTAGACCTCGTCAATGTCGATATAGTCTTTTAACGTCTTTCGACCTGACTCGTCAGTAAATTGGGTGAGAACATCATAGGGTTTATTAAATAGTATCAGCTTCGTCATAATTAGTGTGTGAATGAGTTTAATGATAAAATACTCAACTTTTTTATCATAGAATGTATTGTTTAATGCACTTAGCGATGTAATGACAACATAACGTCAAGTTTTGTCTAACATCTGTTAAGTCTGTTCTTGATGATAAAAAATTAAGCTGATGATGGCTTTTATTAGTTAGCAAGGTATTGATACTATACCAGCGCAGGCTAGTAAAAGCGGATGGATTCATATCTGAAATTATTAGCGAACAGCTATTAGTAACGTCGTACTTGAGTCGTATTGATGACAATAATAGCTGTTGATGTTTAAAACCAAGACAAACTGAACGTCAGATTGATTCAGTTGTATGGCGAGAACATCAATAAGTTGTAGTGATTATGCTGCAGCTGTAATCCAAAACATGTAAGTGAGGAATCTAAATGAAAGTTGCAGATAATACTGTTGTAGTAATCGACTATACCCTGACTGATAATGATGGCAGTGTCATCGATAGCTCGGAAGCAGCAGGCCCATTAGCTTACCTTCATGGTGCAGGTAATATTATTCCTGGTCTGGAAGATGCGCTGAATGGCAAAGAAGCGGGCGATGCGGTCAAGGCAAGTATTGAACCAGCCAAAGCGTATGGCGAAAGACACGAAGAGTTAAAGCAAGACGTACCACGTGAACTATTCAGTGGTGTTGATGATGTTCAGGTTGGCATGCAGTTTCAATCTGAAACAGAGCAGGGACCGGTTCTGGTAACTGTTGTTGACATTAAAGATGACACAGTGACAGTTGATGGTAACCATCCTTTAGCAGGCGTTCACTTGAATTTTGATGTGACTGTCCGCGAAGTTCGTGAAGCCAGTGCCGAAGAACTTGAGCACGGCCATGTTCATGGTGAGGGCGGTCATCATCACTAATAAGGACTTTTCCTTATAGTGAATGACTATACTGTCTATGGAGAGACGGGCGTAAGCCCGTTTTTTCGTTTGGAATAGTGAATATGCAGGATTTAGAAACACTTAATCGTCTGTTTGGTAAAGAAGCTGAAGTGTGCTTTGTTGAAGGGCAATCAGGAATGCCCATCATTGAAGTAGCCACGAAAAAAGCTTCTGCGACGATTGCCCTTTATGGCGGGCAAATATTGTCGTATAAATCAAATGGAATGGAACACGATCTTTTTTACTTAAGTGAAAAAGCCATTTATCAGCAAGGCAAAGCGATACGTGGTGGTGTACCCGTTTGCTGGCCATGGTTTGGCGAAGACCCTGGTAATTTAGGTCGTCAGGCACATGGTTTTGCCCGTAATTTATTATGGAATGTGCTGGACTGTCAGTTACATGATGACATTGTCGAAATTACCCTGGGTCTGGAATCGACAGCGACCAGTAAACAATGGTGGCCGAATGAATTCCGCCTGCGTAAGAAAATTGTTATCGGTAAGCAGCTGGATATTTCTCTGACAACTGAAAATAGAGGCGAAATACCGTTTAGTATTTCAAAAGCCCTACACACGTATTTTCAGGTGGGAGATATTTCGCAAACCACGGTGGTGGGGTTAGATGGTCTGGATTACCTGGACAAAACATTAGACTTTTCTAAGCACACCCAAGTGGGAGACATTACCCCCTTTGCTGAAACAGATCGTGTTTATCTGGCATCTCCTGCACGTGTTCAGATTATTGACGAAGTTTTGAATCGACAAATTAATATCGAACAGAGTGGGGCAGAAAATATTGTTGTATGGAATCCCTGGACGCGAGCTTCTTTACTGAATGATATGGATGCCAGTGACTACCAGCAATTCATCTGTGTTGAAACGGCAAATGCCATAGCGAACAGCGTGATTATTGCGCCGGGAGCATCGCATCAAATGCAGGTTAAGTACAACGTGAGTTCGATTGCTTAGATGAAACAAGTAATCTAATGGAAGAGCTGATCAAAACAATATGGAGTAATGAAACGTGGTTATGGTCATTGGGAATCATCTCCATACTCAGTTTTGTTGCTTCTTTAGTTTTTATACCCTATCTGATCGTCAGGATGCCCGCCGACTATTTCTCAGCAGAAAAGAGACATAAAACGCCTTGGGCTGATCAACATATCATCATCAGAACAGTGCTTATCACCCTGAAAAATTGTCTGGGAATTGTTTTAGTCATTTTGGGCTTGGCCATGCTGGTATTACCCGGACAGGGATTATTGACGTTATTTATCGGTCTTATATGCCTTAATTTTCCAGGAAAATATCGACTGGAAAAATGGTTAATCCAACAAAAAAATATTCGACGTTCTATTGACTGGCTACGTCAGCGAGCGGGCAGTGAACCTTTGAATTATGAGTGATTTTATTGCCATTGCTGGCGAAGTTTATCGCGGTTTAATTGTAACCACTGAATAGCAATAAGTGGGATCGCTGATTTAATGCGTCCGCTTTCAACGAGCTCGCAAGCATCCTCAAAAGTAACAACGCTGACAGCGATATCCTCATCTTCTTCAGCAAGGCCATGAACGCCACCCACTTCACTGGTGTCGACTTTGCCACAGAATAAAGTGAGGCATTCAGAGGTGCCGCCGGGTGAGGTATAAAACTCGCTGACCTTCATCAGTTCTGTGATAACACAACCGGCTTCTTCCTGAGCTTCTCTGATGGCAACTTCTTCCGGTGTTTCATTTTCTTCAACAGCGCCGGCAACAATCTCAAGTAACCAGGCATCTTCTTGTGGTTTCGACAATACTGCCCCGGCACGAAACTGTTCAATAATAACCACTTCATCACGGTGCGGATCATAAAGCAAAACGCCAACGCAGTCGCCGCGATGAAAGACTTCTCTTTCAACTACCTGACTCCAGCCACCATGATAAAGCGTATGTTGCAGTGTATATTTTTTTACGCTGAAGAAACCTTTGTATACGGTCTTCTGATTAAGCACTTTAAAAGACTTTTTAGTCATGGGCATTTACAGTGTCTGTGGCGTTATTATTAATGAATGCATGCTGATAATCCATGCCGGTGAGTCGGCGAAGGACTGCAGTAAAGGTGGTGCCATCTTCGGTGTGTTCCAGTTTTACTGGTAAATAGGAAAGGGATGGAGCACACCAGAGTGTTGTTTCACGATCATTATCTTTGTCACGGTGCCGGGTTAATTTAACCGCATCAATTTCACCCAGCGGTGTTTTGATGCGTTCCTGGCCTAATATACGGATCTGATAGGTTTTTAATTTGCCGCCATCAGCAATACGGTAGTTGATGTGATCACCTTCATGCTTGGCTAAATCCCGCATCAGGCTGATTTGATAAACCAGTTTATCCAAGGTGTTGGGTTCAAGATGAAGCTGCCAGGGATGTTCCTGATCATCAATCTGTACCGTCATATCTGGCCAGTCAAACTTCATTTCCAGGCGTTTTTCTTTTTTTCCGCCAGTTCGAAGATACCGATAGAACTGGGGTTGTACGGTATTATCGTGTATTTTCCATAAACTGGTTTCTTCAATGACATCCGGTTTAAAAAACGAAAATACGCCCTTGGCTTGTGAAACAGAACTGAAGTGTCTGATCCCTGTTTCATCTGTCTCAAGTGTACGTTTCAGCTCACCTGCCTGAATACCATTCAACTTCACTGAATAATTGGCCGAAAAGTCCGGTATATCTGCCGCAATAGATACTTTTATAAAAATAAACAGCAAAAAAACACTGAACAATAGTCGCATTATTAGTCCTGTTTAACATTCACCAGTTTTTGTATGGCAGCAGGATACAACTGATGTTCCTGTTCTAATACTCTTGCAGCAAGTGTTTGTGCTGAATCATCAGGCATAACCTGGACTTTGGCCTGCATAATGACCGGACCATCATCCAGTTCTGCAGTGACAAAATGTACACTGGCTCCATGTTCTTTTTCACCTGCATCAATGGCACGTTGATGTGTATCAAGGCCTTTGAATTTCGGTAATAGAGAAGGGTGAATATTAATCAGTTTATTTTGATAATGCTCAACAAACTCAGCAGTAAGAATGCGCATAAAGCCAGCTAGAATCACGTAATCGGGATTAAATTCGTCAATTTGCTGAGCTAAGGCTCTGTCAAAACTCTCTCTGTCTTCAAAAGCCTTGTGATCAACAATCTTGGTAGGAATGGATTGGCTACTGGCGTATTCCAATCCCGCTGCATCTGGACGATTACTGATAACCGCAGCTACCCTAGCATCAAGTTGCTGATGATTAATCGCTTCGATAATAGAGCGCATATTGCTACCGCGGCCGGAGATTAAAATCACCAGCCGCGTTTTGTTTTCGTTGCTCATCATCGTTATTGGATATCGACTATTTCGTCAGCCGCATTGGCTGTTTCAATTTGACCGATTAAACTTGCTTGTTCGCCAGCACTATTCAGTACGGCTAAAGCTTCAGATACATCATTCTCTGCAACCACGATTACCATACCTATCCCATTATTAAATGTGCGATACATTTCTTTATCAGTGACATTGCCATTGTCTTGAAGCCAATCAAATACAGCAGGACGTTGCCAGCTGCTAGAGTCAATGACGGCTTTCACGCCTTCAGGGAGAACGCGTGGAATATTCTCCAGCAGGCCGCCACCGGTGATGTGTGATAAAGCATGAATACTGACTTTCTCGTTAAGCTGTAAAAGCGATTTAACGTAGATTTTGGTAGGGGCCAATAACCTCTCCCCCAAAGTAGCACCATCAAATTCAGTTTTTAATGATTGACCGCTACGTTCAAGAATTTTACGGATGAGTGAGTAACCATTTGAATGAGGGCCTGATGCAGCAAGACCTATTAACTTATCACCAGCGGCCACTTTTGAGCCATCTATGACCGCTTCTTTTTCCACTACACCTACACAGAAACCCGCAAGATCATAATCACCTTCTTCATACATGCTTGGCATTTCGGCGGTTTCACCACCTACTAAGGCAGCACCCGCTTGCAGACAGCCTTCTGCTATGCCTGATACGACAGATTCAGCTATGTCTACGTCCAGTTTGCCGGTGGCATAATAATCGAGGAAGAATAAGGGCTCGGCACCTAATACGGCGATATCGTTGACACACATAGCGACTAAGTCGATACCGATGGTGTTGTGGATACCAGACTCAATCGCCAAGCGTAATTTAGTGCCGACACCATCCGTACCGGAAACTAAAACAGGCTGTTTGTATTTATCGACGGGTAGTTCAAAAAGACTGCCGAAACCACCTAAACCTGCCATGACGCCAGGTCGACGGGTTTTTGCTGCGTGGGGTTTAATGCGATCGACTAAGGCGTTACCAGCTTCGATATCAACGCCAGCATCACGATAACTAAGAGAGGTGCGAGAAGAGTCCACACTGTCGGTCATAATGTATTCCTGAAAATGTTGTGCATCACATGCTTAAAACAGCGTGTTAGAATACCACAATGCACCGATTATTTTATGCCCTTATTTTGCTGTTTCTGAGTTTTAGTAGCTATGCTGCTGAGGTCAATAATCTTTATCAGGCGACAGCTCCTGTCACGACACAACAGCAGAAAGAGCGCGATGCTCTGGCACCTGACTTGCTCAAGCAAGTTCTTATTAAGTTAGTCGGTAATGAAAATCAGCTTACTAAAGCCGATATTGCTCCGGTACTTGCCAATGCCACGCAACTGGTCGAACGTTATGAGTATATTCGTAACAATATAGAAGCTGCCGATTTAACACAGCCTGATCAACTTTCATTGCGTTTGAGTTTTGATAAAAATGCTGTCAATGCGGTTATACGTCAGCTTGGTTTACCTCGATGGGGTAAAGTCAGACCGGACGTGCTGGTCTGGTTAGCTACTGATATAGATGGCCAGCAAAGTTTGCAAGGTTTAGAAAATATTCCCCAAGACGTTTTTAAACCGTTACAACAAGCGGCTGATGAACGAGGCTTGCCCATTCTTATGCCGTTGATGGACCTGCAAGATCAGTCTGCTTTGAGTTTTGACGATGTATGGTCAGGTAACGATGATGCCATCAAGGCCGCTTCGCAGCGTTATGGGGCGGATATCATTCTTATTATCAAAATGACAATCCATAATGACACTACTCAGATTATCTGGCAGTCAGGCACGGGTGAAACCCGTCAACGCTGGACCTCAGAAGGCTTTATCAGCGCTTCGATAAATAAAGGCTTAGGAGTGTTAGTCGATAGTCTGGCTAGCGAGTATGCTCAGCATAACCATGTATCTGACACGAATAAAACACTCTCTGTGCAGATTGATGAGGTTAATGACTACGCTGATTTTTCTAGAGTCATGGCCTATCTCAACCAAATCGACAGTATTGACAATATCCGGGTGAATAATTTGGGTATGAATATTCTCGATTTAGATATTAGCTATAGTGGTGACATGCAAGTTCTGCAACGTCTTTTGTCTGTTGGTGGCCTTTTATCAGAATTAACCGAACCTGAGGGCACGATAACGGATAAAAAATATTATCGGTTAACACATTGAGTTTACGTGATATTCCCAATCTGATTTCATTGTTACGTATTTTGCTGGTGATTCCAGTGGTATGGGCACTGGTGCACGAACGATATGTATTAGCACTAATCGTATCCGCCATCGCAGGCATTTCAGATGGGATTGATGGTTTTCTCGCCAAACATTTTCACTGGCAATCACGTCTCGGCTCAATTCTTGACCCGATAGCTGACAAGCTCTTGTTGGTGGCAAGTTTTGCTACTCTGGCCTGGATTGGTCTGCTTCCGATGTGGTTGCTTTGGTTAGTGCTTGCCCGGGATGTCATCATTGTGTGTGGTGGATTGGTCTATCATTACACCATTGGCGAATTTGAACTGCTACCGTTGTGGAGCAGTAAACTTAATACAGCATTACAAATTCTATTAGTGTTGCTGGTGATCATTGAACAACAATGGCTGCCTGCTCTGCATTCTGTGGTGACCATGGGTATATGGGCCGTTGTGGCCAGTGTTTTATACAGTGGTTTTGAATATGTGATTATTTGGGGAAATAAAGCGTGGAAGCAGAGAAAACAACCATAATGACGGATACCAATAAGTTTTTGCTTGTGGCCATCGTTGTTATAGCAGGTTGGTTATTATTTGAGCTGTCACCAGTATTGATGCCATTTTTTATTGCGACGCTTTTTGCCTACCTGGGGGATCCTTTGGTAGATAGACTGGAAAGCTGGAATTTATCCAGAACCATGTCAGTAAGTGTGGTGTTTGCCGTTATTTTTATTGTGGTTGCTTTGATGTTATTAGTCATGCTGCCTTTACTCAGTGCTCAGGTAGCTAAATTGTTTAGTAATTTGCCTGATTATTTAACACAGACACAGAAACTGATAGAGCCGTGGTTGAACTCAGTGGGGTTACCAACCGATGTGTTTAACCTGCAGACAGTAAAACAGGCGTTGAGTAAATACTGGTCGGAGTTTGGGCAGGTTGCCGGAGGTGTTTTCAGCTATATGACACGCTCTGGCATGGTGTTAGTACAGTGGTTGGGGAATTTGCTTTTAATTCCGGTACTTACTTTTTATTTATTGAGAGACTGGGATAGTTTAGTTGCCCGTTTCAGAGAGTTACTGCCAAGACGTTATGCGAAAAAATTCATTGAAATGTCATTGGAATGTGATGATATGTTAGCTGGCTTTATGCGTGGTCAGTTGATGGTGATGTTCGCACTTGCGGTGATATATACCTTAGGGCTCAGTTTGATTGGCCTGGAATTAGCCTTATTACTGGGCGTAATTGCCGGGCTTGTCAGCTTTGTTCCATATCTTGGCTTAATCGTAGGCATTTTACTGGCTGGATTGGCCGCATTCTTTCAATTTGGTGACTGGCTACCGGTGCTGCAAGTGGCCATTGTTTTTGCTGTCGCCCAGGCTATAGAAGGGATGGTGCTGACGCCTCGTTTTGTTGGTGAGCGTATTGGTTTGCATCCAGTGGCCGTTATTTTTGCTGTATTAGCCGGTGGGCAATTATTTGGCTTTACCGGTGTGTTACTTGCCTTGCCTGCCGCTTCGGTTGTCATGGTGTTGTTACGCCATGCGCATCAGCGTTATCTCGATAGTCATTTGTATTCTTAAATTAGTCACGCACACATGTCATTAGCTGAAACACAACTAACGCTTAGACTATCTCCTCAGGAGATATACAGGCTCGATAATTTCTTGTTTGCCAAACAAGAAACCAAACAAGCCCTACAAGCGTTTTGTCAGTTAGCTGAATTGGATTTCCTATATCTTGCGGGGGATAGTGGCACAGGTAAAACACATTTGCTGATAGCTTGTGCCGAAACGGTTCAGCAAATGGGTTACAGGGTCATTTATTTGTCGTTATCAGAACTTGTGAAAACGGCAGCGCCTGCAGCACTTCAAGCAATTGAACAAGCCGATTTACTCTGCCTGGATGATATCGATGCGATTGCTGGCTTACCCGAGTGGGAAGAAGCTGTTTTTCACTGTTTTAATCGCTTGCATGATGCAAAGGGGCGCCTGTTGGTGGCAGCACAACAGACCCCAGCGAATAGTTCAATTCGATTACCGGATTTACGGTCAAGGCTGGCGACAGGTCTGGTTTATCAATTAGTGATGATGACAGATGAACAGAAACAGCAAGCCCTGGTATTACAGGCACAGTCACGTGGATTAACGATAACAACCGAGGTGGCACAATATTTACTGCGTCATTATGGACGCGATATGCCTGCTCTGATGACTGTTTTACAACAGCTAGATAAAGCTTCTTTACAGGCTAAACGAAAGTTAACCATACCGTTTATCCGGCAAGTTTTGGCGAATGGCTAGCCAACAACTGACGCTGATTCTGCCTGCTTTTTCGGTCGTCGTTGCCAATCCAATAAACCAGAGCTTTTTACCTCAATCATTAAAAATACTGATGAAAAGAGGGACGTTTATTGAGTCTGAAGATCGTTTTTTTCAGCAACTATTATCATTATTTTCTGAAGAAACAAGATATTGGGACGACTTCCCCATGGCGAGGTTAAGAGGTGGAACGGAGTTCAGTCTGTGTGTAGATCCCTGTTATTTACAAGCTGACCGGGACCAACTGCTGCTATTTCATCATGGCCTGGATATCAGTATGGACGAAGCTGAACAACTTATCGCTTCGATTCAATATCTGTTTGATGATTTGGGCGCTTCATTAAGCATTAATACGGCGAATCAATGGCTGCTGAGCATGCCAATCGAACCTGATATTGAATTGACTTGTGTGGATAAGGTCGATCGTCGTGCAGTGACTGAATTTTTACCCAAAGGCGCTGATGCCCGCTTATGGATTCGTTTATGGAATGAGATTCAGATGGTGTTATTCGACTGTCCGGTGAATCAGGCAAGAGAAGCACAGGGTAAGGTGCCGATTAATAGTGTCTGGTTCTGGGGGAAGGAAAAAATGCCTGATGAATGGCAGACCTGGTCACATGTTTCTGGTCAAGATGAAACATTGAAGCAATTGAGTCACTACAGTGGCTCTGAATGGCTGGAGAATATTGACCATTTTACTGATATTCAAGCAAAACACGCCTTGCATTTAGCCCATTTTGATCCGGATAAAGACTGGTCAACGCAAATGGAAGCGCTTGATAAAAACTGGTTAACGCCAATTTATAAAGCATTAAAACGTTTTCAGTTGGATTCCGTGCATATCGTTATTCCTGAGTGGGGGACTTACCATTTAACACCGACATCGGCCTGGAAAATCTGGTTATGAGTGTATTACCTGATATTGTTGAACGCTCTCACCACGGTTGGGAGAAGCTCCCTGAATCATGGCCAGACAGTTTGCGAAAAATTATGGCCGCACGTGGTATTACCGCGGTAGAACAGTTGTATTTTGAACTGGCTGACCTACCAAGGCCAGATCAGCTCCTTGGCATGCAGGCCGCTGTTGAATTATTAGCCACTGCTTTGAAAGAACAATGGAAAGTCACGATTGTTGCTGATTTTGATAGTGACGGTGCTACCAGTTGTGCTTTGGCTATACGTGGTTTGCAGTCGATGGGCTTGAAACAGGTTCATTATATTGTTCCCAATCGCTTTATTCATGGCTATGGACTGACTCCCTCATTATTAGAGGATATTCCAGCGCATGAACAGCCAGATTTACTGGTGACGGTGGATAATGGCATTGCCTCAATATCAGGGGTAAAAGCGGCACATCAACGAGGAATGAAAGTGTTGGTGACGGATCATCACTTGGCTGGTGAGGAGTTGCCGGAAGCGGATGCTATCGTGAATCCCAATCAAGCCGACGATCCCTTTCCCTATAAAAATTTGGCTGGTGTCGGTGTCTGTTTCTATGTTTTATTAGGCTTAAGGCAGCATTTAAGAACAATCGGCTGGTTCGAAAGCGCCGCTTTGCCTGAACCGAAAGTGGGGGATTGGCTCGATCTCGTCGCTTTAGGGACGGTAGCGGATGTGGTGCCCCTGGATAAATTAAATCGTACATTGGTCAATCACGGATTGCAGCGTATTCGTCGCGGTAAAGGCTGTATCGGCATACAAGCACTGATTCGAATTGCGGGCAGAGAAAAAGAAAAACTAGTTTCTTCTGACTTAGGCTTTAGTATTGCCCCAAGATTGAATGCAGCTGGGCGTATGGAGGATATGGGACTCGGCATTAACTTACTGCTGACAGATAATGCTGATCAGGCCCTTAGTATAGCGACACAGCTGGATAGCATTAATTTGGAACGACGCGCGGTAGAGCAAACGATGCAAGTGG
This sequence comes from Methylophaga sp. UBA2012, assembly GCF_002335235.1. Classification (NCBI taxonomy): domain Bacteria; kingdom Pseudomonadati; phylum Pseudomonadota; class Gammaproteobacteria; order Thiotrichales; family Piscirickettsiaceae; genus Methylophaga; species Methylophaga sp. UBA2012. The sequence continues at coordinate 276,414 of NZ_DDCG01000009.1, read as the reverse complement.
ATGCATTGAAGATGCTGGAACAGATTGATATTGAGGACAATACCTTAAGAACCGGCTATTGCTTATTTAATGAAGATTGGCATCAGGGTGTGATTGGGCTGTTGGCCTCACGTATTAAAGAAAAAACATACCGTCCGGTTATTGCTTTTGCTCCTGGTAATGAAGATGAAGTCAAAGGATCGGCACGTTCTATTCCAGGCATACATATTCGTGATGTATTGGCCCGAGTAGCAGCTAAACATCCTAAATTGTTAGAACGTTTTGGTGGTCATGCTATGGCGGCTGGTTTAACGATAAAAAAAGCCGATTTAAGCGAATTTAATCGGGCATTTGAATCGGCCTTGAATGAGATGGTGTCAACCGAAACCTACTTACAACAACTACCTTCAGATGGTGAGTTAGCAGCAAGCGATTGCCAGTTGTCATTTGCAGAAATACTGTCTGAGGCTGCGCCATGGGGCCAGGATTTTGAGGAGCCCAGGTTTCATGGGGTGTTTAAAGTAAATCATTTTCGTTTAGTTGGACAGGAACAGAATCACCTGCGTTTACAGCTTGAGATGAATGGTAACAGGCAGGTGAATGCGATGGCTTTCGGTCAGGATAAACCGAGCTGGTTAGATGAAAACAGTCTAGTATTAGTGCGTTATAAATTATCTGTAAATGAGTTTCGCGGTCAGAAAACCTTACAGTTCCTGGTGGATGAATTAATGCCAGCCAATACAGATACGCATAACTGACCATCATTAGTTATATCAGGTAGATAAGTCATGCCCACTCATCAAATTGCTGTGTTTAGTGCTAAGTCATACGATGAACGCTTTTTATTGCAAGCGTCAGTGCCTGCGATTCAATTCATTTGTCATGAGGTCACACTGAATCCATCCACCGCGGTGATGGCAGAGGGCTTTGAAATTGTCAGTGCCTTTGTTAATGATGATTTGAGTCGGGAAACATTAGGCACACTAGCAGAAGGTGGCACACGACTGATTGCCTTACGCTGTGCGGGTTATAATCAGGTCGATCTGAGCGCCGCGCATGAGTTGGGCATCAGCGTGGTTAACGTTCCGGCCTATTCGCCTTATGCTGTAGCTGAGCACACCATCGCTTTGATGTTGGCATTAAGTCGTAAAATTCCTCGTGCCTATAATCGTGTCCGTGATGGCAATTTCTCTCTGGATGGCTTACTCGGCTTTGATTTCTACCAAAAAAAGGTAGGGATAGTCGGTGGCGGGAAAATTGGTTTGTTAGTGGCGGAAAGAATGCGGGCGTTTGGGTGTGAGGTGATCGTTTATGAGCCTGTTAACTCGCAACACTGCGTAAAACAAGGATTTCAAACAGTTGATTTAAAAACACTTATTCAACAATCCGATATTATCAGTCTGCATTGCCCGTTAAACAGTGATACGCGTTACCTGGTTAATCATGACAGCATTGCCAGCATGAAACCGGGAGTGATGTTAATTAACACCAGTCGCGGAGCGTTAATGGATACCCGAGCGCTATTAGACGGACTGAAATCCAAACAAATCGGCTATCTCGGCATTGATGTCTATGAACAGGAAGGCAGTTTGTTTTTTGAAGATCATTCACTTGATATTATTCAGGATGATTTATTTCAACGTCTGTTAACCTTTCCAAATGTATTAGTGACCGGGCATCAGGCCTATTTCACCCAGGAAGCTGTTCAACATATTGCTGAAACCACAGTAAAAAATGTGCTGGCTTATCTTAATGGTGAACGTTTAAGTAATAGAGTGGGCATGTGACGGCAGTAACAACATTATTTGAGCGCATCGAAGCGGCGATGCCTGATTTTAAGGCGCGTCCACAACAGGTGCAAATGAGTGAGTTCATTGCTCAAGCCATGTCAAAACCACCGCAAAAACGGGTGGCTGTCGTCGAAGCACCGACTGGGGTGGGTAAAACGCTGGCTTATCTGACCGGCACTATTCAAACAGCCCTGCTACAAAAGAAAACACTGGTGATCAGTACTGCCACGGTCAACTTACAACAACAGCTTATTCAAAAGGATTTACCTCAGTTTTCAGCGACACTCGAAGAACCTATCCGTTTTGTTCAGGTAAAAGGGCGTCGTCGTTATGTCTGCCCCAGTAAGCTCAATCAGGTAGCTACCACACCGGAACAGCAGTCGCTCAATATTGATGTGGATGAAAAGTATCAACAGGTGCTGCATATGGCGCAAGCTAAGCAGTTACTGAGTGACTGGGACGAAGAACGCTGGGATGGCGATCGCGATAGTCGCCGTGACAAAATAGACGCCGAACTCTGGCATCAGATCTCCACAGATTCCGAAGGCTGTGCCGGGAAAAGCTGTTCCTTCTACTTACGTTGCCCATACTATAAGCTACGGCGGGAAATGACGGCAGCACAGGTGGTGGTCGCCAATCATGATCTGATACTGAGTGATGCAGACTTAGGTGGTGGTTTGGTATTACCGAACCCGGAAGAAATTCTTTTTGTGTTTGATGAAGCGCATAACCTGCCACGAAAAGCGCTGGATCATGCGGCTAAAGCATTAAATTTTATTCAGCTTTACCAAACCACAGAAACAGCGGACAGTGTACTGAAAAAGATACCGTCCACATTGTCATACAGACAACATGATTTTGGCTATATGCTGTCGGAACTAAGACGTGACCTACCGGCGGTAATGAGTCACTTGCAACAGATTGAAACCATTTTGCACAGTGATGGTGTTGTGCAGGACTTATTAGAAAAGCATATCAGTGAGCCACGTATTTTCTGGAATAGCCCGTTAGTCAATGCTCTATTAATCCCGTGCCAGGGGTTATTACAGCGCGCTAATTCGATTTATAAACACTATTCTGTAATGGCCAAATGGGTTAAGGAAGGGCTGGAAAAAACACAGCTTCCGAATAAAGTTGGGGAAGCCTTATTACCGCAAGTGGGTACGGTTCAGAATATTTTTGGCTACCTCATCGACTTTATGGCTTTGTTTCTAGAGCCTGACAAGGAGGATCGACCGCCTAATGTACGTTGGCTATCCGTAGAAACATTTGCAAAGCAGCAAACACTGGTTGTTCATGCCGGCCCAATGACGGCTGCGTATTTCCTGGATCGCAGTTTATGGTCAAGATCCTATGGTGTTGTTCTGACCTCAGCGACACTTCGTGGTTTGGGATTATTTCACCGTTTCAGATTGGATTGTGGTTTACATCGCTTTGATGAACAGCACTTTTTAGCCGTGCCTTCACCGTTTAACTATCAAAAGCAAGCCACACTACATATTCCGGATATGCGTTTCCTACCCAATGAGCAACAGCAGCAATGGCAGCAGGAAGTTGTTAAAAAACTCATCGATATTATTGACGTCACTGAAGCCACTTTAGTGTTATTTACCTCAAAGCTGGTAATGGAAGCGGTATACCGACAATGTCCTGCCGCGATTACGGCCATAACGATGGTGCAGGGTGACAACCTCTCTCCTAAAAATATGGTGCATCGTCATATTCGACAGATTGAGTCAGGCAAAGGCAGTATTATTTTCGGTTTGGATCGCTTCGCTGAAGGTGTGGATCTGCCGGGTCATTTATGTACCCATGTGGTGATTACAAAATTACCTTTTCCAGTATTCACCAGACCGATTGAACAGGCAAAACAAGAGTGGATTATTCGTAAAGGTGGCCAGCCTTTTACTGCGCTTTCCTTGCCCGCGGTTAGCGTAAAACTGATACAAGCGTGTGGCAGGTTGCTAAGAAAGGAAACGGACTCGGGAAGAATTACTATTCTTGATAAACGTTTATTAACAAAAGGTTATGGTAAACAATTGCTTGCCCATTTACCTGATTATCTGCTTGAGAAGTCATAATCGGCAACGCCACAGGTCACAACATCCTCGTTCAGCAGGAAGCGCTTCCTTAATCAAAAGGATTTAATGTAGCAGCGATTGGGAGGTTCTGCTGCATCTATTCCGTCTTCATTACTCTATTCTATTTCCTAAGCTAAATAGTCCCTGAGCTACTGATTTTTAATTTAACCTGAGGAAGGAATCTGACCATGAAAAAAACAACGTTTGCTGCGTTAACTGCATTGAGTCTTGTTGTTGCACCTGCATTTGCTGATATTGAAAACAGAACGTTTTCTGAGCAATTACAGTTACAAAAAACACAACTGCGTCCACATGCGTTTAACTTCTTTTCTGATCGCTACCTGCAAGTACAAGCGATGAAAAAACCGGTTACTTTAAGCTTTAAAGAGCAATTAGATAGCCAAAAAACATTACTGCGCAAGCAACAGTTTAATCCAATCAGTGATGCTTATTTACAGACGCATGCTCGTCAGTCATAAGCCTTATTAATAGGTTGAAATAAAAAACCCGGCTAAAGCCGGGTTTTTTTTATGCCTTATTCAGTGCGGCTAGTCACTTCTAATAAGTGATAACCAAACTGTGTTTTTACAGGTCCCTGAACGGTGTTAACGGGAGCAGAAAAAACCACTTTATCAAATTCAGGCACCATCATACCTGGGCCAAATTCGCCTAAGTCACCGCCTGAACGGCCAGATGGGCATGAAGAGTGTTCTTTAGCAATGTCAGCAAAATCGGCACCTTGTTCGATTTCACGTTTAAGTTCTAAACAGATTTCTTCACTATCTACCAGGATATGTCTTGCTGTTGCTTTAGCCATGTTCACTCTCTATTTTGATAAAAAGCGACAGTATATCAGTTTCAGGCAAACTTACGCAGACGACTCAGTAAGGCCTGAGCAGTGACTTCTGAGGACTGTGGGTTTTGTCCAGTGATTAATAAACCATCCTCACAGCAGAATGGGGCCCAGTCGTCCGCTTTATGATAATAACCACCAGCATTTTTTAATTCCTCTTCCAGTAAAAACGGGACGACATCGGTAAGGCCTACGGCGTCTTCTTCTGAGTTTGAGAAACCGGTTACCGACAGATTCTTAACAAGTGGTTCGTCGGTGAGTGTTTTTACATTGAGTAACACGGCTGGGGCATGGCAGACTGCTGCCACGGGTTTATCCTGGAAGATAAATTGTTGAATTAATTCAATCGACTTCTCTGACACACTGAGATCCCATAATGGGCCATGACCACCGGGATAAAACACCGCATCATAATCATCAGCACGGACAGTATCGAGAACCAATGTATTAGCCAGTTCAGCTTGTGCTTCTTTGTCTTGTTTAAAGCGTTTTGTTGATTCTGTCTGTGAATCTGGATCGTCACTTTTTGGATCTAATGGCGGTTGACCACCTTTAGGACTAGCCAAAGTAATATCAACGCCAGCGTCTTTGAATACATAATAGGGCGAGGCAAACTCTTCTAACCAAAAGCCGGTTTTTTTACCTGTATTTCCTAAACTATCGTGAGATGTCAAAATCATTAAAATTCGCATATTTCTCCCTTTTTTTGTCAGTATTGATGGGGCATGAATGGGTATCTACCACTAACATATGGCTAGCACCTTTCTGGAATTGATAATCAACAGGCTGCTGCTGCAGATTATAACCCCTTTGCGTTAATGCTTTGCTTATCAAGCCTAGATGAGGAGAGGGGGTATTGTCCAACCCAATCAACGGATACACTCTGACTTGTCTGGCGACTCGACACAACTCAAGCATGGCATGCAGGTGAAACTCAAGGTCAAAATGCTCGCTGTATAAAAACAAAAAGTGTGAGCATAAAGCTAAATCAAATTGCTTATCCTCAAAGGGCAGTTGAGGTAGTTGCGCATTAATATAAAACGACGGGCTTGTTGGTAGCGCATAATCGGCTAAAAATAACTGCATTGCCCTGATGCGCTGTTGATATAAATCATCAGCATCAGAGAAATCCTGCCAGATAAACTGATGTTGATGCTCACGGACCTGACCGATCACATCCGGCGCTACCTGTTCGATTCGCTGCCGGATCTGTTCAGCATTGAATTGATAGATAGGGTCTACTGATGTGACATTTGCACCTTTTTGTCTGGCTTCGACATTAAAACTCGCCGGTCCATCACCACAGCCTAAAATAGATTGTTGAAAGTCATCATCACTGAGCAGAAACATCCGTTGATATTCCAGCAGATTACGTCCCCACGGTACGACCTTATCTAATTTCATTCTTTACTTAATCAGTATGGTGTTTAGATTGCTGTTGATAACATGAGTTTCCATTCATTCTAATTGGTGAAGAAAACTGCAAATCCATCAACATTCTGGCGTTTATTCAGAGATAATCAGGGTAATATCTTCAAAGCCAATTTCATCTCCACCGACAATTTTTCTGCGCTTCCGTGTTTCCAGTTCGCCATTTACAGAAACCAGACCTTGCTCAATAAAGAGTTTGGCTTCAGCACCGCTGGCTGCGATACCTTCGAATTTAAGTACTTTATATAGCTCAACCGGTGTACTGGTGAGTTCGACTTCGATTGTTTGAGACATGATGAACTCTCATAAAAAAGACTCATGATAAAGCCTATCTGTGACAGTGTGATAACGATTTCTTAATAAAACATGTCAAAACTATTCAAGAGTGTGAATCAGGTCGCGCACTATTAATCTATCTTCTTTTATATTGTGCTAATTACACGGAGTGTTTATAGATGAAACTACTGGTTAATTTCATACAAATTCTGATTATCGGCGTCATCGTTTATCCCATTTATTATGTATGGGAAACACAGCATATTGATAATTTTTGCAGAGAAATTACACCAGGAATGTCTGATAAGAAACTGATTGAATTAGTTAAAGAGTATCATTTCACTTTAATTGGCTTTGATGAGAACGAGGCCGAAAAAGCTAAGTGGCTGGCACAAGTTAAAGCGAAATCATCGTTTTCAGATTATCGCTGTGAGATTGGTGGAATAGCGAATAAAGTGGCACATGCCAGCATAATGGAAGAAAAATAGACACCCTATCTGTTAGATAGAGTGTCTATTAATCATGTTATGCGCCGACGTAATTAATCAGAATACCTGCAGCGACAGCTGAGCCGATAACACCGGCGACATTCGGTCCCATCGCATGCATTAACAGGAAGTTATGTGGATCAGATTCTAAACCAAGCTTATTGGATACGCGTGCGGCCATAGGCACAGCTGATACGCCCGCAGAGCCAATCAGTGGGTTAATCGGTTCCTTGATCAATTTGTTCAGCACTTTAGCCATGATGACACCCGATGCCGTGCCGATAGCAAATGCCGCCATACCTAGTACCAAGATACCTAGCGTCTGCAAATCAAGGAATTTATCTGCACTCAGCTTTGAACCTACGGCTAAGCCTAAAAAGATGGTTACTGTATTAATCAGCGAATTCTGAGTGGTGTTGCTTAAACGATCTACCACAGCACACTCTTTCATTAAATTACCAAAACAGAACATACCGAGTAATGGTGCTGCATCAGGTAATAAAAACGCGACAAGGATAAGTAACACTAGCGGAAAGACAATTTTTTCTCGTTGTGAGACATGACGTTGTTGCACCATTTTGATTTTACGTTCTGATTCGGTAGTCAGTGCACGCATAATCGGTGGCTGAATTAATGGCACCAAAGCCATGTAGGAGTATGAGGCTACCGCAATGGCGCCGAGTAAATCCGGAGCGAGTTTACTGGCAACATAAATAGACGTTGGTCCATCTGCACCGCCGATAATGCCTATGGCGGCGGCATCAGCCAGACTAAAGTCAAAAATGCCAAAGTGAGCTAAAACAACGGCACCCATTAAGGTAGCAAAGATACCGAACTGGGCAGCAGCCCCCAGAAACAGTGTTTTAGGATTGGCTAACAGAGGACCAAAGTCTGTCATGGCGCCTACACCCATAAAGATGATGAGAGGAAAGGCGCCGCTTTCAATACCGACCGCATAGAAAATGTGCAGGATACCATTACCTTCGGCGAGACCAGCACCGGGAATATTGGCCAATACACCGCCAAAACCAATGGGCACCAACAGTAAAGGTTCGAAGTTTTTCTTGATAGCCAGATACAGCAATAACATGCCAATCAGAATCATGACACCTTGACCAGGTGTCATTTGGTTTATGCCTGTTACTTGCCAGAGATGAAGTAGTTTATCCATGAATTCCCCCAATTAAGCGATAGTTGCCAGCTGATCACCGACTTTGACGGAATCACCTTGTTTAACAGAAATGGACGACACGGTACCTGATTTAGAAGCCACGATTTGTGTTTCCATTTTCATGGCTTCCAGAATCAAAATAGTGTCACCTTCATTGACTTGCTGACCGACGCTGACCTCGACTTTCCAGATATTGCCGGATAAGGGGGCTTCAACAGGATCCCCTTCACCCATTGGGGCAGTTGCTGAACTTGAAGAGGATTCAACATGGCTGATATCACCACCTTCATTCACTTGAACAACATAGCTCTGACCATTGACTTTAATGGTATAGGTTTCTTGTTCCTGGCTTTGAGGACGAGAGGGGGATGATGGGGTGTTATCAATAACAGGAACAGGTTCAAATGCGTCTGGATTATGACGGTTTTTGAGGAATTTAAGCCCGATTTGTGGGAATAGCGCGTAGGTTAAAACATCATCAACGTGTTGTTCACCCTCGGCCAGAACAATTTTTTCCTCATCAGCGATAGCGAGAAGTTCGGTCGTGAGCTTTTCCATTTCTGCTTCAAGTAGGTCAGCAGGGCGGCAAGTGATGGGTTCAGCACCTTCAAGTACCCGGTCCTGAAGCTCTTTGTTATAAGGTGCGGGGGCTGCCCCGTATTCTCCTTTGAGAATACCTGCTGTTTCCGCAGCGATGGTTTTATAACGTTCACCGGTCAGAACATTGATGACGGCCTGGGTGCCGACAATTTGAGATGTAGGAGTGACCAGAGGAATAAAGCCCAAGTCTTCACGAACCCGTGGAATCTCTTTCAATACCTGATCCATCTTATCCAGTGCATTTTGTTCACGCAGCTGACTTTCCATATTGGTCAACATCCCGCCCGGTACCTGAGCAACCAAAATACGTGAATCTACACCACGCAGAGAACCTTCGAACTGGGCATATTTTTTTCTCACATCGCGGAAGTAGGCAGCTACTTCTTCGAGGAGTTCGATATTAAGACCTGTATCGCGATCCGTATCTTCAAAGATAGAGACAACTGATTCTGTTGCTGAGTGACCGTAGGTCATCGACATTGATGAAATAGCTGAATCGACATTATCAATACCGGCTTCCACGCATTTCATAATAGTGGCTGTCGACAAACCGGTGGTGGCGTGTGATTGCATGTGAATCGGGATATCAATGGTCTGCTTAAGGCTTTGAACTAATTCATAAGCTACATAAGGCTTAAGCAAACCAGCCATGTCTTTAATACATAAAGAGTGGGCACCCATGTCTTCAATACGTTTAGCCATGTCTAACCACAAATTCAGATCATGAACCGGGCTGATTGTATAGGCGATGGTACCTTGTGCGTGACGGTCATTTTCCAGCACGGCTTTGATTGCGGTTTCCAGATTGCGTGGATCATTCATCGCATCAAATACACGGAACACATCAACGCCATTGATCGCCGCTCTTTCAACAAATTTTCTGACTACGTCATCAGCATAGTGGCGATAGCCTAATAGATTCTGACCCCGTAACAGCATTTGCTGACGGGTATTCGGCATAGCGGCTTTAAGTGAGCGAATACGATGCCATGGATCTTCGCCCAGATAACGAATACAGGCATCAAAAGTGGCGCCGCCCCAACTTTCGACAGACCAAAAGCCAATTTGGTCAAGCTTGTCAGCGATGGGTAACATGTCATTTAATCTGAGTCGGGTGGCAAATAATGATTGATGAGCATCACGTAAAACGACATCCGTGATGCCCAGTGGTTTTTTAACTTCGGTCATATTCATGGCCTTAATTGATTGATTTGAAAAAGTCTTTAATGCGGTGATTTATTTATGGCGGGAACGAAATTTGTGCACTGCAGCAGAGAGCACAGTAATTAAGTTTTTATCATCATTAGCATGTTGAGACTGATTCATGGCCGGGCTGATGACAGCGGTAGGTGAAGAAATGCCTTCTTCAGGTAAGACACCTACATTTTTTTCGTAGCTGGTGATAATGCGTGACATGATGGATGTGACAAACACCAGTAATGTCAAAAATATAAATACGAACCCCATGCCGATAAGCATCAAGTTCAGACCTTCAGTCATTAAGTTTGAAGTAGTCATTATTATAATCTCTCTCCGTTGGTTTTCTTAGGTCATTAAATCAATGACTTACAAAAAAGCAGCCGGCAATTATACCATTGTTGCCCTATGAACGAATCACTGTGCCGAAACTCCTTAATTTTAAAAGAATAATGGAGAAAAAATCCCTTGTTGAAGTGACGTTAATCTATTCATTGTGCGTATGATATTTTCCTATCTGTTGAAACCCTGCCAAACTAATAGTCACGATAGCAAGCAATAACAAAGGACATCTATGACACCTGATGAGTCTGATTTCTGGTTTTTACCTTTGGGAGGAACCGGAGGAATAGGGATGAATCTCAATCTGTATGGCCATGATGGTCGATGGCTGATGGTTGATTGCGGGGTCACCTTCGAAGCCAAAACCGATATTGATGGTGAACCGATAGAAGGGGCTCGAGCAGAAGTACAAATGGCTGATCCACAATTTATTGTGGATCGCAGAGAGCAATTAGACGGCCTTATTATCACCCATGCCCACGAAGATCATATCGGGGCTGTGCCGTATTTATGGGAACGATTCCGTTGTCCGATTTACACAACGGCTTATACGGCTGAAATCTTACGCCGAAAACTGGCTGAGGCCGGATTAATAAAAAAAGTGAAAGTCCATATTGTTGAAGCGCATGCATCAAGACAAATAGGCGTATTCAATGTGCAGTGGATTCAGCTGACACACTCTATTCCCGATCCCTTTGCTTTATTGATTACAACCCCTGTTGGCAAAGTGTTTCACACCGCTGACTGGAAGCTGGATTCAGGCCCTGTGGTCGGTGAGGCGTATAGGGAAGAAGATTATTCCCGGTTGGGAAAACTGGGGATTGATGTGATGGTTTGTGATTCGACCAATGCTAATGTACCTGGCTGGTCAACTTCGGAGGCGTCTTTATACAAAGGCTTAAAACACCATGTAGAGCAGGCTAAAGGACGGGTTGTTATAACCTGTTTTGGCAGTAATATTGCCCGATTACGAACGGTGGCGGATATTGCTAAAGAAACAGGACGTCATTTAGGTCTGTTGGGACGTTCATTATTAAATACCCATGCAGCGGCAAAACGAGTCGGTTTGTGGAATGGCATTGATACCTTTGTTGATCCTCATCATTTAGGTTTTCTGCCGCGAGATACGGTTTTATTAGTCGCTACAGGCAGTCAGGGCGAACCGCGAACAGCACTGAACCGGCTGAGCCAGAACAGTTTTCGTGATATTGAGCTGGAAGCCGGTGATACCGTTATTTTCAGTTCTAAAGTCATTCCTGGAAATGAACTCCCGATTGAGGCATTAATTGAACGGCTAAAGGCAATGAATGTGGACGTGATTACCGTAGATAACAGTCGACTGGAAATTCATGCTTCAGGTCATCCGGCTATGGAAGAACTGAAGGCCATGTATCGTTGGGTTAAGCCTGCTTGCGCTATTCCTGTACACGGTGAGTTTCATCATCTCAGAGCGAATGCCAGACTGGCAAAATCAGTCGGGGTTCCTGAGCAACTCGAAGGCAAAAATGGTGACTTATATTATATAGCGCCTGTAAAAGGCATCCGACGTGATGCAGTAAAAACAGGGCGATTGGGTCTTGTTCAGGATAAATTGAAAAAATTGTTTTAATCACATTGTTATTAAATAGCGATAAGCTAACAAAATGATAGAAGAACTGAGACGGTTTATACGCCACCCAAGTAGCGTGCCTATCCAGGTTAAGCTAGGTGAGCAGCATCAACAACGTTCGCTCAAGGATGTGAGTAAAGGTGGCCTGTGTTTTTGTTCAGCTGAGCCTATAGCTGTCGGCACGCTGGTTGAGATCAATATCCTGGCCTGTAAGCCGGGATTTACGGCAAAAGGTATTATCAGTTGGTGTAAACCTGAAGGAAATCAGTACCTGGTAGGGGTTAACTTTCAGAGTAAAGCTATGACTTATGCACTCAGAATGGTTGAGCAGATTTGTTATATAGAAGATTACAGAAAACGTATTAGTGCTAACACCGGGCGTCAGTTAACCAGTGATCAAGCGGCGTTAGAATGGATTCAGAAATATGCGGCAGACTTCCCGAGATTAAACGAGTAAACCATGTCAGGCTTTTGCTTCAAAGCGTTGTGAGCGGCGATCGGATGAAACCCGACGTTCGATAAATGGTCTTTGATTTCGTTTTCTACGATCATAGCGTTGCCTACGATCACTATTGTTGGATGGTTTTGCTTCTTGAGCAGCAGGGCGAGCTGGTTCAACCTGTGATGGCGGGCTGATAGTTATCATCGTATTGTGATATAGCTTAGGTATCTCGTTCATTTTTCGCTGAAGATGAGTTATATAAACAAGCTATCGGATTGATTTTTCTAAGCTTTAGAATTTATTTTGTGTCAGCATATTCCATTAGAAACTGGCCGTTTTTAATACGGGGCTTATTGCTTAAGGGATATTGATAAAGATAGGCCCAGGCAAGCGATAGACTGACACCGGCAGCGTGTGGTTGGATAGTGATTAACTGACGTTGGTATTCATGTGGTTCAGGGAAAGATGAGGAACATTCTTCATAATCATCCAGTTGACTGAGCACCCAACTGGCATTGGATAGTTTATAGAGTTCGCCATAGACGATGTCGTCTTTGCTCTCAGAGAGAATGGCGCCCGGATAGTAGTCAATAAGGTAGAGTTGGCCCTGCATTGAGGCACGACAAATAAACTCACTATGTTTGGTAAGTAACTGCGCCATTGAATGATTGGTGTCTTTCATCAATGTGCCGTACACAAATAAATAGGTATTTTGTTCAGTCATTACTTTATTAATCTTTTTTATCTATATGATAAATATAACAAACTATAGGTTTTAAGTTGAGCGAAAAATTAAAGGTAGGCCTGGCATTAGGAAGTGGGGCAGCGCGTGGCTGGGCACACATTGGCATTATCAGACAGTTAGAAAAACTGGGTGTTACTCCCGATATTGTTACAGGTACCTCAATAGGTGCATTGGTTGGTGCAGCTTACGTAGCGAATAATATCGACAAATTGAATGATTGGGTACTGCGGTTGGATAAATTGAAAACTGCTCAGTATTTTGCGATTAATCGCTCACTACAAGGCTTCGTTAATAAAAACCGTTTACGCAGTTTTCTTAATGAATACGTGGTGGAACAGGATGTTGCCATCGAAGATGTACAAACGCGTTTTGCTACTGTGGCGACAGATTTATACAGTGGTCGTGAGATATGGAACACACGGGGCAATATAATGGATGCGGTCTGGTCATCCATGTCCTTACCTGGATTATTTCCAGCGATTAAACACAATAACCGTTGGCTAATAGATGGTGGCTTGGTCAATCCTGTCCCCGTCTCTTTATGCCGTGCTTTGGGCGCCGATGTGGTGATAGCTGTTAACCTCAACAGTGGCATCGTGGGTAAACATTTTAGAACGGATATTGATGATAGCGAGCCCGAAGCAATTCTCGATCACCCTACCAGTTGGACTGGTAAGGTCAGTCATATGGTGGCGGATTACACCAATAACTTATTTCCCAAACGACGTGAAGAAAAAGAAGAAGCACCTGCATTATTAGACGCCATTGCGGCATCGATTAATATTACGCAAGATCGTATCACCCGAAGTCGGATGGCGGGTGATCCACCAGAAATTATTTTAAACCCACGTCTCTCCCATATAGGGATTCTGGAGTTTTATCGTGCTGGTGAAGCCATAGAAGAGGGTATTGCCTGTGTCAAACGTCAGCAAACAGAGCTGGGTTATTATTTGCCAATCGATAAATGATTATCTGGCAGGACACTCCCAGTTTTTCAGTTTGGCAAAGTAGTCACGTAAGAAATCGATTAATATTCTGACTCGGTGAGATAAAAAACGTGTTTGAGAATAGATGGCATAAATCCCGACCTCTTTTTGAACCAAGGCATCATCCAGTATGGTAATGAGTTTGCCGGACTTGATTGCCGGGTAGGAAATAAAATCCGGCGTCAAGATTAAGCCTTTTCCAGTTATACAGACATCTCGCAGGTATTCGCCATTGTTTGATGAAAGCACGGTTGGTAAATTCACAGAAATGGCTTGGCCCTGATAATCTAGTAATGACCAACTGCTACTGACGTGGGAATAGTGCAGCTTCACATGACCGTAGAGAAGATCTTCTGTTTTTTCTGGTAAGCCATTTCGAGCAAAATAATCCGGGCTGCCACAGATTTGTAATCGTGTTGAAGCCAGTTTACGAGCGATTAGACTGGAGTCAGTTAAGTTCGATATACGAATGGCTAAATCTAAACCCTCAGCGACCAAATCTTGGTGTCTGTCGCTAAAGTCGATATCAAAAATGATTTCCGGATGGATCAGATTAAATTCACGTAAAGCCGGACTTAAATGCATCAAACCAAAACTAATGGGTGCAGTGAGCCTGATACGTCCAGACAGCGATGTTTGCTCATTACCTAAAGCATGTTCAACCTCATAAATATCATCAAGAATACGGACGCAATGCTGGTAGTAACTGCGACCGGCATCGGTGAGCGTTTGTTTACGCGTTGTTCTTTTTAGCAAGCTGATACCCAGCCGTCTTTCTAAATCTGTTAAACGTTTGCTGATAGCAGATTTGACCGTATTCATTTGCTCTGCAGCCTTTGTGATGCTGCCAGCTTCAACTACCCGCACAAAACACTGCATTTCTTCTAATTGACTCATGACTATTGTTCTCCATTTGGTAACAATAAGTTCATTAATACACTGTTTTATAAAAATATGGAAACGATAAACTGTGAACCATCAAGACAACACAACAAAAAGGAAAAACATGAACGCAGTAACAGGATTATCAACAGTCACAGGTCGTTTTTTACTGAGCTTGATGTTCATTTCAGCCGGCATTGGAAAACTCGGAGCAGGTTACGAAGCGACACAAGGCTATATGAGCATGATGGGAGTACCGACATCACTGTTGCCTTTGGTGATTGCAACAGAAATTTTAGGTGGTTTGGCGATTTTATTAGGTTTTAAAACGCGTATCGCTGCTTTTTTATTAGCTGGGTTTACCGTCATCGCAGCCGCCATCTTCCACAATAATTTTGCTGATCAAATGCAGAGCATTTTGTTTATGAAGGATTTAGCCATTGCCGGTGGTTTGTTGTTACTGGTGGCTAATGGTGCGGGTAATTTAGCTATCGACAATATTAAATAATGTTATCGAAAACAGGAGAATAAACATGAATAACACGATTTTACATATCAATAGTAGTGAACGTATTCAGGACTCTGTGACACGCCAGGTATCTGCTGAACTGGTCTCGCAACTACAAAAGCAGTCTGTGCTAGCTATTAAATCTCGTGATCTAGCGAAGGGTATTCCGTTTATTAACGAAGATTGGATCCATGCCAATTTTACCGATCCGGAGCAACGTACTGAGCAAAATAGACAGGCTTTAGCTACCTCGGACCAACTGGTAGAAGAATTACAAGCAGCCGAGATACTGGTCATTGCATCGCCTATCTATAACTTTAGCGTACCAGCCGTATTAAAAGCCTGGATCGATCAGGTGGCGAGAGCAAGAGTCACATTTCGTTACACTGAAAATGGCCCAGAAGGTTTATTGAAGGCGAAAAAAGCGTATCTGGTGATGGCTTCTGGCGGCGTGCCTCTGGGTAGTGAAGTCGATTACGCTTCTACTTACTTGAAGCAGGTCATGAATTTTCTTGGGATTCAGGATGTCACTGTGGTGGATGCAGGCGGTCTGATTCAAGAAACAGAAAAACTCACACAAAAAATTGCTGATATTGTCAGCTAATATCTATCAGGAGAATGTGATGACTCAGACGAGGGAATTAAGACAAATCATCAACGGAGACCGGGTCTCAGATGGTGCAGGTGTTCAGCTGACGCGTATTATCGGCTCACCACATCTCAATATGCTTGACCCTTTTCTGATGTTTGATGCCTTTGGTTCAGATAAGCCTCAGGACTATATTGCTGGCTTTCCTCCACATCCTCATCGTGGCTTTGAGACGGTGACCTATATGTTAGAAGGTCGTATGCGTCATGAGGACAGTGCTGGCAATGCGGGGGTAATTGAAACCGGCGGTGTGCAATGGATGACGGCGGGCAAAGGGATTATCCATTCGGAAATGCCAGAGCAGAAAGAGGGACGCTTAGCCGGGTTCCAGTTGTGGGTTAACCTACCGGCAAAAGAAAAGATGAGTGAACCCAAGTATCAGGAGTTTGATGCTGAACAGATTCCGGTAGCCAAATTGGATAATGGCACCGAAATCAAGGTCATTGCTGGTCAGACAGATAGTGGTGTGAGTGGTGTGATTAATAACCCGTTTGTTAATCCGCTTTACCTGCATGTGTTTTTACCTGCAGGTGTCACGTTTGAGCAGACAGTGAAGGAAACAGACAACACGTTTCTGTATCTGATGAAAGGTCAGCTACAGATCGGCGATAAACAGCGGCCACTTAACGCTGGACAACTTGCCGTATTGGAGACCGGATCAAAAGTCCGTGTCAACAGTGAACGTGATACGGAGTTTGTGCTCGTATCTGGACAGCCTTTGAAGGAACCTGTCGCCAGAGGCGGTCCATTTGTGATGAACACTCGCGAGCAGATTGAACAAGCCTTTGATGATTATCGTCAGGGTCGGTTCGCTTAAGTTTTGTTTGTTTGACTATGGAAAAGCCACTGATTTGTCAGTGGCTTTTTTGTTTAAGTATTTTTTAAGTTGCAGGGATTAATCTTGGCCAAAATTAATTTGGTCGAGGTTTACCATGCGTCGTGCAATTCCTTCTCAGTATTTAGTCTTACTGTTCTCAGTGCTCTTGATGCTTGCTTATAACAATGGTTTGTGGGAAGGCATCGTTCAGGCAAATCAATTAATCACCCAACATAATCTCTTGTTTTTAGGTTCATGCGCCATCTTTATGACGGCGCTGTTTAATTTAATATTTAATTTGGTGTCATCCCGATACCTGATAAAACCGATTTTGATTTTCATTGTGTTATGTTCCGCCGCCGCCAGCTATTTTATTGATAGCTATGGTGTGCATATTGACAGTTCGATGATTCAAAATGTGTTGGAGACGGATACCGCAGAAACAAAAGAATTATTGAGTCGAGATTTCATTATTCATTTTCTGTTATGGGGTATTTTGCCGGCATTTTTAATTGCTAAACTACGGATTGCTCATGTCCGTTGGACAAAGCAATTACTGATGAGCTCGTTTTCTATCACCATGAGTATTTTAGCCATGGGCTTGGTTGCTGCTTTTTTCTATCAGGACTACGCTTCTACCTTCCGCAATCACCGGGATTTACGTTATTTAATCAATCCCACCAGTTATATCTATGCGGTCACCAAAATTGCCAAACAACAGTTTGCTGAAGCCGATAAACCACTGATACCTATTTCACAAAATGCCGCGCTCGGCAGCTTCGCGCATGAGAAAAAACACCGTACCGTAACAGTCATGGTGGTGGGGGAAACTGCCAGGGCAGAATCGTTTCATCTGAATGGTTATGAGCGTGAAACAACCCCAGAGTTAGAGAAAACCAATAGTCTGTATTTTAATAACGTTTCGTCTTGCGGTACGGCGACAGCTACTTCAGTGCCATGCATGTTCTCACAGTTTTCTCGTGATGATTATGATGATGAAAAAGGCCATGGTTATGAAAGTGTTCTGGACGCTATTTCTGCTGCCGGTGTGAAGGTCAGCTGGCTGGATAATAACAGCGGCTGTAAAGGTGTATGTGATCGCGTTGAGCACCAGAAAGTGACAGAGGTTAATCTGGCAGAGTTATGTCCTGATGGTGAGTGTTATGACGAAGTGTTACTCACTAATCTGAAAGCGCTGGTCGCGAAGTCTGACGGTGATCAGTTGATTGTGTTACATCAGAAAGGCAGCCATGGTCCGGCCTATTTCAAACGTGTACCAGCAGCCTTTGAAAAGTATAAACCGGTGTGCCAAACCTCAGAGTTACAAAAATGCTCTAATGAGGAACTGAGAAATGCGTATGACAATACGATTTTATACACCGACCATGTGCTCGCTCAGCTGATTCAGTATCTGGATAATTTATCTTCTCAATCGATTGATACCGCCATGATTTATGTGTCTGATCATGGTGAGTCCTTAGGTGAACATAATCTGTATCTGCACGGCACACCTTATTTTGCAGCACCTAGCCAGCAAACCCATGTACCTATGGTGGTGTGGCTGTCAGATAACTATGAACGTGACTATCACATTAATCCGCTGTGTATGAAAAATGAAACCGGTAAAGCGGTCAGCCATGACAATATTTTCCATTCATTGTTGGGTATGAACAATGTCTTACTGCCAGGGAAATATGATCCTGCTTTAGATATCTTTGCCAGCTGTCAGCATAGCTAAATCAACTATGCAAAATCATCTGGTACGACTATGGGGCCTGTATTTTATTCTGATCAGTTTTATTGCTGTCACAGAGCTGGATAAATTAGTCGCCAACATCTGGTATCAACTTGAAGGCGGCCAATGGCAATTGAAGCATTATTGGCTGACACAAACCTGGTTACATGATGGCGGTCATGACCTGGCAGTCATCCTGTTTATCCTTGTATTACTTAGCTATGTCATCAGTGTTTTGACGCGATATTTATCAACATATCGTCATGTTTTAGCTTATCTAAGTATGAGTATTCCACTATCGACACTGACAGTGAGTGCGATAAAAAGACTAACCGAGGTCGATTGTCCCTGGTCTGTGATCGAATTTGGTGGAGACAGGCCTTATCAGTTCTGGTTGCATAGTTTATGGTCGCCATTGGAAGGCGCAGATCATTGTTTTCCAGCTGGTCATGCGAGTTCAGCCTATATGTTTTTTGGGGTGTATTTTGTCAGCAAGCAACTTTTCCCTCAGCATGCCAGAAACGTGTTGTATGGCATCATCGTATCAGGCGTGATTTTCGGGGTGGCTCAGCAGTTACGGGGGGCGCACTTCATCAGTCATGATCTCACCTCAGCATTTATATGCTGGACAGTATCCTGGTTATTATGGCGTTTCTGGCCAATTCAAAAATTGAAACAGGAAGTTATTCACGAATAGATGATCCACGTCATTTCAGTTATTTCGCTATTGTGTATTATTAGGGTTAGCATTCATTCCGATAACGCCTCAACACAGAAGACAACACATGCTGCGATTACGAAATTTAATTTTGTTACTGATAGTGATTGCCGTGGCCGCGGCGAGTTATTACTGGAAATCTGAACAAGAGCTGACATTACCGAGTGGTTTTGCCGCAGGTAACAGCCGTATTGAAGCCACAGAAGTCGATGTGGCGACAAAAACGGCAGGTAAAGTGGAACAAATTACGGTGAATGAAGGCGACTGGGTCTCCCAAGGTCAGGTGCTGGCGGTTATGGATACCGAACAAGCCAAGGCCAGTCTGGCGGTAGCCAATGCTAATCTGAATAAAGCGAATGAATCCAAAAAATATGCCCAGGCCATTCTGGCACAGCGGCGCAGTGAAGTTACCCTGGCAAAAAAAGAGCTTGAACGCACGCAAGCCTTGGTAAAAAAAGGCCACCTTAGTCAGGAAGTGATGGATCAAAAAGAAACACAAAAGGCGACGGCTCAGGCAGCCATGCAAGCGGCATCAGTGCAAGTGGCTGAAGCTCAAGCCGCCATTGAAGCAGCCAAAGCTGAGGTGACAAAAGCACAGGTGGTGATTGCGGATAGCCAGTTAACGACGCCGCGTAATGGCCGTGTTTTATACCGCTTAGCTGAGCCAGGTGAGGTATTAGCTGCTGGTGGAAAAGTGGTGACATTAATTGATGTCAGTGATGTCTATATGTATCTGTTTTTACCGACGGACCAGGCGGGGCAAACGCGGGTTGGTGCAGAAGCTCGTATTGTCGTTGATGCTTATCCTGATTTTTCTATTCCTGCCCATGTGTCTTTTGTGGCGCCTCAGGCTCAGTTCACGCCTAAATCAGTCGAAACCGAAGAAGAGCGCCAAAAGCTCATGTTTCGGGTAAAAGTGAAAATTGAAGAAAGTGTATTAAAAAAATACGCAGAACAAGTTAAAACTGGGGTGCCTGGTGTGGCGTACATCAAGTTAGATGAGAATGCGCAGTGGCCAGAAAAAGTGCCACCACTTATCACATACTGATCTGTCAATGTCTGCAGAAACAGTAGTCAGCTTAAAAGACGTCAGTCATCAGTATGGTGATACTCAGGCATTAAAGGATGTGTCACTGGAGATTCCTTGCGGACAACGCGTTGGTTTTATTGGACCTGACGGTGTCGGCAAGTCAACCTTATTAGGTCTTATTGCTGGGGTAAAAAAAGGTCAGAGTGGTCAGTGTCTGGTTATGGGCACTGACATCCAGAATAATAAGCAACGAACAGAGATGTGTTCAAGAATTGCTTACATGCCGCAAGGTTTAGGTAAGAACCTGTATATGACCTTGTCGGTACATGAAAATCTATTATTTTTTGCTCGCTTATTTAATTTACCTGCTGATGAGCGCGAACAACGTATCCAGCTGTTATTAAAAAGTACTGGTCTGAGTGAGTTTCGTGATCGTCCAGCTGGCCAGTTATCGGGCGGTATGAAACAGAAACTCGGATTGTGTTGTGCTTTAATTCATAACCCCGACCTGTTGATTCTTGATGAGCCGACCACCGGTGTGGATCCCTTATCGCGGCGTCAGTTCTGGACGCTCATCGACCGGATTCGAGCTCAGCGTCCACAGATGAGTGTATTAATTGCAACTGCGTATATGGATGAAGCGGCTGGCTTTGATTTTCTCATTGCCATGGATGAGGGTGTGGTCATGGCTACAGGCACACCAGAAGCACTTATTGAACAGACGGGACAAGACAATCTCGATCAAGCGTTTATTGCGCTATTACCTGAAGATAAACGCCAGGGGCATAAGGCCATCACTGTTCCACCACGACAGCAGTCAGAGAAGATTGCTATTTCAGCGAGAAATTTATCCAAGACATTTGGTAACTTTACTGCGGTTGATAACGTTAACTTTGAAATAGAGCGCGGTGAAATTTTTGGTTTCCTTGGCTCTAACGGCTGCGGTAAAACCACTACCATGAAGATGTTAACGGGATTATTACCGACAAGTTCCGGTGAGGCGCTTTTATTTGGCGAACAGGTGGATGCCAATGATATGGCGACTCGCCGCCGCGTAGGGTTTATGTCACAAAGCTTTTCTTTGTATGAAGAGCTTTCTGTCAGTCAAAATCTATTTTTGCACGCCCGCTTATTTAACTTAGCCCAGGATTATCAACACCAGCGTGTTGAGACATTATTGAAAGAATTTGAACTCGAGCGTTATCAGAAGCAGTCAGCAAAGGATTTACCCTTGGGGATTCGGCAGCGTTTATCGCTGGCGGTGGCGATTATCCATGAACCAGAAATCCTGATTCTGGATGAACCGACATCGGGTGTTGATCCCGTGGCACGTGATGGGTTCTGGGAGCTATT
The DNA here is from genome assembly GCF_002335235.1 of Methylophaga sp. UBA2012. NCBI lineage: Bacteria > Pseudomonadati > Pseudomonadota > Gammaproteobacteria > Thiotrichales > Piscirickettsiaceae > Methylophaga > Methylophaga sp. UBA2012. The sequence goes on along the minus strand of NZ_DDCG01000009.1, from coordinate 254,732 downwards.
GATTGGCTTATCCCGTGAGCAAGGTGTCACTATTTTTGTTTCCACTCACTTTATGAACGAAGCCCAGCGTTGTGATCGGATTTCGTTAATGCATGCAGGTAAAGTGCTGGCTACTGACTCACCAGCTGCCTTATGCAAAACAAAAGGGTTTGAGACTTTAGAGGAAACCTTCATTGCCTATCTCACGGAACAACAAGCAGACGATGGGGATAATAGTCAGCTACTGGCAGAAAATACACTTTCCGAATCACAACATAAAAAAAAGCAAAACCGTTTTTCGTTGACTCGTCTACTGGCTTATAGCTTGCGGGAGACATTAGAGATTGGCCGTGATCCGGTTCGTCTGGTGTTTGCCTTTTTAGGGACAGTGATTTTGATGTTTGTGCTCGGCTATGGCATCAGTCTTGATGTCGAAGATATCGCGTTTGCGGTGATGGATCGTGATCAGTCACCTGAAAGTCGGGACTATATTCAAAGCCTTGCCGGCTCGCGTTACTTTGACGAAAAAACGCCTATTTTGTCAGATGCTGAGATGGATGAACGCATGCGAAGCGGTGATATCAGTATGGCGATAGAAATTCCACCCGACTATGGCAAAGATATGCGCCATGGACAACAACCCAGTGTCAGTGTTTGGGTGGATGGTTCGATGCCTTATCGCGCTGAAACCATAAAAGGTTATATTCAGGGCTTTCACCTCAGTTATTTATCCGAGTTGAGTCTCCGCCAGTTTGGCATAAAAGTGTCACCCAGCTATCAGCTTGTCTCGCGCTATCGCTACAATCCTCAGGTCGAAAGTCTGATTTCAATGGTGCCAGGTGTCTTGCCGATATTATTGTTAATGATTACTTCGATGCTGACGGCATTATCGATTGTGCGTGAAAAGGAATTAGGGTCCATCACTAACTTTTATGCCACTCCCGTTAATCGGCTTGAATTTCTGATGGGCAAACAGTTGCCCTATATTGTGATTGGCATGATGAATTTTCTGATGCTGATGTGGCTGGTTTATATGGTCTTTGATGTGCCATTAACCGGCAGTTTTTGGGCATTACTGGTCGGGACATTTCTTTATATCGTTGTCGCTACCTGTATGGGTCAGTTTATCTCTGCTTTTACTAAAACACAGATTGCCGCCATTTTTCTAACCATGATCACCAGTATTGTGCCTTGCGTGAATTACGCCGGACTGATTAATCCTATTAATTCATTAGAAGGGGCAGGCTATATGGTGGGGCATATCTACCCAGCTTCTTATTATCTGTTGATTTGTCGCGGTGCCTTTACTAAGGGCTTAGGTTTTGATGAATTAAACGCGTTTTATTGGCCCATGGCACTGGCTATTGTTGTTTTGATGTGTCTGAGTTGGTTGCTACTGAAAAAGCAGGATAAATAAGATGAGCAGCCTGAAAAATATTATTAACCTTGGTATTAAAGAACTTCGCACTTTGGTACAAGATCCCGTCATGGTGATTGTGATTTTGGTGGCATTCACCTTAATGGTGTACTCAGCAGGCAAAAGTGTGTCGACAGAGCTGCAGAACACCCCGATAGCTATTGTGGATGAAGATCAGTCAGCGATTTCTATCAATATTGCAGAGGCTTTTTATGAGCCTCATTTTAAACCGGCGCAGCAAATATCACTTCAGGATGTGAATAAATCACTGGATACTGGTTCTTACACCTTTGTACTCGACATCCCTGATGATTTTCAAAAGGATTTATTAGCAGGGCGCCAGCCTGAAATTCAGTTAGCGATTGATGCCACAATGATGAGTCAGGCTTTTATTGGCGCCGGTTATATCAGTGAAATTATTGATAGAGAAGTACAGCATTTATTGGAAACAAATAATGCGACATCAAGCCAGGCGGTAAAACAGATCGTAAGGATGCGATTTAATCCAAACCTCAATAGCGCTTGGTTTAGCGGGGTGATGGAGCTGATAAATATGATTACATTGCTGTCAGTGATTCTGACGGGAGCCGCGTTGATACGAGAGCGTGAACACGGCACCTTAGAACATTTACTGGTGATGCCCATCACTCCGGTTCAAATCATGGTGGCGAAAATCTGGTCGATGGGTCTGGTGGTATTAATCACAAGCACGTTTTCGCTTTATGTGGTCATTCAGGGATGGCTGAATATGACGATTGCTGGTTCCATTTTGCTGTTTCAGTTAGGGACGGCTTGCTTTTTATTCTCTACTACATCATTGGGTATTTTATTAGGCACACTGGCGCGAAGCATGCCACAGTTGGGCCTATTATTACTGTTATTGATATTGCCATTACAGATGTTGTCGGGAGGGATGACCCCCTTTGATAGCATGCCAGAAATTGTGCAAAACATTATGCAGTTTGCACCAACTTCGCATTTTGTGAGTACTAGCCAGGCGGTGCTTTATCGTGGTGCTGATTTCTCCATCATTTGGCCCGATTTATTAGCCAATGTGGCGATTGGCAGCGTGTTTTTTTTATTTGCCCTGGCATTATTCAGAAAAAGTCTGGCAAGTGTTTGAACAGTGTTTAAGTCATCATTTGTTGGACAAGTTTTACGTCGTACTTCAGTATAGCTGAGGATAGCCAATTGAATTTTAATTAAGCCCGTAAAATTAAGTCACAAAATGATAGGGTTATAACATTATTGGTCGTTTTCAAAGCTTCGCACATAGCAGACAGATGACGAGTAAGAAAAATAGCCAAGGTAAGGAGGGAATAGACCATGAATTTAGAAGAGAAAATCTGCCAGAGTTGTACAGAAGAGAATAGTTTGGATTTCGACTTCACCATGGCTTTTCAACCTATCATTAATTGCAGTAATGAGACTGTTTATGGTTATGAGGCGCTGGTTCGAGGCGTTAATAACGAGTCTGCCTATTCTGTGATATCCAGAGTTAATGATAAAAATCGTTATTTATTTGATCAGCTCTGTCGGGTGAAAGCTATTTCACTTGCATCGAAGTTGAATATTACTTCGATGCTGAGTATTAACTTCCTACCTAACGCGATTTATGTGCCAGAGCGTTGTATCCGCACTACCTTTGAAGCAGCTAAACAATATGATTTCCCCTCAGATAGAATTATGTTTGAGTTCACTGAGGTCGAAAAAATGGACGATACAGAGCATGTTAAACGTATCGTCGATTATTACCAGTCGCTCGGTTTTAAAACGGCAGTGGATGATTTTGGCTCTGGCTATTCAGGCCTGAATCTGCTTGCCGACTTTCAGACAGACATTATTAAATTGGACATGGCGCTCATCAGAAACATTGATTCGAATAAGGTACGTCAATCCATCGTCAAGAATTGTTTAACCATGTTTAATGAGTTGAATATCACGACATTGGCTGAAGGTATTGAAACTTATGATGAATATGCCTGGTTACGTGATGCTGGGATCGAACTCATGCAAGGCTATTACTTTGCAAAACCCGGTTTTGAGAGTTTGCCCGACATAAATCATAGACAATACACACAAGCGGGCTAGTGATAGCGTATTTGTATAGAATAATTGATGGATGCTGTTTTTCTTCCTGTGCTGATTAATGCGGTTCAAACAAAACATTGCTGCCTACATCACCTATAATTTATTGTTCATACCATCCTTCAGGTGGATAACGGCAGGCACATTCAGAAAATAAGAGAGTCAGATGACAATGTTTACCTGGTTAGCTAATCTTGGTGATGTTACCCATGCCGTACAATTGGCGTTAACGCCTGCCTTCTTACTTACTGGTATGGCGGGAATCCTCAATGTAATGGCAAACCGACTCGCTCGGATTATAGACAGAGCACGTGTTTTGACCGATCAAATGTCTTCTGCAACGGAGCTGTCTGAGCCTTGTCGACAAGAAATATCAGTGTTGGGACTTCGACGTCGAGCGGCAAGTAATGCGATCACCATGTGCGTTCTATCGGCACTATTAATTTGTTCAGTGGTATCGGTGATGTTTTTGGAAGCACTGCTTGATTTCAATTTACGCTGGCTAATAGGTGCCTTATTTATGGGCTCGACATTGGCACTGGTATTCGGGCTTGCGTTTTTCCTTCGAGAAGTTCATTTGGCAACACGCAATAGCTATAAGATGATTCCGTCAATGCAAAGAAAGAAGCATTGAGCTGCACGCCTTATCAAGCACGGATAATATTGAGCCAAAATATGAGAATCATTGCTTTTGATTCTCAGTCCCGATATATATTGTTTTATTGACGAGAAACTGCATCACTATGGCATCAGACTCTCTTGGATTAATGGATACGCTTAACATATTGTCGGCTCAGTTACTTGAACTATGGCAAGCGACGATCAGGGTGATGCCCTCTTTTGTTATTGGTCTGCTGGTTTTTCTTATCTTCTTTTTTCTGGCAAAGCCATTCTCTGCTTTACCTGTTCATCCCATCGGCTATATCAGTACCAGTAACCTTGTACAGAATGTTGTCAGGCGCGCTATTAGCCTGTTTATTATTTTAATCGGTTTGTATATTTTTCTAAGTATTGTTGGCTTGACGCAGGCTGCACTTGCCATTGTCAGTGGAACGGGTCTGTTAGGCATTATCATTGGTTTTGCTTTTAAGGATATTGCAGAAAACTTTATTTCGAGTTTGCTGCTGAGTGTGCAACGTCCGTTTTTGATCGGCGATGTGATTGAAGTGCAGGGACTAAAAGGGGTAGTAAACAAAGTCACAGCCCGTGGCACAACCTTAGTCGATTTTGATGGAAATTATATCCAAATTCCCAACGCGACGATTTATAAAAATGTCATTAAAAACTTTTCGGCTAATCCCTGGGTAAGAGGCAGTTTTATAGTTGGGATTGGTTATGATGCCAGTATTCAACAATCACGTCAGACCATTTTGGCTGTGTTGAATGAACAAAATGAAGTGTTAAAAGCTCCTGAACCACAGGTGCTTATTGACTCATTAGGCTCATCGACGATCAATATCGTGATTAATTTTTGGGTGGATGGTCACCAATATGCGCTAAATAAGGTGGCTTCGGTTTTGATGCATAAAACTGTTCGACGCCTTGAATCCGCTGGTATCAATATGCCCGATGATGCGCGTGAGGTTATTTTTCCTCAGGGCATACCTGTCGTCCAAGTCAATCCGCAACAGTCAATGATGGCAAAGGCGGTCGATAAGCCTCCCGTCCAGAATGACAGTGCTGAGGTGAGCACACAACAACTTACCAGTGATACACAAGATATTATTGATCAAGCGAGAAATGCACGCGATCCAGAGGAAGGCAAAAATATTATTTAAACAAACTCCTCGCAGAGTTTGATGTTGGTTTTTTAGACTCAAATAAGCAATATAAACAGGAGCCCACAATGGGGCAGGCAACACCATCAAACCTAAGTTTCTGGCAAAAATTACATAATAAAATAGACCATCTTTATAATGGCTCAACTCCGAGTTCCAGACGCTTTCGTTGGGGATTATTAGCATTTGATGCTATTACCATTGTTTATTTTATATTGGCCTCTTTTTATCACCACATAGATGATTTCCATATTCTGGAAGAGGCGATTGGGATTATTTACTTGCTCGAGCTAATGGCCAGGCTCTATATCAGCAAATCAAAATTCCAAGAATTGCTCCATCCTGTTGGTTTGGCTGATATTATCGTCATTATTTCTTTGCTTGCACCCTCTCTTGCAGAGAATTTCAGTTTCCTGAGAGTGATAAGAACACTTCGTTTATTGCGCTCTTATCACATGCTGAGAAATCTTAGAAAGCAGTCACGTTTTGTGAGAATGCATGAAGATGTGATCTTCAGCGTGGTAAATTTGTTCGTGTTTATCTTTGTGATCACTGCTGTTGTATATGTCAGCCAGGTGCATATCAATGATGATATCAATGACTATATTGATGCGTTGTATTTCACGATTGCCACCTTAACCACTACTGGGTTCGGCGATATCACACTGGTGGGACATGACGGCCATATCCTGGCGGTGCTGATTATGATTTTTGGCATCTCTTTATTTTTACGTTTGATTCAGACTATTTTTCGACCAGGGAAAATTCGTTATGAATGTCCGTCATGTGGTCTGAATCGACATGACCATGATGCCGTGCATTGTAAACATTGTGGTGAGGTGATTCATATCACTACGGAAGGTGAGTACTAAGTCTGCTGATATGATAAATGGGCAGAAAGTTAGCTGAAGACTAGATGACTTCCACACGATTACGCCCATTCGCTTTAGCCAGATATAAGGCATTATCAGCACGATTAAAAAAGTCAGTCGTCGTATCACCTGCTTGATATGATGTCATGCCAATACTCACCGTGAAGTGCGGCAATGATGCGTCTCTATAGGTATCAATTTTCGTCTGTAAAAGCTTTGCAATCTCCAGGGATTGCTCGTGTTCGGTTTGTTTTACCAGTACAGCAAACTCTTCTCCACCGATACGGAAGATAGTATCGGTTTCCCGAAGTCGGTTTTTTAACAGTTCAACAAGCTTAATGAGTACGGCATCACCCACCTCATGACCATATTGATCATTGACCTTTTTAAAGTGATCGGCATCAATCAGAAGTAAGCTTAACTTGGCGCCACGTGATGCCAAATTTAATTGCATTTTTAACTGTTCGTCCCATTTGTGCCGATTATAAGCGCCTGTCAGTTTATCCAGAGTCGCGAGTTCAATCAGTTGTTTCTCTATTTCATCGCGGCTGATTATTTCATGGCTAAATTGTTTTAATAACAGTTTTAATTCATGTTCAAATTGAGAAAGTTCATCTCGTTCGTCAGCGATATTGTTATCTACCTCGAAATCGACAACCTCCCTATGTTCAATAGCATTTCTGAATAAATGTATTGTGTCACGTGTTTGGGTAATTCGTTGACGAAAATACTGGATGGTATATTGCGTTAAATACAAACCAATAATGAATGCACACACACCTAAAATGCTGGTCATAATCATGAAGTTTGATTCATGCTTTTCAGTATAAATAGCGGTGCTGACGGTTAATGCGTTCAGGTGATTGAGTAATTTTCCAAGCTCATCATCCAGTTGTTGATCTTGTTGTTCGAGATGCTCCCAGTTAATTGGTTCTCCAGTGAGCATGGCTTGAATACTAGCCATAAAACTTTTTTCAAATGCCAGTCTGACCTGATGAAGTTTGTTCATTGAAGTCAGCAACAGTTGATGTTGTTCTTGTTTAAAGCGAATGCGACCTTTTTCAATCCCACTTTCGATAATGGCTGATGCTTTATACATTTGCTCAGAGAGATGCTGATTATAACTCTCCAGTTGTTGGTGTATGTCAGCAGGATTGATGTTGTTATTGGATGGTTTATGATTGGTTTGACGAAATAATTCAATCAGAATATGTTGCCGAAGCTGAAGCAGTTCAATTTCTGAAACGACCTCAGTTAATGGGGTATCTACCTCAGCCAGCTCAATCATCTCAGACCGAATTTGCTGCAGTCCTATCATTGAATAGATGATCATAATGATTAAAAAGGACAATAAGATAATTGAAAGTCCACCGATCTTTCTGCTGATTGATGAGTTTACCCAACGTAACATTAAAATTGCTCCTGAATCCAAGCGTACAGTTTAGCAATATGCTGCTTATACATCAGTGTTTTAAATCCTTATTTAATTTATGTTAGTGACATGATTTAATGTCTATGCCCCAGGGAAGAGGGCAAGTGAAAAAAATTAAGGAAGATAAAAATGAAAAATATCATCTTGGTGCTAGCTGTGATTTTTTTGCCAGCGTGTGTGACCTTATCAGGCGATTATCAAGCTTTTGTGTTTGATACAGAGGGTAATCAGCTTAATGAAAATTTAATCCTTACCGCCAGTGGTTCTGGAATTTATTCCTTACGTAACTCTGTGTGCCATTCTTATCCAGGGGCGACGCTAAGAATTATCGACCTAGATACAGGCAAGGAATTAGAAGGGGAGAGCCCTTATCATTGTCATTAGCGATCTAATAATAAGTCGTTTTGAGGCGACCCACTGATGATACAAGTATTATTTGTACATGGTATGGGCCGATCTCCTTTGTCAGCCTGGCCGCTGCTTAGACAGCTAAGAAAACAGGGCATTAAAACATCGACATTTAGCTATTTCGTGTCGTCACAATCGTCTGAGTTGATACAGTTTAGACTGGCAAAACGAATCCGGGATATAGCTAATCAAGGTGAATATGTGCTGATCGGTCATTCACTTGGAGGCGTGTTAATTCGATCGGCATTGGCCAATATGGATGACAAGGTTCGTTTGCCAGAACGTTTATTTTTACTGGGTTCGCCAGTTCGAACATCACGATTAGCTATGTTCTTTCAACGCTATTGGCTTTTTCGTTTGTTAACAAAAGACTGCGGTAAACTATTGGCAACGAGTGAACGGATGCAGGCGATTCCTGCTAGTTATTGCCCAACAACGGCTATTATTGGCGTTAAAGGCATAAACGGAAAAAACAGCCCATTTAAGAGTGAGTTAAATGATGGGGTGGTGTCTTTGTCGGAGGTCAGTGCTGACTGGATGACAGAGCAAATTCAGCTACCCGTGATGCATAGCTTTTTACCATCCAGCAGGCAAGTATCGAATCTGATTATAAAGAAACTCGGCTTATTGAGTTAATAGACTGGCTCAGGGTAAAACTATCCTGAGCCATCTTCTTTTTAGCGATGGTATTGGCCAGCACGTTCCGGTTGATACAGAATTTCATCAACACGAACTTGAATGGTTTTGCCATCACGCCCAGGCCAATCAATTTCATCACCTTCCACCAGGCCCAGCATGGCGCTACCGGCAGGTGCCAGAATGGAAATGGTTTTGCCATCGTCTGTCATATCTTTTGGATAAACCAAGGTCAGACAAAATGTTTGATTTGATGATGAAACTGAAAATCTGACCGTTGAATTCATCGTAACCACATTGGGTGGAATCGCAGTTGGTTCAACGATATCTGCACGTTCAAGTTCAGCTTCAAGATAGCTTGTTCGTTCTACTTCATTGGACGGTAAAGTATCCAGAATCTGTTCTAAGCGGCTTAAGTCCAGTGCTGAAACAATAATATTCGGTTGTGAAACATTCATTTAATAACCTCTCAATTGCAAGATGTAGCTATGCTGCGAACACTTGCGATAGATAAAAAAGGGAAATAAAAATAGGCGAGGAACATAAACTGTTCTGAGCGCTATCATGCCATAAAGGTATGAAAGTGGTAAGTCATATTCTCTTTTTCAACAGGTTGCCTTGTGACAATGACATCCAGTGTAAATAAGGACGAAGGATATTGCATATGAGTTAGGCTGAGTTTAGCTTAGCGGTTAATAATGATTAGATAAGTAAAACTGCCACAAAATAATGAAAAGAACGGCACTAATAATTAAACTGATATCGATAATGACTGACAGTATTTTTATTCTCAAACAATGTTGCCATAAAGGCGGCCAACAACAGTAATTACGGTGACAATACTAATACAACGACAATTAATGAGAACTGAGAGTGAGTTGTTGGTTAGGTTACGCGGATGATTGACCAGAATTGATGGTTTTTAAACAGTCTTGTATAAATTGAACAAAAAGGGGTGATTGACTGCCATCAGTGCCTTTGTCTATTTAAAACCTTTTCCGGTGAAAAATGCGTATTCAGCTCTTATCCGAGAGGCTAAATCATCAATTTTATATAACGACTGAAATTAAGTTCATTAAACAAGGAAGAGAAATTGACTATCCAAAAACGATCATCAGTTATTGCTTTGTTTGAGGCGGGGGCGATTTCTAGCCAGAAAATGCCTGCTGTATTGACATTATTAGGGTTAAAACCAGACAAAGACGGTTGGTTAAAGATTTTTCAAATGTTATTACTTTGCTTTGGTAGTTGTGCCATTGCATTTTCAGTCATCTTTTTTATTGCCTATAACTGGGCGGATATGAGCCGTCTTAGCAAATTTACCTTATTGGAAAGCAGCATTGTTTTCTCCGTTATTTTGTATTGGCGATTGGCACAAACAGGATTAGCAGGCCGCTTAGTGTTACTGGTTGCCAGCTTGCTGGTCGGCGCATTAATGGCTTTTTTCGGGCAAACATATCAAACCGGAGCTGATACCTGGCAGTTATTCTTTTACTGGGCTTTATTCATCACACCTTGGGTTGTCATTTCTCAGTTTTCTACATTGTGGTTATTTTGGTTGTCACTGTTGAATCTGTCACTCGTACTGTATTTTGATATTTTTCATTCAGTATTCGGCCTGTTCTCTGATTCAAACAATAGTCTGTTCTGGTGTCTGTTTTGGTTTAATACACTGGCATTAATTATTTGGGAGATGTTCAGCCAGAAAATGGTCGCACTCACAGAGCGGTGGCCACAGCGAATACTTGCGGTGATAAGTGGCTGGGCAATCACCACACTAGTGATTTATGCCATTGTGGAAGAATCTGAAAATGCGTTTTCCCCATCTATTACCTGGTTAGTTTGGATATGCCTGTTTATGTGGGTATATCGTCGACGCTGTACTGATTTATTTATGTTGGCGGGTGGCTGCTTATCGTTGATTGTTATGGTGATAACCCGGTTGGCGATGCAAATTATGGAGACCGGTGAGGAAGGGGCTCTGCTGTTTTTGTCAGTCCTTATTATTGCAATGGGATCCGGCGCGACCTACTGGTTGAAACAGGTTCACAAGGAGATTGAATCATGAATCAACACAGCATTGTTTGGAATACCCTGAAACAAGCTGAGCTGGTAACTGGGGAGAAACCTCAGGGATTGACTCCCAGCATACCTTGGTACATTAAAACCTTATTGGCGATTGCCGGCTGGTTAGCATCGCTCTTTATATTGTCTTTTCTTGGCTTAATGTTTAACCAATTATTAGAGTCAGTCGTTGCAGATATTATTCTGGGTAGTGGGATGATCTTTTTAGCTTACCACTTACTTTTAAAACAGCATTCTGATTTTGTTGAGCATTTAGGTTTAGCGATGAGTCTGGCAGGTCAGGCACTGTTTATTTTTGCCGTTATTCAGTGGCAAAGCACGACATACCTGACAAGCTGGCTGGCTGCATTGTGTTTAAACATTGGGCTAGTGATATTAATGCCGCACTTTGTGCATCGGGTTATTTCTGCTTTTTTTGTCTGTATTTGCCTGGCAGGAGTGATGACAGAGTTGGGTCTTTATACGCTTGCTATCCCTGTTGTTATGCTGTTGTGCGCCTGGTGTTGGTTACATGAGTTTGTTTTTGTGCACTGGCATGGACATATTACAGCGATGGGGTATGGCTCTATCCTGGCTTTGCTCGTCATTCAAACCACGCAGTTATTTGATTCTGGAATGACGTTGTTGATGGATGAGCATCTGCTTGAGCAGTACATCCGTTTTTCCTGGACTTCGGTGATAGCAGCCGCTGTTATTCTGTACGTTACGGTGATGTTAATTAAACAGCATCAGTCTTTAACACATTCATCTTCTATTTATATTCTTCTGTTGGCCCTTATATTTGCTGCGGTGGCATTTAATATCGCTGGTTTGTATATTGCCGTGATGATTATGGTATTGGGCTTTGCCAGTGGGCATCGCCTGTTAATAGGTTCTGGTATTGTTTTTTTGCTGTTTTGTATTAGCCATTATTATTACGTTTTGAATACGACGCTATTAATGAAATCCATCAGTTTATTGGTGTTGGGTATCGTTTTAATCGGCTTATATTGGTGTTTACCTAAACTGTTTGGAGGTAAACATGAAGCCGACTAAGATAGTCGCTGTACTGGGGTTGTTGCTGATATTGCTTGCTGTGAACTGGTCAATTTATAAACAGGAGCAGGTTTTAGCACAGGGTAAAACCGTTTTATTGAAATTAGCTCCGGTGGATCCTCGCTCATTGATGCAAGGGGATTATATGGCGCTGCAATTTGAGATAGCCAATCAGATTCGCTCAGCACTTCTTCATCAAAACGCTGACTCGCAAACGCCGTATAAATTAGAACCGCAAGAGGGGTATGTGGTGGTAAAACTCAACCAGCAAAATCAGGCTGAGTTTGTCAGAATTGACCATGGTGACGCCTTAGTGGGAAACGAGTTGCGTTTATTTTTTCGGGTTAGACACGGCATGGTTAAGTTTGCTACCAATGCCTTTTTTTTCCAGGAAGGCAAAGCATCAGAATACGAAAACGCCGAGTTTGGTGAGTTCAGGGTAGGGGATGATGGTAACTTGCTTCTCGTTGATTTAAAGCAGTAAGTTACCACCACCATTTTTGCTAGACATCGTGTTTACGTAATTTCTGATACAGCGCTGTTAACAAGGCTTCGGTGTCGTTCCAGCCCAGGCAGGCATCGGTGATAGATTGACCATATATAGGTTGATCTGAATCATTTTGTTTACCCGCTTCAATATAGCTTTCCAGCATTAGCCCTAATATGCCGCTGTTACCAGCAAGATGTTGATCAACCACATGGTGGGCTATTTCCATTTGGCGTTCATATTGTTTTAGTGAGTTGTCATGGCTACAGTCAATCAGTACTTTTTCGTGACAGTCATTGGCTGACAGTTGACTAAGCGCATGATGTATTGAGTCAGCGTCATAATTTGTCAGCCCTTGTCCTCCACGCAAGATAAGGTGGGTGTCAGGATTGCCTCGGGTATTAATAATACTGATTTGTCCGTCATCATCGATACCAAGTGTATGGTGTCCGCGCGATGAAGCATGCATGGCATTGATCGCACTGCTTATCCGGCCATCGGTGCTGTTTTTGATACCTACCGGGCAGGGCAGATGACTCACTAGTTCACGATGGGGTTGAGACTCTGATGTACGTGCACCTATTGCTGCCCAGCTGATAAGGTCATCCAGGTAACTCATCACCAGAGGATGCAGTGCTTCGCTAGCCAGTGGTAAGCCTAACGCTGACAATTGCAGTAATACCTGTCTTGAACGGTGTAAACCTAAAGCCATGTTGCCACGACCGTCTCTTAACGAATCGTAGGCAAGTCCCTTCCAACCATGGGTTGTTCGTGGCTTTTCCACGTAAGATCGCATCACAATCAGCAACTTATCATCCACTTGCCTGGCAAGTTTTGTCAGTCGTTTTCCATAATCTAAAGCAGCCGCTTCATCATCAATCGAGCATGGACCAACAATAACCATGAAGCGATTATCATGACCATTTAATAGCCTAACGATCTGCATCCGTTGTTGCTGGATTTGTGATGATAACTGAGTGCTTAATGGCAAAGTGTCTCTGAGTTGCCTGGGGGTAGGCAATTTCAACTCATCTGAAGCTAACTGATGTTGTTGACGCTGAATGGTTGAGGTCATGAGATGTGGCTCCTTAAACAGTGGAGACCGGACTGAGTCAGAATAGGCATAGCAAATACTCTCTACATATAAAAAAACCCCGGTGGACTGACTGACCATTCGGGGTTCTTATGGTAGTCAGCGAATGCCGGACTACCTTGAACTATTAATTAAGTACTATAGGTGAGCCGGCTTCTGGCTAAAAAAATAGCCATAAGCAAACCACCAAAACATAACAACGCTATCTACCAGAGGCAGATATTGCCGGATTTGATTTGAAGCAAAAGTTGTTTGTGAGTTCATGAGTTGAATTCTAGGCTATCAAATGGATTTTGAAAACCTCTTGTCCTTATTAATTATTGACTGTGAGTTTAATGACACCACGGACAGGCAAGAGGTTCACCGATAAAAAGGCCTTCTCCAGGTTGCTGTACGGATTTCCAATAGGCTTCTATTAAGCTATCACCACCAACATAGCTTGGGATGAGTATTTGTGCATTAGGAAATTTTTGTGGGTAGTTGCAAGGTTCAATAACGGTGCCATAGCTCCCTGTCGCTCCTGCCTCAAGCCAGCGAAAGGCTTTCATCTGACCTTGACTGCTAATGCCTGCGCCGCCGGTAGAAGTAAGATGATCAGCAATAGCGCCCGGGAGATAATGATTGCTTTTGATATCAGGTACCTGTGTGTAGCCGGTCAGATAAAACAAAATATTGTTTTTATTCTTAATACTGGTGCCCTGTGATCGAAGATGATCATCAACATAATGAATTTGTAATCCGTTTTGTTCTGGCCAGATATCAGCAAGTTTCTTGAACATCCGCCAGCGCGTGCTTCGTTGAACATCCTGAGTTCGAACTAAATAGGCATCTCCATGTGGCTGGCTATTGTCAGCTTTCACCCCTCTGTCGATCAGTTCTTTAACTTCGTCAAATCGACGGCCACTCAACATCATAGTCAATCGAATGGTATCGCTTTGCCACAGTTGATGAGACTTTGCATTAAAAAAAGGACTGTTAGCTGTCATATGGCAACCTGATATGTGGCTTTTATTGTGACTGCAATATTTTTCGTCAAAGCCTAAGCTAAATGCACTGGTGATAGACATACAGCCAACACGATACGGAGCATGCCAGGTCAGCAGTAACACTTTTATCTGGTCAGTTAAATACGGTTTAATTTGTTGTTGAATATCGGCGAATTGGCTGGGACTTATCGTGCTATTGTTTGCTGTGCTTAGTTTTATGCCGACAAGTTGTGACTTCGGTACAGCACGCTTTTGGAGATAATAATCAGCAATCTTTTTCGACAGAGAATCATGTTGTTTGAATAAAACAAGCACATTTTTCCCTGTGAGTTGTTTTACCTGGTCAGCAGAACAGGGTAGAACCATCACAAAAACTGAAACTGTAAGAAAGAGAAGTTTTAATATTGATGACAAGTGACATTACTCATTGCGGTGAGTAGTTAGTCTAAGCAAGTAAAAAGCCTAAATCAATGAAAGGAAAATGAATGAATAGGTCAACAGCTGGCTTACGTTTAATAGCGATAATGGAGGCATCAAAGGGGACGATAGCCTTATTGATAAGCCTCGGACTACATGAGTTAATGGGCCAAAATCTTCAGCAATTGGCTGAAAAGCTTATTGATCATCTTCATCTTAACCCAGCCAGTTATTATCCGGGGCATCTGTTACAGGCACTGGCGGATATTAACAATACGAAATTGATTATAGTGACAATCGCAGCGTTGCTTTATAGTTTTATCCGCTTTGTTGAAGCTTATGGTTTATGGCATCAGTATCGCTGGACGGAGTGGCTGGCTTTAGTCAGCAGTGTTGTATATTTACCTTTTGAACTTTACGAACTCTACCAAAAAGTTACTTTATTAAGCTCACTGTTATTGATGATCAATACCTTGGTTGTCATATATCTAGCCACTGTTCTAAACAAAGCCAGAACATAAAGTAATATTATTATGCTTGTGTACAAGTTAAGCTGTGATTAGTATGGGCAAATAGCTTACGAATCAGGTAAAGGTCTTTTTGATGAGTGATAAGTCTAGTCCCAAGACAGCGGAAAAGTGGCGTGAGCAATTCATCGAACTTAGTCATGAACTTGAGCAGCAAAAGTTATACGAACAGTTATTGGAACGTGGTCTTTCCCGTTTAGCATTGGCTGCCAATGGCATCGATGGTTGTCTTGATCCGCACCTTGATGCACTTAGAAAAAATCTTCGTGCCTCTGTCACCGATAAAGCAGAGGTGGAAAAAATTCTTGCGGAGATTGAATCTGCAATCACGGCCATGGATGCCAAAAAAGCATCTAAATCGGATATTGCTCAACTGCTTATAGCGTTGATCGATAAAATCAGTTGGCCGAAAACGCAAAAAAAACAGTTTGATAAACTCCGCAAACGTGCTGAAAAAAGTTCTGATAAACAATTATCAGAGATTCTTGATGAAATCGCCCATCTAATCGAAGAAAGTTTTTCAGCAAAAAAAGCAAAAGACCGAAATGGTTTTTTTTCACAGTTTTTACCGCTGAAACAGACAAAGTCCTCTTACACTGTTGTAGAGACTGACTTATCAGAGCAGGAAAGCAATGATGACGATAAGCCAGATTTTATTCATGAATCACGAAAAGATGACTTTACTCCACAGATATTACTGACCGTATTACTGGAGAGGCTATCACTACCGACAGAGTTGAGTTCAAAAGCATCGCAATTAAGATTAAAAATACATGATGGCCTCAAAACGGAAGATGTGCCTGAAACCATATCTTCTATTGCGGATCTGGTCAGTGAGCTCAGCTCATCTGCCATGGCAGAAAAAAAAGAATATGAAAAATTTCTGCGAGACTTAACAAAGAAAATTACCTCGCTGGATAAATATCTGTATGAAGTGGTTAAGCAAGACCTCTCTGCTTTTGAACAAAGGCACAAATTGGCCGGAGATGTTGAGCAGACCATGGTTGAGTTAAGGACGGATATGGAAGGTGCGGCGGATTTTGTCGAAATAAAGTCTGTGCTTAGTCAACGTCTGGATCACCTCAATGAGCAGATTACTAATTATCAGCAAGCCGATAATACCCGCTTTGCTGAGTCTCAAAAGCAGATTGAAGCGTTAACACAGCGTCTGCATGAAATGGAGTCTGAAGCAAACGAACTCCGACTGGCTACCAGTAAGGCCCGTGCGTTGGCAATGAAAGATCCCTTAACCGGAATATGGAACCGTCAGGCTTTAACTGAAGTGCTACAGACGGAATACAGCCGCTGGGCTCGTTACCAAAAACCCCTAACCATGGTGGTGTGGGATGTTGACTACTTTAAAGCGGTAAATGACAAGTTTGGCCATAGTGCAGGGGATGTCGTGTTAAAAACCATCGCTCGCATTTTTAAAGACTCCACACGCCAGGCGGATTTTATCGCGCGCTTTGGGGGAGAAGAATTTGTTGGTTTGTTTCCTGAAATTAATTTAGAGCAAGGGTTGGAGATGGCGAATAAAATTCGTCAGACAATCGAAAACACGAAATTCCAACATAATGGTATCTCTGTTCCGATAACAACATCCGCCGGTTTAGCGACCTTTGAAAAAGGCGACACCATTGAGGATGTTTTTACCCGTGCCGATAAAGCTTTGTATGAAGCCAAAGGGCAGGGTCGAAATAATTGTCAGATAGAAAGAAAGTAAATTCAGGAACTATTCACAGCAGTATGACTGTCAACTAATACAGATATTCAATTAAGACAACGTGAAGTCGTTTGAATATCGTTAAGGTTAATCCTTATTTTTTGAACTCAAAAAGGAGACAGTATGAGTATTGTGAAGACTGGTTCGGCCATCTATAAAAGCCTCGGCAAAAAAGGAGAAGCCAGCGTCAGCACTGAAACGCCGGCACTCAAGGATCATCCTTATGGTTTTACTAGTCGATTTGAGGGTGGCAAAGGCACCAATCCCGAAGAACTCCTTGCAGCGGCCCATGCGGCCTGCTTCACCATGGCGCTCTCTTTTGCATTGGAAGGAGAAGGCTACAAAGACGGTGATTTAAAAACCGACGTATCTATCTTTCTCGATGAAGACGGTGATGGCTTTCGTATTAGCCGATCAAAATTATCTCTTACCGCTAATGTGAAAGGTATTGATGAAAAAGAATTTGATCGTATAGCTCATGAAACTAAATTCGGTTGTCCTGTGAGTAAGTTATTTAATGCCGATATCGAGTTGGAATATACCCTCAACGCGGCATAAAAGCGCTCAGTAGAACTATTGGCCTCACATAATAAATAGTATTTGATTATGTGAGGCCATTTTTATGGATACCAATTATGCATATTAAGTCACTGGACCACCTTGTTTTAACGGTTAACTCGATTAACGACACGGTTGATTTCTATTGTCATATTTTAGGAATGGAAAAAATCGTCTTAGCAGAGAATCGTGTTGCGTTATTATTTGGTAGTCAAAAAATTAATCTGCATGAGCGTGGTAAAGAGTTCGAACCCAAAGCACAATATGTCAGGACTGGAAGTGCTGACTTATGTTTCATCGTAGAAACACCCTTAACCAGTGTTATTGCTGAACTTAATCATAAACAGGTAAAAATTATTGATGGTCCGGTGATGAGGACAGGTGCTCAGGGCGCTATTGAATCTGTTTATCTTTATGATCCAGATGGCAACCTTATTGAATTATCTAACTATATAGAGCTTTCGGCCCGGTAAAAATAGTCGACAGCAATCAATTTGCATGTTTGTCAGCAAGTATTTTAATCAGAGTGAGTTTATGGAATTGAACCTAATCCTTAAGAAAAATGATAAACCTAGTTTGAGTCATGTCAGTACATCATCTAGCTTGCTAAGGCATATTGCTATTGGTTGTGCATTCGCTATCGGCCTGGCCACCAGTCAGCTCAGTTATGCCATTACTGATCCTGTGTCGCCACCGGCAGGTGAGAAATTTAGCTATGCCTGGTTAAAAGGCTATGCCAGAGCATTATCTGAAAAAGCCTATATCAGCCACAAGGGCGAGTTACCCAAAAGCATTAAAGGTATGAGCTGGGATGATTATCAGCAATTACAGTTTAAAAAAGATAAGGCACTTTGGCGAAATGATGATAGTGAGTTTCGTGCGGAGCTTTTTCATTTAGGTCTGTATTTTGATACGCCAGTACATATCTCAGAGCTAAAAGATGGTAAAACAATGCCGATTGAGTACTCATCTAAAATGTTTGATTACGGCAAAACAGGAATTGATGGTAAGACATTACCTGAAGACTTAGGTTACGCCGGATTTAGAATGCAATTCCATACTGACTGGAAACGGGACGTGATTGCTTTCCTGGGGGCCAGCTACTTCCGTGCTGTGGGTAAAGAAATGCAGTACGGTTTATCTGCACGTGGATTGGCGGTGGATACGGCGATGCCTCGACCTGAAGAATTTCCGATGTTTACCCATTTCTGGTTGGAGCAGCCAAAGCCGGGCAGTGATATCACCACTGTCTACGCACTTCTGGATTCTGAAAGTGTAACTGGGGCCTATCGTTTTGATATTCAACCAGGTGACCGACTGAAAGTGAAAGTGGATGCAGCACTGTATCCGCGTAAAGCAATTGAACGTTTAGGTATCGCACCGTTAACCAGTATGTACATGATCGGTGAGAACGATAAACGCACAGACTGGGACTGGCGACCTGAAATTCATGACTCCGATGGCTTATCAGTTCATATGGGCAATGGCGAGTGGATTTGGCGTCCGCTGACAAATCCTCGTAATCTGAGATTTAATGCCTATGCCGACAATAATCCACAAGGATTTGGCCTGATGCAACGTGATCGCAAATTTGATCACTATCAGGATGATGGGGTGTTTTATGACCGCAGACCCAGTCTATGGATTGAGCCGGAAGGCAATTGGGGGAAAGGTTCAGTGCAGTTAGTTGAGATCCCGACCCTGGATGAAACCTTCGATAATATTGTGGCTTTCTGGAACCCTGACAAACCTGTGAAACCAGGTGAGGAATTACTTTATAGCTATAAAATGTATTGGGGTGGTGTGCCGCCAGTTGAACCTGAACGTGCCAAAGTGGTAGATACGTTTACCGGCATTGGTGGCGTAATAGGTCAACACCGTCAGTATTACAGTAAACGATTTGTCATCGATTTTGCCGGTGGCAGTTTGCCAATGCTAGCTGATGATGCCCAAGTGAAACCTGTCATTACGACTTCTGCGGGTAAAGTGGAAATTACCTCAGCTCGGCCTCAGCATGCAATTGATGGATACCGGGCCATGTTTGATGTGGTGCCACCCGATAACAGTACAGATCCCATCAATCTGCGAGTTTACCTTGAAGCCGGAGGTCAGCCTCTAACGGAAACCTGGATTTATCAATGGACTCCGCCACCGCAAAATGAGCGGGATTTACATAATCCTTAACAATAAAAAAGCAGATGTTTAACATCTGCTTTTTTTATGTGTGACATAGTGGGATAGTTATATAAAGGCGGCCAGTATTTGATTGACCTGCGCAGGCTATTGGCCCATTAATTATATTCACCAGCGCGTAATAGCGGTAACAGTTCTGTTAGTGGACGTTCAGGTAAATCGATAAAAACATCTTTATCATCAGGCTCGTTGTCCAACATACTTAATAAGCCGTTTAAGCCATGGCAAACGGCGTCCGTTCTTACTTTCTGGCTACTGAAGTTATTGATAAAACCACCTATAGCCTGTTTGGGATTAGTAATATTGTAGGTATTGTTTTCGTTATAGGTGTTTTGTAATAACCAGCGACTGGTTTTACGCATAGCATCACGATACTGATCACAGTCACCTAATTTCTGTTGTTCACAGAAAGGTACCATTTCTCCTATGACTTCATTGATCCAGCCATTACCGCTGGTTGTCATGGCATCGAGGTAGCGACCATGATTATAGGCATCGTCAGGCTGGTTGATCTGTCGCTCTAATAGTACGTCGCCAATTTGTAAAATAGTTTTTATGTAAACGGGCGTGGGATCAACTTTAGCCAGATCGATTAAAGCCATCATTATCCAACTGGATGATATGGAATTAGCCGGACGATATTCATCGCCGACCAGTGCGCCATGCAGGCCGACCTCACGAATTAACTGGCTGGCCACTTGTTTGGCACCCTCTAAATAGCGTTGGTCCTTAGTTATGGCGTAGAGACGAGAGAGGGCAGATACCACCTGACCGGAATAAAGAATGGACTGTTTGTTGTTGTAGCTCCACTTATCATCTTCGCATTGAGCAACCGGTGTCACAGTGCCGTCATCATTGATCATCTTTAGTAGCCAATTGCCAGCCGATTGCGCGGATTGCAGGTATTTCTCCTCATCAGGTGTCATATTGTGAAGCAACAACAGGGTAAAGATCGTTTTAGATGTGGTACCAACAACAATACGACAGGTTTCTTCATTAGTTTCAGGATCGACACCATAATCAAATCCGCCTGCATTGGGGCCTGATGTTAACTGTCTGTCGAGTAGAAACTGTGCCATGCCTTCAAAGTAGGATTGCAACTCGATATCTTTCTGGTGTTGATTTAGACGTATTAGTGTATTTAACGTTGTCGCTGAGTAAGTCGTTCGCAGCAGTTTCTCAGATGTATCATGCTCGGCGTCATAAAACTTGAAAATACCGGAATAGTCATTATTAATGGCACGTAATAAATACGCTTTACTTTGCTTTATTTGATTCTCAATGCGTTCTCTATCTACATGACGAACGATGACACGATCGCCCTGAACTTCATAAGCGTTGTCTTCATTATTTACCATGGCATAAACGTGATCTGGGTGATAGTCGAAACTCACTTTGAAATAATAGTCATTCAGATCGGTTTTAGACGTGATAACCGTATCGGCTAACGATGCTTGTGTGGCTTGCTGCAGTGTTTCTGTCAGTGAGGCTCCCGATGCATCTCCTTCACCCAACACGTTACCTTCGTGATAACTGACAATGTGAACACGCCAATGCGTTTGCTGATAATGGTTATTCCATTCTTTTTCTAATTGAGTGAGTGCTGTTTTGGTTGAATTATCTTCATTTTCCATGGCTATGCTACGCACATAACGAACCACTTCTTGCCTGAAGGTTTGATGATCTATCTGTAATGCCTCGTTCTCTAACTTTGTTTCTGCGACATCGGCTTGTACCAGAGGCATAAACAAAACAGTCACACATAAGGTGACAATCAATCTCATCATACATATCTCCTTTTGAAACCAAAAAGTAAGAAGGATTGTGTGTTGGAGTGATGAAATACGAAATATATCCATACCAATTAAGAATTATTGAAAATCGCACATTCAGAAAAAGGGGATGATCGTGTAAGCTTTCTTAAGAATGACCACAGTCATTCATGGTTAACGTGAAATTATAGTTGCCATTATTCACATTTGTTATGAGGTAGGTATGTTGAAAGGCAGTTGTTTGTGTCAGTCTGTTCAGTATGAGATTGATAGTGAACTCGGACCCACGATGATCTGTCATTGCCAAAATTGTCGAAAAGCCAGTGGCTCTGCTTATGCGATTAATGCGGCTGTAGAGAGTAACAAGTTTCACCTTAACACTGGCGAAAAGGCGATAGCCGAATATGAATCTTCACCGGGTGTTTTCCGGGTGTTTTGTCAGCTCTGTGGTTCACAGCTTTATAGTAAACGTAGCACCATGCCTGAAATTATACGGTTACGTTTAGGCACACTCGATACGGCAGTCGATATCAAACCACAAGCCCATATCTTTGTGAGTTCAAAAGCATCTTGGCATCAAATTTGTGATGACGTCCCTCAGTTTGCTGAACGCCCATAAATGCAGTCTTCAGTAGTTTTGAATACTGTCATTATTGTTATTGCCTTAGCTGTAGCAGCTTATCTGGCTTTTTCTAAACGCTTAAAGCAGTCCTCATCATGGAAAGCAACAGTCACGCCGCTGGCATCCATCATGGGGAGTGGTTTCCTTATTAGCGCACCACTACTGGCAAATACGGTAGGCAACTATGCTGTCTTATGTATTGTGGCATTATTGCTTATAGCTTGTGCCGTTGGACATGCTATTCGTTTTAATATTCGTCACTTTGAACCGATAGAACATCAGCAGGGAACCGCACAAAACGTTGCTTTTTTGTCGAGAATTGTACTGGCTGTCGCCTACTTTATTTCCGTGACTTATTATTTACAGTTGCTTGCTGCTTTTGTATTAAATGCTGTTGGTGTAAGTGGTGATGTTTATGCCAATATCATTACCACGGCTCTGTTAGTAGCGATTGGCGGTATTGGCATGTGGCGTGGGTTAGACGAGTTGGAGAAAATCGAAACCTATGCTGTGAGTCTAAACCTGGGAATGATTGTCGGGCTTCTGTTTGCATTATGTGCATACAATATACATTTACTTCTGGGCGGCGAGTGGCGGTTACCTGATATGTCCTCAGAGATAAATCTGCATGACTTTCGGGTATTACTGGGCTTATTGATCGTGGTTCAGGGCTTCGAAACTTCACGTTATTTGCAAGATGAGCATTCAGCAGATGAAAGAATTCAAACCATGCGTAGGGCTCAAATTATCTCTGCCGTGATTTATGTGTTGTTTATCAGTCTGTCGACCGTGCTATTCCACTCCGGACTGGATGCCGATGTGACAGCTATCACTAACATCATGCTACCTGTTGCTGTGGTTTTGCCAATATTAATTTCTATTGCTGCTGTGGGTAGTCAGTTCAGCGCCGCGGTTGCCGATACCTCAGGTGCCGGTGGTTTGCTGCAGGATATTGTGCAGCACAAGCTATCTATTCGATATGTTTATCTGATTATTATGGTTGTCACGATCATGCTTACCTGGGCAACCAATGTGAATGAAATCATTGCTTATGCTTCTCGTGCGTTTGCATTATTTTATTTTCTGCAAAGTCTGGTGGCTTCTATTGTTGCGCATCAGCAAAAACAGACCTGGCAAAGTCGTTTTTTTGCGTTGATTTCGATAATGTGTTTTAGCGTATTTGTTTTTGGTATACCTTCTGGTGGCTAAAAAGAAATGAGTCGTATCGACGTTAAACTCTTATGATGCGAGGAAGAAAAAATGGAAAACATTTGGCTGCAAGCGGTAAAGCGCATACATGCTATTGCAGAGACAGGACGTGAATTTAGTCATAACGAATATGATCTTGAACGCTATCAGGATATTTCAACACTAGCTCAGCAACTGTTGGCTTCATTAGCTAATACACCCTTAACCGCGATTGAAAATTTATTTCGCCCTGATGTCGATGATGGCGGTTACATTACACCAAAAATTGATGTTAGAGGCGTCGTATTCAAAGATAAACGTGTATTACTAGTGAAAGAAAAGATTGACGGTTTGTGGAGTTTACCCGGTGGTTATGCTGATTTAGGTCTATCGGCAGCTGAGAATACCGAAAAAGAAGTGTTTGAAGAGGCCGGAATTATTGTCAAAGCGTCACATTTATATGCAGTCAGACATAAAGCTAAAGGTGAATATACACCGGATATCCGTGATTTTTACAAGCTTTTTTTCTTATGTGAAGCGCTGCCGGAGCAAGAAATAAAAGCTGGGATGGAAACGGATGATGTGGGCTATTTTTCGATTGATGATTTGCCACCCTTATCCAAAGGGAGAGTGATTGCCACTGATATTCATCATGCTTGGGAGTTTGTGTGTAATCCTGCTCGACCTACCTTATTTGATTAGACCAACATTTATTTTTAATACCCTATGGAGATGAAATGAAATTTATTCAATTTTTTGCTCTGGCATTACTGTTAGCTGCCAGTCAGATAACCCTCGCTGATACGGCATCAGAAAAAGAAGCGGCTGAACTGATGGAAGCGGTCGGCATGAAGTCAGCATTAGAGCAGTCAATGGAACAGATGCTGGATGTGCAAATTAACAATAACCCATCATTGGCGCCATTTCGTTCGGTGATGTTGACGTTTTTCAAAAAGTATATGAGTTATGAAAGCTTAAAGCCTGACATTATTCGAATTTATGCCGACGCGTTTACCGCACAAGAGTTAAAAGATATCCGTGATTTTTATGGCAGTAAAACAGGGCAAAAAGCGATTAAATTGATGCCTCAGCTGATGCGCCAAGGCGGTGAAATCGGTGCTAAACGAGTACAAGCTCATATCGGTGAGTTAGAGGCGATGATTAAAGCTGAAGCGGAACGCCTTAAAAAAGAAGCAAAATAAGTTTAATAATTCAACCCGGTAGCTGCGTATGCTATTGGGTTGAATTTCATTGTCATATCTTTGCATAGTTTTACACGCTCATTAACTCAGCTTTAACTTTATATCAGTAATACTCTTTGGCAACGATGAGACGCCTTCCATGCTGACTGTAACTGGCTCGTCGTTATCCATTTTTGCCAAGAGGAGTCATTGCTAATGAAAAAGCCGATGAGGGTCACATTACAATCTGTGACGAATCAAGAAACAAATATCTATGTTGCCTCACCGCTGTCATTTCATATCGATAGTCAGGATGAGTTATTGATGATGGCTGAATGCCTGCAAAAGCGGGGAGACTTTACTACAGAGTCTGCGGCGTCATTTGCACTGGGCTTGAAGTTACTCAGTGATGTGATGGCTGAAAACAAAAACAAAGCCATATTTTCTGATTTTCAACCATTTTTTAAACACTTCATGGATCTGCTCAAACAGTCTTCTCAACAGGAGATGCTAACTCGATATGGCTAACTCTTAACGAGTGTCATTTGTTGCCTGTAGCGTAAAAACAGATTGTTTGAAATTAATGCCGTTATCACGATGGCTGCTCCAAGTATTTCTGCATGACTAAATGAGCGACCATTGATTACCCCAATGGTAAATGCGGTAATAGGGACAAAATTAATAAATAAAACACCATTTACGGGACCGAGTAATTTAATGCCCGCATTCCAGCTTAAGACGGCAATTAATGCCCCCATAATGACCAAATAAGCGATGGTCCAATGAAGCTCACCAAGTGTTGCCAGGGTGGGTGTATGAATATCATGATTTATGGTGAGTACAAACGTGATGATACCGATGGCAATGGCACCCAATACACAGGTAATGGTGGTGTAACGAAGTGGAGACCAGTCTGGGAAGCGTTCTGCTCCCATCGTATAAGCGACCCAGCAGATAGCACCGCTCAGGAATAACAAATCCCATTCCAACTTACCCCCAGCAAAGGCTTGTTGTGGGTGACCACTTGTTATCACTAAAAACACACCAAGAAATGCAGCCATAATTGTCACTAAGGTAAAGGTATGGGGTTTATGGCCTTTTAGAAACCAGCTAAGTAAAACCGTTATCATCGGCATCATGGTAATAATGACGGCGCCATGTTCTGGTTTAGAGTGTGTGAGTCCGCTAAACGCCAGCAGATTGAATCCTGCAAACCCTAATGTACCGAGAAAAAGTAATGGTAATAATCTGTTATGAAGCCGAAATGCTTGTTTGCCTTCAACACACCATAAGATGACGACAAAAAGCACAGCAGCAATTCCATAACGAATCAGCGTGATGTAGTAGGGATCAATAATCTCTAAAGCAGGCTTAGCGATAGGAAACATTCCACCCCATGAAAGTGTGGCAGCAAGCAGCATCACAATCCCCCAGCTCATATTTTTTGTATCCATCACACGATCCTTTTTTATAGTGGAGTTATTGTAACTTTTTCCTATAAATCTATAATTGCTGTTTTTAGAAAATTATTGTTTCTGAATATTTGGGAATGATTATGCAATCGCTGGATGATATGGTGATCTTTGGCGCTGTAATTGATGCAGGTGGATTTACTGCTGCAGCAAAACAACTAGGTATTTCAACACCTGTAGTAAGCAAAAGAATTACAGCATTGGAAAAAGAACTCGGAGCAAGACTGTTATTCCGATCAACACGTCGCTTAAGCCTGACTGAAGAAGGCCGTATTTTTTATCACCATTGCCGTAAAGTAATATCGGTAGCCCATGAAGCTGAGGCGGCAGTGACGTATTTAAACGATACACCCCGTGGTTTATTACGCATTACAGCACCGGTTACCTTTGGATCACATCAGGTGGCTGAAGCGATTCCAGGTTTTCTTGATGAATATCCTGAAGTGTCTGTTGAAATGGATGTTAGTGACAGAACGGTTGATTTGGCCGATGAAGGTTACGATATTGCTATTCGTTTAACTCGAGAGCCGCCACCACTGTATGTGGCTAAACTCCTTAGCACAACACATCGCGTTGTTTGTGCATCACCCGCGTATTGGCAGAAGTTTGGCAAACCAAAGGTACCGGCAGATTTGGCAGCGCATCAAGCCATTGTTTATACCCCCAATCCGACTTATAACCATTGGATTTTTGAAAAAAACACGGAAATAGAAACGGTTGAGGTCAAAGGGCGGTTTAATGTCAATAACACCGATGCGATGTTGGAAGCCGCTATTGGTGGCATGGGGGTCATTATGTTGACGTCCTATACCGTCGATAAAGCTATCGCATCAGGACAGTTAGAAGCGGTGCTGGAAGAGTATGAAACGCCGGGGGCAAATATCTATGCGATGTATTTGCCCACTATGTATTTATCGAGCAAAGCCCGGGCATTTATTGATTATATGAAAGCATGGTGTCAGAAAAAATGAGATGGCTGCAGTCAGAAAAAACGACATGACATGTTAGCCATGCCGTTTATTTCTCTATGCTGATTTCTGAGCTTCAATACTACGTTTAATCAGTGGTGCAATGGTTGAACCCTGAACAACGATTGAGAAAATCACCACAACATAGGTCATCATCAATAATAGGGTGTGGTAATCGACACCATTTACAAATAAAACTTCTTTTGGAATAGAGGCTGCCATGGCCAGTGCCAGACCGCCACGCAAGCCTCCCCAAGTCAGGATTTTAATAGCGTGTGCGTCGTAGGTTCTGAAGCGTTTAAAACCAATATAAGGAACAGCGACGCTAGCAAAACGGGCCAGAAGAACCAAAGGAATCATCACCAGTCCCAGGCCGATTTCTGTCCAGCTAACTGGCAGAATTACTAACATCAGGCCGATTAACAGAAAAAGAAGCGCATTTAGGAATGCATCTACCGTGTGCCAGAAGTGTGACAAGGTAAACTGACTATGTTCCGAGAAACCGACGGTACGGGTGATATTGCCGATAACAATACCACTCACCACCATGGCTAGAGGTCCTGAGACATCAATCACATTGGCTAATGCATAACCTGCACTTGGAATACATAAAGTAATTAGCAGTTCAATACTGGAATCATTACTACGACAGATACACCAGTGAGCTACAAAGGCCAGCACAGCGCCAAATACGATACCGCCAACCGCATCCACCAAAAACAGCTCTGCTACCCCAGAAAAGGTAGGTTCAGCACCTGAGAACGCTAAAGCAAAGATAGTGGTAAAAACGACCAGACCGACACCGTCGTTAAACAGCGATTCACCTTCTACCTGCACAGATATTTTTTCAGGTGCGTTCATCTTTTTGATAATCGCGAGTACGGCTATCGGATCCGTCGGGCTGATTAATGCGCCGAATAACATGCAATAAATTAATGGCAGGTTCCAGCCCAAAAGACCTAATACCCAGAAACTGGCATAGCCAATCAATACGGTAGAAAGTAGGGTGGAGAACAACGCCATGATGGTGATTTCCCAGCGTTGCTGACGAAGCAGATGTAAGTCAATTTCCAGGGCGCCAGCAAACAGAAGAAAGCCTAACATCCCTTTTAATAACAAAAGGTTAAAGTTTAATCCCTGAAACGCTTCGCTGATGGATGCAGCCAGATCATTACCACCAAATTTAATTAATGCCATCAACAGAAGTGACATGGCTACTGAGCCAGTGGTGATAGCAATAGTCGTTTGCAACCTCAGTAGATATTGATTAGCAAAAGCAATAAATACCGACACCGCCGATAAAAAGCAGAGGAAATACCAAGCGTTCATGGGTTGCTCCAAATTTTTAAATTTTAAGATCTGTTTTCAGAGCAAACGCATTAGCGCTACTGTGAGAACAGTACTTAAATATTGACTGAATCAATGGTGTGTAGAGCTAAAGTCAGGCAATTTGTTCCCGATCACATAGCCACAAAATATGATCGCTGTGAGACAGCATTGTTATCACAGAAGTGATGCCAAAATTGGAATTTGCTAATAGACAAATCGAGATGTGGGACCTTACTACTTCTGCTTTGAACATTTCAGCCATCGTTCAGACAAGCGCGACAAGTTTAATGCTATTCCATCGGCCTGTAAAAACTAATTTTGTCAGTTTTAACGGTCGCTATGAAAATGGTTAATTTAGTATTAGCAACGCAGTTGGTTTGTTTTATTTACGCGGACTTTTAAGATCAAAATAACCATAGGTGGCGACAATTAAAATACAGCCAGTGGGGAAGGCGAGACAAAAGTAGGTGCCATGATACGCAAACAACACCAAAGCCGGTTCTCCTGACTCATGACAAACACTTTACTTAACACTTTAACCAGCGGGCAGCCACGCCCCAGGCAGCAAAATAGCTAATTAATAACAAAAAGATATGGCGTTTATCACGATAAACAAAGTCCTGAGTTCGGTCATTTTTTCTCCGCCAATTTGCGTTTTTTCAATCAGTTTTTCAACAAAGTGATAAACGATACTCTCTCAGCTAACTATCGTTTATCTAGTGGCAGGATCTAACTGCTGCACTTCCCTAATAGTAAATGGCTGTTGTATCGTGTTGGCTGTCATTGATGATTCACCAAAAGGACTGTGCATGCGAGCGTTATTTGCCATCAAAGGATTCTTATTATTCAGTTTGATTGCTTTTTTGAATGCCTTTGTCGATCTTGGGCATAAAATACTGATACAAAACACTATTTTTAAAACCTATGACGGTGATGTGCAAATCATGCTCTCAGCATTGGTCAATGCCTTAATCCTGTTACCGTTTATACTGATGATGACCCCATCATCGTTTCTTTCTGATAAATATCCTAAAAATAAAGTGATGCAATACAGCGCCTTATCCGCCATCGTTGCCACTGTTTTGATTACGATTTTTTATTATCTAGGCTGGTTCTGGGCTGCCTTTTTAATGACACTGGCATTGTCTATTCAAAGTGCGATTTATTCTCCAGCCAAGTATGGCTATATAAAAGAACTGGTCGGTGTAAAACAGCTTGCCTCAGGCAATGGTGTGATTCAGGCGGTGACGACAACAGCAATTTTGCTGGGGACACTGGCATTTAGTTTTGGCTTCGAGTCTTTATTGAGCAATCATTATTATCGTCAGCCTGAGGATATTTTGCCGTTGATTGCCTCGCTGGGCTGGATTTTAGTGCTTTTATCCACAATAGAGTGGTTCGCGACATTAAAGCTCGAGCAAAAATCTAGCATCAGAAAAGAGCATGAATTCGATACAAAAGCTTATCTTAGTGGTCGTTCCGCCATTACTATTATGAAAGAGTTGTCCAGTAACCAGGTGATCTTTCGATCGGTGATTGGTCTGGCTGTGTTCTGGTCTTTATGTCAGGTTATGCTGGCTACCTTTCCGGCTTTTGCTAAAGATATTGCTGGCATTGACAACACCATTATTATTCAAGGCACGATGGCTTTTGCCGGTATCGGGATTGTGATTGGGGCATTTATGGCCGGTAAAGTATCGTCAAATTATATTGAAACCGGGCTTATTCCAGTGGGTGCAATGGGGGTTGCATTAACAGTCGCCTTTGTCAGCTTTGCTATCACGCCATTTTTACAGGCCATTAACTTCTTTTTACTCGGGGTATTTGGTGGACTTTATCTGGTGCCACTGAATGCTTTGATTCAATATCATGCCAAAGCGGGTCAGATGGGACGTATCCTGGCAGGGAATAACTTTGTGCAAAACATTGCCATGTTGTCATTTCTGATCCTGACGATGCTAGCTGCTTATGCGGGTATGAACAGTCTGGGCATTTTTGCCATTTTGTTGGCGGTGGCTCTAATTGGTGCTGTCTACACTATTACGCAGTTACCTCAGTCACTGGCACGTCTTGTTGTCTCATTGGTGTTTTCATTACGTTACCGTCTGACAGTACTCAATATGGAACGTATTCCTGCCAGTGGTGGTGTATTGATGCTGGGTAACCATATCAGCTGGATAGACTGGGCGATTGTACAAATGGCAAGCCCACGTCCGCTTCGCTTTGTCATGGCAAAATCGATATATGAACGCTGGTATCTGCGTTTTATCTTTGAGTTCTTTAATATTATTCCTGTTGGTACAGGGGGCAGTAAACAAGCACTTGATGCGGTACGGGAAAGTTTAAATAACGGTGAAGTCGTGTGTTTATTCCCGGAAGGCGCGATCAGTCGTAATGGTCATTTGGGCGAGTTTCAGCGTGGCTTTGAAGTCGCTGCAGCGAATGCCAATGCGGTGATTGTGCCTTTTTATCTGCGTGGTTTATGGGGAAGTCGTTTTTCCCGCTCAAGTGATCGTTTAAAAACACTGCGCAGTAAACAGTCTTTTTCAGATTTAATTGTGGCTTTTGGCGAACCACTCGCCATTAATTCAGATCGGGTTGCGGTGAAACAAGCTGTTTTGCAGCTCTCAGTAGATGCCTGGACGAGTTATACCGAAACCTTGGAGCCATTACCTGAAGCCATTATCAAAGGTTTAAAACGTCAGGGTAGTGAAATGGCCGCCGCTGACATCATAGGCTCTGCAATGAGTGGTCATAGGATGTTGAGCGCATCGATTTTATTTTCTAAACAGATTCCTACTGACTGCCATCAAAATATCGGCATTTTAATGCCAAGCTCCAGTGCAGGGATTATTGCCAATATTGCCAGTTTGTTGAAGGGAAAAACGCTGGTCAATCTCAACTTTACCGCCTCAGCTGAGGCGGTGGCTGCAGCCATCCAAAAAGCTGATATCAACACGATTATTACTTCCAGAAAATTTGTGGAAAAACTCAGCAATAAAGGGTTTGATGCGAGCCTTATAGATAAGGCGAAAAATCTGCTCTATATGGAAGATTTACGTCAGAATATTAAAAAGCGTGACTTCATCAGCATGATGATTTTTGTCCGTTTAATGCCGCTGGAAGTTATCAAAGCGCGTTATATGACCGCGGTAAAAGCTGAAGATCCTGCGGTGATTCTATTTTCATCCGGCAGTGAAGGGTCGCCGAAAGGTGTCTTACTGTCGCACCGAAATATTATCAGTAATATCAAACAGGTAGCGGATGTTCTTAATACAGAACGTGATGATGTGGTTATGTCTGTTTTGCCGCTGTTTCATGCTTTTGGCTTAACCGTGACCACCTTATTACCACTGGTCGAGTCACTACCAGTGATTTGTCACCCGGACCCAACCGATGTCAGAAATATTGCCAAAGGCATCGCGACTTTCCGTGGCACGATTCTGTGTGGTACATCAACATTTCTTCGTATGTATGTGCGTAACCGTAAAGTGGAACCGTTAATGTTGGAGTCTTTACGTATTGTTGTCTCCGGTGCTGAAAAACTGAATCCAGATGTGCGTGACAGCTTTAAAATTAAATTTAATAAAACCATCTACGAAGGTTACGGTGCAACGGAAACTACACCCGTGGCAAGTGTGAATATTCCAGATAAGCTGGCGCCTGATACTCTAACAACACAGGTGGGCAGTAAGTTGGGTACCGTCGGCATGCCTCTGCCTGGTACACGTTTCAGAATTGTTAATCCTGATACATTTGAAGATTTAGCAGCGGGTGAAGATGGTTTAATTCTGATTGGCGGTAATCAAGTGATGATGGCTTATCTTAATGATCCTGAAAAGACTGAAGCAGTGATTACTGAGCAGGATGGCGTACGTTGGTATCACACTGGTGATAAAGGGCATCTTGATGAAGATGGTTTCCTGGTGATTGTGGATCGTTATTCTCGTTTCGCTAAGGTCGGTGGAGAAATGATTAGCCTTGGTGCCATCGAATCAGCACTAAAGCCATATATCAACGAAGAGGTGGAAATACTAGCCACCACGGTCGCCGATGATAAAAAAGGTGAAAAAGTCGTGTTGCTATACACCCAGGAACAAGCGGAGTCTGAGATAAAACAGGCGATCAGTGAACAATTATCACCGTTAATGCAGCCCAGCAAACTGCTCTATGTAGAGGAGATCCCCAAACTGGGTACAGGCAAAACTGATTTAAATGCAGCAAAAAAATTGGCTGCACATGCTGTTGAGTGAGTCTAGAACAATGAAACCGTGTTGGCTTGGAAGAGAGATATGACAGATACGCAGCAGATGACCGATTTTTTAATGGAGCTGGATGCGCTAAAGCATATTAATCGTCGTAGTTATATTACCGGTGGTGAACGTCTTGAAAACTCTGCAGAGCATTCCTGGCATCTGGCCATGGCGTGCTGGAGCTTGGCTGCGCATTTTCAGTTAGATATAGATATGGCGAAATTACTGCAATATGCGCTGGTTCATGATTTAGGTGAAGTTGATGCCGGCGATACGTTTCTGTATTCGGCGCAAAGAGATACGGCAAATCAGGCGGAACGACAGTGTGTGGAACGCTTTGCCAAGCATCAAGGTAATGGTATCCAAGACCTGCTTACCGTCTGGGATGAGCAGGAGTTTGGTGATAGCACTGAAGCAAAATTGATGAAGGCGGTGGATCGGCTTTTGCCTTTTTTATTGAATATTGCTGCTGAAGGTAAAACCTGGAAATTACATCAAATAAAGGCCTCGCAAGTACACACTGCTCATGCCTTTATTGCAGAGACATTTCCTGAACTGCATCAATGGATTAGTGAGAAGATTGCATTTGCAACAGAGCAGGGCTGGTTATTAGCGGATGATAAGTCTGAAGTTGCCAGTAAATAGACTCTACAGGCATACTCCATTGTTCCAATGACAAGGAGAGACAAATGACATTAGCTTTAACCCCACTGATTTCACTGATTGCCGGCATTTTAATTCTACTGGTACCACGTCTGCTGAATTATATTGTTGCCATTTACCTGATTATTATTGGCTTAGTTGGTTTGTTTGGTACGCATATCAATCTCACACCATGAACCAGCATAATTAAACGTGAATGATGAATAAGCCTCGACAAAATAGTCGGGGCTTTTTTATAGAAGTGTAATCAGCTAATGACCTTATCTAATGTTATCGTCTTATTTTTAATGCTCGCTGTCATGGCAGCCTTGCCGAGTGCCAGTGTTATGTTGGTTGTATCCAGAACATTATCGTGTGGCGCGAAACACGGTGTAATGGTGAGTTTTGGCATCGTTCTGGCAGATTTGCTGTATTTGTTATTAGCTATTTTTGGACTGGCCGTGGTGGCAATGTGGTTAGAACAATATTGGCCGTTAGTACAAATAATGGCAGCGCTGATATTACTGATATTCAGCTATCAGCTTTGGCGAGCAGGCAAACTTGATACTCTCTCGTCAGCACATAATAAACACAGCACATGGGCGAGTTTTGTTGCAGGGTTTACGTTAACCGCGGTCGATTATAAGGCTATTGTTTTTTATCTTGGCATTCTACCGGTTTTTATCAATAACAACGAAATCACATTATCTTCATCACTGATATTGTTAATTACTACTGCTGTAGCAGTAGCTTCGGTAAAATTAACTTATGTTTATCTTGCCAATCTTGTGCAGCAGCATTTTTTGCCATTACAAAAAGGTCATCAAATCATGTCCGTCATGCTGCTGCTGACAGCGTTGTGGTTAATGATTAATCTGATAGTGAAATTTATATAAATTTAAGGGTAAAACATGGGGGATGATAGCCAAACTCGTCCGGATGACATCATTTGTGATTGCAGTGGCACCACGAGGGCGAAGATAGAAAGTTTGTTTGAGCAGGGTATTATCGATATCGATACAATCTCACGAAAAACAGGTGCTGTGTCAGGCTGTGGCTCATGTGAGTGGGATATTGAAGCCTTGCTGGATGAACTGGTACAGCGACTTTCCTGATCAGGTTTTCAGGTTTTCTATATACAACATCGTAGCGCCAGCAACTGCTGCGGGAATGACTAAAAAGTTAACAATAGGAATCATAGTAGCGATTAGCGTGGCAAAACCAAATCCCAGTGCCAGACTGCGATGCTGACGAAGTTTTTCGCGCTGTTCTTTAAAACCCAATAAATGATTGCCCATCGGATAATCATGATAATCCAGCGCCAAAGTCCAGCTTGATAAGAAAAACCATAAAACCGGTGCGATAAGGTTCAAGCCTGGAATCCACGAGAGTAATAATAAAGGCAACATCCAACGCAATAAATAAGCCGTTTTACGCAGTTCATTCATCACCATTTTAGGCGTGTCTTTAATGACCTGTGTCCATGGCATATCTGGCGGGCTTGCCCCTGAAACCTGCTTTTCAACCATCTCTGCCAGAATACCGTTGAACGGTGCCGCGAGTATATTGGCGATAATAGAAAACGTAAAAAATACAATTAAGGCCAATAAGATCACAAAAAGTGGCCAGATGATCCAGGTCAGCGCACTTTCTAACCATGCCGGTAACCAGTTTGGCATCAGTGCCTCAAGCCAGCCTTCGAAATGAGATAAACCAAACCAGATAGCGCCACTGAATAACAAGGTATTTATCAGCATTGGTAAATAAGCAAAGCGTCTGATACCGGGCTGATTAATTAAACTGAAGCCCTGAATTAAGTAACGTGCGCCTTGGATCATTTTTAGCATAAGTGCCTCATTCAGTGTTGCAGTAGTGGCTTAACCATTAATAGCTTGATGATTAAGAAAGCGGCATCAGTCAATACCGATGCCGCTGAATAATAATTTAAGGGAGGGTGACAGGCTCTGGTGCTACCCAGCCTTCTTTACGATACTCCGCGACCACTGTGGTATAGACACCACCACGCACGTTGAATATACCTGTTATACGCATAAATCTGGGCTGACATACTGCCACCAGATCATCTAGGATAGTGTTGGTCACTTTCTCGTGGAATGCGCCCTGTTCGCGGTATGACCACATATAAAGTTTGAAAGCCTTTAATTCAACACATTTTTCATCTGGAACATAGTCGAGTTTGATTGTGGCAAAATCAGGTTGTCCTGTCTTAGGACACAGACAGGTAAATTCAGATGTTTCGATGTGAATGGTATAATCGCGGTCCGGTGTTGCATTATCGAAAGTTTCTAATTGTTTGCTTGGCTGTGTAGACATGGTTGCTCTCTGAAGTAATAAAATAAAACGACTATTATCTCTTAACTGAAAGATTATATTAAGTGTCTGAAATAATTATCCTGATCATTGTTATCCTTATCGCGTTTGCCGCTGCTAGTTGGTATGCCCATCATAAAAGTCAGCAACGTGCCAGTGAATTCGAGCGTGAACTGGATCTTCATAACGACGAAGATGAAGAGTTCAAAGAACGC
Source organism: Methylophaga sp. UBA2012 (assembly GCF_002335235.1). NCBI lineage: Bacteria > Pseudomonadati > Pseudomonadota > Gammaproteobacteria > Thiotrichales > Piscirickettsiaceae > Methylophaga > Methylophaga sp. UBA2012. The sequence continues at coordinate 219,045 of NZ_DDCG01000009.1, read as the reverse complement.
TTTGACGCGCTTTTTGAGCAAGAGTTGCATGAGCAGTCACCATCTTCCACGTCATCGTTTAGTGAAACAGAATCAAGCGAAATAGACATTGATTTATTTGATGAGCCATTAGCGCTGACAGAAGAAGATAATGTGGTATCAGAGCCACTAAGCCAGACTGAACAACAAGAAAAACCAGCTAAGAAAGCTAAACCAGAACCTGCGCCAGCACAAGACTGGGATATGGTTATTGCATTCACGATTATGGCTGAGTCAAGCACGATGTTTTCTGGCAAAGCCGTAAAAGCGGCTCTGGAAGCACAGGACTTACATTTTGGTGATATGCAGATCTATCACCGTTTCACTCAAGGTTCACGAAAGCAGTCTTTATTCAGTGTCGCCAATATCATCGATCCTGGCACACTTTTGCCTGATAAATTTGTTTCTATGTCGACACCAGGCTTATTGATCTTTGCACGGTTACCGGCACCAGTAAATGGTTTAGCTTTATTTGATGATCTCCTGGACACAGCAAGAAATATGACCCAGTCACTGGGCGGCATTCTCTGTGACGAAACCCGTCAGCCGGTGAGTGAAGATGCCGTAGAAGCGATGCGAACCAAAATATTTGAATACCAAATGTCTGTCCAAGCCGAAAGTGATCACCTGTCGAATGACTATTTCAATTGATATTACCCAGCGAGCTGCTGAGTTACGTGAGCTTCTTAATCATTACAGCTATCAGTATTACGTTTTAGATAATCCCGAAGTACCGGATGCTGAATATGATCGTTTATTCCGTGAACTACAAGCGATAGAGAGCGAATATCCGCAGTTATTATCTGCTGATTCGCCCACTCAACGCGTAGGCGGTCAGGCGCTGGACAAGTTTGATGAAGTTCAGCATGCGATTCCGATGTTGTCTTTAGATAATGTCTTTGACCAGCAAGAGCTAAGTGCTTTTGATAAACGTGTTCGTGACTGGTTAAATACCGATAAAGCCCAAATCTACGCTGCAGAGCCTAAACTCGATGGTCTGGCTATCAGCATTCGTTACGAGAACGGTATTTTAGTTCAGGCGGCAACCCGTGGTGATGGTACAACTGGAGAGGATGTGACGGCCAATGTTCGCACTATCAATTCTGTGCCATTAAAGCTGCAAGGCGAGCATATTCCAGCGGTTGTTGAGATTCGTGGTGAGATTTTTATGCCCAAGGCCGGCTTTGAAAAATTGAACCAGTCCCAGTTGGCAAATAATAAAAAACCGTTCGTGAACCCTCGCAATGCAGCTGCCGGATCATTAAGACAACTGGATTCCAAGATTACCGCATCCAGACCGCTGGAAATTTACTGCTATGGTATCGGCGTGATTGAAGGTATGCCTCGCCCCAACAGTCATTCTGAAGCGATGACATTGATTGCTGGTTGGGGATGTCGTATTTCTCCTGAATTAAAAGTGTTAGAAGGCCTAGAAGCCTGTCAGCAGTATATTGATGACCTGGCCTTGCGTCGGGATAACCTTGAATATGATATCGATGGTGTGGTGTTTAAAGTTGATGACACCGCATTGCAGGAACGACTTGGTTTTGTGTCGCGGGCGCCACGGTGGGCTATTGCCTATAAATTTCCTGCACAGGAAGAGATGACCACGGTTGAAGATATTGAAATTCAGGTCGGTCGCACAGGGGCATTAACGCCTGTAGCTCGATTGAAACCGGTGTTTGTCGGTGGTGTTACGGTGTCCAATGCGACACTTCACAATGAAGATGAAATACGCCGTAAAGATGTCCGCATCGGTGATACCGTTATTGTGCGACGAGCCGGCGATGTGATTCCTGAGGTCGTGAAAGTAATTATCAGTAAGCGCCCTGATGATGCACGTGAGTTTGTTATGCCAACGGCTTGTCCTATTTGTGGCTCGGATGTGGAGCGGGAAGAGGGTGAAGCGGTATCTCGTTGTAGCGGTGGTTTGTTTTGTGCGGCACAGCGTAAAGAAGCGATTAAACATTTTGCCTCAAGAAAAGCATTAGATATTGATGGTCTGGGTGATAAGTTGGTTGAGCAACTTGTGGATTCAGGCCATATCAAGGATGTGGCAGATTTGTTTTTACTGGATGTCGATACTATCGCCAGTCTGGAACGCATGGGACAAAAATCTGCTGAAAACCTGGTTAATGCGCTGAATGCGGCTAAAGCAACACGATTCCAGCGCTTTCTTTATGCATTAGGCATTCGGGAAGTCGGTGAAGCCACAGCACGCGCTCTAGCATTACATTACTCGTCGCTGGAAGAACTGATGCAGGCGTCTTCAGAAAGTTTGATGGAGATTGAAGATGTAGGGCCAGTAGTTGCCCATCATATTGAGACATTTTTTCAGCAATCACATAATCGTGAGGTGATTGAGCGTCTGTTGAGCGTAGGTATTCACTGGCCAACGGAAGAGAAAAAACAAACCAATACTGCGCTAAGTGGTAAGACAATTGTTTTAACCGGAACGCTACAGACCTTATCCCGCAGTGAAGCGAAAGAAAAGTTGTTGGCACTTGGCGCAAAAGTCGCTGGCAGTGTGTCGAAAAAAACAGATTATGTGGTTGCTGGCGCTGACGCTGGTTCAAAGCTGACAAAAGCAGAATCACTTGGTATTGAAGTGGTTGATGAAGCAACATTACAACAGTGGTTAATACAGGAATAATGATGACAGCACTTGCAGACGCTATTAAAAAAGTCGCTACCGGACCTCATCTCAGTAAAGACCTGACTGAGCAAGAAGCGTTTGATGTGATGATGGAGATTTTGTCAGGCAATGCAGATCCTGTTCGAGCCGCGATATTCTTCATTGCCATGCGAATGAAGCGTGAGACCAATGAAGAAAACTTAGGTATTCTCAGAGCATGCCAGTCAATGACTATTTGCCAGTCGGTGGATGTCGACCAATTATTTATTTTTTCTGACCCGTTTAATGGCTTTAATCGTCATTGCCCAATGACTGCATTTTTGCCAGCCGTTCTGGCTGCCTGTGATTTACCAACCATGTCACAAGGGGTGTTCGAGATGGGCCCTAAGTTTGGTGTTACACATGCTCAGGTCTTATCACTGGCTGGCTACAATATTGAAAAATCGACGGCCGAGGCGTCTGACGCCGTGATGAATAATCAGATTGGCTGGGCCTATTTAGATCAGGCTCAGGCAAGTCCTGCCTTATTTGCATTACAAACACTACGCACGCAAATGATTAAACGTCCGAGTCTGGCGACATTAGAAAAAATGATTATGCCATTAAAAGCAAAAAAACAGACACATTTGGGTATTGGTTTTGTGCATAAAGAATATCCGGACATTCTGGGCTGGTTAGCTGAGGCATTTGGTTATAATTCCGCTTTTATCGCCAGAGGCCTTGAGGGAGGTTTAGTACCGACATTACGTGAGCCGTCAAATAATCATCGTTTGTTAAACGGTAAATTACAGGCTTGCACACTGGATCCTGAAGAGTTTGGTATTGAACAAGATACCAGAGGTGTTAAAACGGATGATGATGTCACTGCCCAACGCACACTTGATGAAGGTCAGCAAGCTTTATCAGGCGTAAAAGGTCCTGCATACGATAGTCTTGTCTATGGCGCTGCCATCATACTTTGGCATTGTGGCGTCATGGTGTCTCAGCGTGAAGCCGCAGATTATGTCAGGAGCATTATTGATAATGGTAAAGCGAAAATGCACTTTGAAGCAGGTCTCGGCTAATGGTTTTTCAGCGCACATTAACATTTAAAAGTCCCGGACGAGGTACCACTAATATCACCCCTGATATACAAGAACTTGTTGCAGAGTCTGGTGTGTCTACAGGTACTTGTCATGTCTTTGTTCAACACACCAGTGCTTCATTAATGCTCTGTGAAAACGCTGATCCAGATGTGCGTCACGATCTTGAAACCTTTATGCAGCATTTGGTGCCAGATGGCGATCCGATGTTCAGGCATCAGGATGAGGGACCGGATGATATGAGTGCCCATATTCGTACGGTTTTAACCAATCCAGATCTAACTGTTCCGATAAGTGGGGCACAGTGTGATTTAGGCATTTGGCAAGGAATTTATTTGTGGGAACATCGTACCCATCAACAACGCCGTCGCATTATTGTGACGATAATAGGTGAATAACATTTATGTCAGAGTTTGAATATGATCAGGATGCAGAGTGGCCAGCTGATTGGGAATTTGAAAAAAGTAAAACACAGGTAAAACAAGAGCTTAATGCGTTAAAAGATCTTGGTCGTTCATTAATAGAGCTGTCAGCTAAAGATTTGCAAAAATTAGACTTATCTGAAGATCTTTATGATGCAATTATCAGCGCACAATCAATGAGTAAAGGTGCTTTGAAACGTCAGGTTGGGTATATCGGTGGTCTGATAGCTGATAGCGACCATGAAGCGATAAGTCAGAAGTTACAGCAGTTAAAACAGCCGCATCAGGGCCAGGTAAAACAGTTTCATCAAATCGAGCAATGGCGAGATAGATTGCTGGCAGGTGAAAATGAGGTCTATGCTGAATTAATCGCTGAGTTTGATGACTTTGATGTTCAGCATGTCAGACAGCTGGTCAGAAATGCACAACGTGAAGCGAAACAAGAAAAACCACCGAAGTCAGCACGACAATTATTCCAGTACTTACAATCACAGCAACAAGCTTAAATTCGGGGTAATTCCACAATAAAACTTGCGCCACCTAAACGGCCCCGTTCAAGGTGGATATTACCTTCGTAAGCCATAATAATATCGCTGACAATGGCAAGGCCGATACCTTGCCCCTCTGCTTGGGTATCAATGCGGTGTCCGCGTTTGATAATGTAGCTTTCAGCACGTGTCGGAATACCAGCACCATCATCTTCTACACGGATTTTGACCATATTTCCTGAGCTTGTGGCAATAACATGCACCTGATGTTTGCAATATTTGTATGCATTTTCCAGCAAATTGCCTAAAAGCTCATACATATCACCTTCATCAGCATGAATATAGGCATCACGCTCAATCTCACATTGATGACGTATAGCCTTGTTTTTATAGACTTTGTCTAAACTTCCGATAATTTTATGGATAATCTCACCGAGTGATACAGGGGCGAGTAAACTACTTTTACCTTCGGTAGAGGCACGTTGAAGTTGGTAATCGACAAGGGTACTTATCCTGTCCAGTTGTTCATACCCCGTGCTTTTAAGACTCTGCAAATCATGATTATTGGCCAGTTCACCACGAAAAACGGAAAGAGGCGTTTTAAGGCTGTGTGCCAAATCAGCAAGAGAATTTTTGTAGCGTTGACGACGTGATTGTTCGTGATCTAAAAGCGCGTTGATATTGTTGGTGAGTTGTTTTAGCTCACGTGGATATTCATCATTTAAACGATGATGTTCACCGGTTTCAATTGCATGTAGATCCTTAGCAACATCGTGTAATGGCCGTAAGCTCCACTTCAATATCAACCATTGTGCAAGTAATAGCATGAGACCCGTACCGCCTAACCAGTACCATAAACTACGTTGGAAACTGGCTGTTGTCTCTTTTATCGTCGACATGTCTTCAGCCACATTAATGGTGTAGTCCAGTTCTTTACCTGTCTCGGTTTCCCAGACAATACCAAAGGCCAGATTTTGCAATTTCATGCCTCCGTCAACATCCACCACGGTGTAATGTTCATTGGATGGTCCGGGTTGAAAGGGTAATGACAAGAAATGGCCAATGGCGGACGGGGATTGCCAGACAATTTTCCCACTACTGGTTATTTGTGCATACAAGCCGGAATTGGGAATAGAAAATTTAGGTTCTGCCAGATCGTGAGTCATTTTTAACTCACCTTTATCATTAATTTCTGCTGCGGTAAGCAGCGTGTAAACGTAGTTCTTTAAACGTTTCTTCTGTTCCAGCTCCGCGCTGCTTTTAAATGCATTATTAAGACTGATCGCAGATAGTCCAAGAAACGCAGTTAAAACAAGACTGACAGCAACAAGAACCCGGTTGGATAAAGAAAAATTAATGACTTTCACGGGGCAGGTTAAGCCTGTAACCACGACCACGTAGTGTCTCTATCGGATTTAGCTGTTTGTCTGGATCCAGTTTACTACGTAAGCGTTTTACAAATACTTCAATGACATTACTGTCACGATCCTGATCCTGTTCATAGATGTGGTCGGTCAGTTCTGTTTTGGAAATCACTTCACCGGCGTGCAGTAATAAATAATGAAGCAGGCGGTATTCATAAGCCGTTAATTCAACAAGTTCGTCATGTTTAGTGACTTCTTGTGTGGCCGGATTCAGTGTAATGGGGCCACAACTTAGTGTTGGGTTTGACCAGCCGGAAGCTCGACGACTAAGCGCATTAATACGGGCAATCAACTCTTCAAAATGAAATGGCTTGACAAGATAGTCATCTGCGCCAGATTCAAGCCCTTCCACTTTGTCCTGCCAACGACTACGGGCGGTTAATATCAGGATAGGGTAATCAAAACCTTGTTTACGCAAGGATTGAATAAGTTCAATACCTGAAAGTTTAGGCAATCCTAAATCGATAATGGCGACATCATAAGGATATTCAGAGCCCATAAACAGACCTTCATCACCATCAGCTACTGCATCGACAGTAAGATTATGCTGCTTTAATTGTTGGGTAATTTGTTCGCGAAGATGCTTTTCATCTTCCACTAATAGTACGCGCATGCAACCTCATGGAACGGAGTGGCCAGAGTCACGATCAAAGCGATGTATTTTCACTTTACCGTCGTTATGCAGCACTTTAACACGAAAAATAATTTTATTGCCGTAGTGTTCTTCGTCTACAGAAAGTACTTTTCCGCCGGTCTCCACTTTAGCCAGTTCTGCTGCAGTGTGGTCCGATAGTGGTAACGTTATTTCATTTATATTATTACCTGGTTCTTGTTCGTAGGGGAGGTGGTCATCTGCCCAGGCAGGTAGGCATAAACTGGCAACGAATAGCAGTAACATGACTTTATACATGGCTGTGCCTTACTATCTCTATGATATTTGAATATAGCGGGTTCAGCGGGCTGAAATGTCCTTTTTTAAATACTTGCATTAGTCGATTAACTCGGGTGTAACGGCTCCTAGAGCACCATCTGCTCTGGCTCTCAGGTAGCTATAAATTCTGTCTCTGTTTTTCATTACATTATCATTTGACTGCCAGGCTGGCATTTCGCCCATACGGCCTTTTTTCCCTCTGGCAACGATCTTAAAGAAATCATCACGATCCGTGTTTTTTAATGTATTAGTAAGGTCACTGGCTGCGAGCCCTTGACCAAAAGTGCCATGACAACGAGCGCACCATGTTCTGTATACCTTGTAACCGATAAACGTATCTGAATCTACTTTATTATTTTGTTTGACTGTATAAGGTCTTCCATCGGCAAGCACTGGCAACGGGATAAAAAGTGCAGAAGTAAATGAACATATAACAGCGACCGATGCCATGATATATCTTAGGCTAATCTTCATTGTCAGCACTGCTAGAGAGGTTCGTCTAACCTGAAGGTTGATTATTTTTCTTTGCATATTTCTCTCTCAATTCATTATATGCTAAGCATCAGCACCAATATGATCCACTAAGCTTTACTTGCATGCCATGATTTAGGTCATTTTTAATTATATTGATGTTTTATAATGCCCTAACGGCAATGCTTTGAAACAGAATTAATGTCATTAATAGTCAAAATTTAATTCATTTACTGAGATTAATATTAATGAAGTAGCCGTTTTACTAAGCGCTGATTCTTCCTATCTATTTAATAGATAAACCATAGCAAAGTGAAACTGAACTACTCCTGAATGAATTGTCTAATCTCAGATATCAATTTTTCGTATTCTCGTGAACTATCTCACAGGCATATCTCATAAAGTGTGTTTTACTGTGCCGTCGTGTGATGTAGTTCAAATATTTAAATAACTTTTACAATTCAGGAATCGTGTTGAAAACGGTTAGCCAAAGTGAAGTAGAACCTGGCGTTCAGCAAATTGAAATAAACAAAATGCGTGTAGGGATTTTGTAGCAACAAGGGGGCATTGCCTGTGTAACAAATATCGTTATTCTGGTGTTAACTCTTATCGCACTATACTCCTATAATGACGTAAAGTTATTACATCTTTGGGGTACAGTCATCTTTCTGGCTATTCTTCTTCGACTGTTGTTAGTCAGATACCTCAACATATATTTTTCTAAACATCGTAATAAGCCAAACATTGTCTCACGCTGTGAAAAAATATATGCAGCTGGCGTATTTCTTTCAGGTCTGGCTTGGGGAAGTCTGGGTTTTGCATTTGATGGCGAAGTGCAATTTAATCATCAGCTGATTATTCCATTAGTCGTTGCCGGCCTATGCTCTGGTGCTATTTACTCAATGCTGAGTAGCTTTCTAAGCTTTATCTCTTATGTCTACCCAATGCTTATTTGCGTTATTCTGGCGATGTTCAATGTTGGTCTTGGGGTAGAAGCGCTAACACTTGTCACCTACATGATCGCCTGCACGATGTTGTTCAGAAATTTGCATGCAAGTGTTATTGAAAGTTTGCAGTTACGTCAGGAAAATAGACATTTAATCAGTCACTTGACTAGTGTCAATGAATCACAAACACAGTTAGTTGAAACACTACAAAAGAAAGAGATTTTTCTAACGCAAACCTTTGAAAATGCAGGCTTTCCAATATTTCTAATGTCGGCAGGTTTAATCATACTGGATGCAAACAAAGCCGCTTGTAAACTATTCGCTTATAGCAAGACAGAATTCAAAGGTATGAATATGTCACTGCTATTGCATGAAGATGAATGCGATGAGGCTAGTCGCGACTTTTATAGACTCATTGACGGTGATTTGCAGCAATATCAGATTACAAAAAGATGTTTGAGTCGCGATAATCGCCCTCTATGGTTAATAGGCACTGTTTCTGCGGTCAGAAATACGAATAACAAAGTCGATTATCTTGTTATCCACGCACAAGACATCACTGAGCAAAAATCACTTTCTGAAGATCTCCAGCATCTCGCTTTACATGACACTCTGACCGGACTTCCGAATAGATTCGCCATTGAGAAGCACTTACAGTTACTACTTCAGGATACACATTCCCTAAATCATATCTTTTGCTATATCGATGTTGATCAGTTTAAGGTCATTAATGATACCTGTGGCCATAAAGCAGGGGATAAACTGCTGACTCAGATAGCACATATCATCAAATGTGAATTACAGCCATCTGATATTTTAGCCCGGTTAAGTGGTGATGAGTTTGCCGCTGTATTAATTGACACATCACCCGAACAGGCTAAAGAAAAGCTTAACCGTGTCATGGAGAAGATTAGACGGTTTGAGTTTGTTGATAATGATTTGCTGTTCACATCCTCTATCAGTATCGGCATGGTGAATATCAGACCCGATAGTACGATGACTGAGATTTTTAAACAGGCGGACAATGCCTGTTACGCAGCAAAAGAATCAGGCAGGGATCGACTGCATGTGTTTAGTGACAGCGATGAAGAACTTGTACAGCGCAGTGGCGAAATGCGTTGGGTATCTAGAATTCAGCAAGCACTGAGTAATAACAAACTGGTTTTGTTCAGCCAGCCTATTGTGGCTACACATAAGAAAAACAGTACGAAACCGCATTGTGAACTACTGATAAGAATGTTGGATGAAGATGGCTCAATTATTCCTCCAGGTCATTTTCTGCCCGCAGCAGAGCGGTATAACCTTGCTGCTTCTATTGATATGTGGACAGTTAGCCATGTGTTGTCACGTCTGGAAGAGGCGAGAAAAGCCGGGCGTGATATCAGTGGTGTATATGGGATCAATTTATCCGGTCAATCGCTTGGGGATACCCGATTTTATGACAAAATCATCAAGCTAATTATCTCCGCTGATTTAGTTGATTCAGGTGCCGTTATTTGTTTCGAAATTACTGAAACAGCAGCCATCTCGAATATGCATAGCGCGCTTTACTTTATTAATGAGCTGAGAAAAGTCGGCTGCTTATTTGCACTGGATGATTTTGGTAGTGGTCTGTCTTCATTTGCTTATTTGAAGCAACTGCCGATTGACTTTCTCAAGATTGACGGAATGTTTGTCAAAGACTGTGTGGAAAATTCAGTGAACCTTGAAATTGTTAACTCTATCAATGGCATCGGTCAGGTGTTGGGACTCAAAACCGTGGCTGAGTTTGTTGAAGATGATGTGACACTAATCAGCTTACAACATATAGGCGTTGATTTTGTGCAAGGATATAACATTGGTCGCCCTGAAGCCTGGGTGGTTTAGGCACACATCAGCATTGTTGCCATTGTTTTTCCAAACGCTTAGCTGAAATGGGGTAGGCCGTTTTGAGTTCCTGAGCAAAGACGGAAATACGAAATTCCTCAAGCATCCAGCGGTACTCTTTAAAATCAACCGTTTCGATTTTATTGACCTTATTAATAAACTTTTGCCAATGTGGCATGACTTCAGCCATACGTTGTTTGTCTTTATTTGGATCGGTTAATAAACGATCCAGTCTGATACCGGCGGCTTGGCAATATACAGGCAAACGTTTTAACGCCTCATCTGGCGTATCGTGAACAAAGCCTTGATAAATCAGAAAGCCCAGTTGTTGTTTTATATCGTTTACAGAATTGATAGCTGCCAGTGGAATATTCCCTGTTAAACGTTTGGCAATGGCATGATATTCGGCAAGTGGTTTGGCAATATTCTGAGCCAGTTTGGCAGCCAGGTTAATCAGATCACTTTTTCTTTCTGTAATGCGCTTTTCAAATACTGTTTTATCAGTGATGGTGGGCTGATCAAGAATAAAACAGCGGTCAAACGCCACATGAATCAGATCGCTTTTCAGCTGCTCGCAAGGACTAATATCTGTCTGCTTATTATCAGCGTAGGGTGAAGGCGGCACATTGGCATAATGCAGGCACATCTGTTTGATGTCAGGCAGGTTTTTATGTAAATACTTAACGGCATCAGCCTGGTTCAGCATAAACAGACGACGCAGCCCATAACGTGTTAGTTCTGCAGCCTGCGCTTTTGTATCCATCAAGGTTAAATCGACACACTCTTTTTTGTCGACAAGCGCCGGATAGGCTGTAACTTCTAAACCATTCTGTTCCAGTGTGATTTGCTCTGGTAACGTATCAAATGACCATGACGTGAGTCCTCTCTTTTCATAGTCACTATCTGGAATTTGTCTGAAACTGGCTGCGGCTTCACGAGCCCAGTTTTCCTTCAGCTTATCCAGATCACGACTTTCATCGAGCAACTCTCCCTGATCATCCACCAGCTTAAAATTCATTTGTAGATAAAGCGGTAGTTCTTCTGTCCGCCAGTCTGACATATCAATTTCAACGCCAGTGAGTTTTCGTAATTGTTCACTCAGGGCAGGTAATAAAGCCCCAGATGTACTCGACATGGCTTTTATGCATTGATCAGCATACTGAGGCACTGGAATAAAATGACGACGTAATGATTTCGGTAAAGCTTTAATCAGGAAAATGACTTTTTCGCGTAATAATCCCGGCACTAACCATTCATAACGTTCACTGCTGGTTTGATTCAGTAGTGATAATGGAATGGTTTGTGTTATGCCGTCTTCAGCTTTTCCCGGCTCAAAATGATACTCAAGCGGCAGCGGGACTCTGTTGATTAATATTTGATCAGGGAACTGATCCGCAGTAACTTGCTCGGCCTGATGCTGCATAAGCACTTCTTTGCTGAGCATCAATAAATTGGGATCTTTCTTTTCTGACTGTTTCCGCCATTTCTCGAAACTGGCACCGTTAACAATGTTATCGGGTACTTTTTTTCGATAAAAATCAAACAACGTATCGTCATCGACCAGTACGTCACGGCGTCGCGATTTTTGTTCAAGCAGCTCAATTTCTTCAATCAGACGACGGTTATGCTGGAAAAACTTCGCCTGACAGTGCCAGTCACCTTCCACTAGCGCCGAGCGAATAAAAATCTCATTGGCTACAGGCGGATCGATAGGGCCGTAATGAATACGGCGACGGCTGACAATTGGCAGGCCATTGAGAGAGACTGATTCGAAAGCAACAACTTGGGCAGGCTTTTTCTCCCAGTGCGGATCTGAATATTGTCGTCTAACTAAGTCCCCAGCAATAGGTTCAATCCATTCCGGTTCTATTTTGGCCACAATCCTGGCGTAGAGCTTACCGGTTTCAACCAACTCAGCCGCCATAATCCATTTTGGTCCTTTTTTATGTAAGGCTGAACCTGGGAATATTTGTAACTTTAAATTGCGACCACCGGTATATTCAAACTTATCGGTTTTTGTTGCTACATGACTCAGCAAACCAGCAAGCAGCGCACGATGGATACTGTCATAGCTGGCTTCCTGCTGGTTAAACTTGAGACCAAGCTCAGCGAGTTGAACATGTAACTGCTGATGAATGTCATGCCATTCACGTAACCTTAAAAATGATAGAAACTGTTCTTTGCAATACTTTCTCAGCTTATTCTGACTGAGGTGTTTTTTCTTATCGTGATAATGATTCCATAGCTTAATAAAGGCAATAAAATCAGAACGTTCATCTTTATATTTAGAATGTGCCTCATCAGCCGCCTGCTGTTTATCCATCGGTCTTTCACGTGGATCCTGAATACTTAAAGCACTGGCAATAATCAGTACTTCGGTGAGACTGTTTTGCTCTGCACCAGCCAGTAACATTCTGGCAATTTTAGGATCAATCGGAAGTTTGGATAGCTGTCTACCCACCTCAGTAATATTGCGTTGTTTATCAACAGCACCGAGTTCATCTAACAGGCGGTAACCATCATTAATCATTTTTTGTGGCGGTGGATTAATGAAGGGGAATTTCGCCGGATTACCTAATTTCAGGGCCGACATCTGTAAAATGACGGAGGCGAGGTTGGTCCTCAACACTTCAGGATCGGTAAAGGCCGGACGATTATTAAAATCATCTTCGTCATATAGACGAATACAAATACCCGCCGCAACTCGACCACAGCGACCTGAACGCTGATTAGCGCTGGACTGAGAAATTTTTTCTATTGGCAGTCGCTGCACTTTGTTACGCACACTATAGCGACTGATGCGGGCATTGCCCGGATCAACCACATAGCGTATGCCGGGCACGGTCAATGATGTTTCCGCGACATTGGTAGACAAAATAATGCGTCGTTGACCACCCGTTTTAAACACACGATTTTGCTCGGCGGCTGACTGTCTGGCAAACAGAGGCAGAATTTCCGTTTGCGGTGGATGGTGCTTGCGTAATGCTTCGGACACATCACGTATATCGCGTTCACCGGCAAGGAAAATCAGAATATCGCCAGGGCCTTCACGACAAAGTTCGTCCACGCCAGCAACGATGCCTGACACCATATCGTAATCGGGTGAGTCTTCATCGGTGGTGAGAAGAGGACGATAACGCACTTCTACCGGATAGGTGCGACCACTGACTTCGATGACCGGCGCATTATCAAAATGTTTGGAGAAACGCTCGGTGTCGATGGTTGCAGAAGTGATAATGACTTTGAGGTCAGGACGCTTGGGTAACAGCTGTTTGATATAACCTAGTAAAAAATCGATATTGAGGCTTCGTTCATGTGCTTCGTCAATAATCAGGGTGTCGTATTGATTCAGAAAGCGGTCATTTTGTGTTTCTGCCAGCAAAATACCATCGGTCATTAATTTGATGTAGCTGCTTTCTGCATTGACATGATCATGAAAGCGGACTTTATAACCCACCGTTTGACCGATCTCTGAGCCCAGTTCCTCAGCAATACGTGTCGCAACAGTTCTGGCAGCAATACGACGGGGTTGTGTATGCCCAATCAAACCTGTGACACCACGGCCCAGTTCCAGACAGATTTTAGGGAGTTGTGTTGTTTTTCCTGAACCGGTTTCACCGCAAAGAATAATCACCTGATTATCCTGAATGGCTTTCGCCACTTCATGACGACGTTCAATAACGGGTAAATCAGCACTGAAGTCTGGTTTCGGGATATTCTTGAGACGGGTTTGGGCTCGCTCAACTGATTTCAGCACTCGCTGAGTAAACTGACCAATAGCCTCAGTATTTGCCTTATTCTTTTGTAATTGCTGCCACTGACGTTGAAGACGGTATCTGTCTGTCAGCATTGCGGATTGAATGAGTTGCGTTAAGTTTTGCTCAGAATTAGTCACAAGAATTTTATAGCAAAAAGGGAGGTATTCTACAGCTTCCAGGCTAATGAGACAGTATATTTAAAGTCATTGGGATCGGTATCGTCATGCACAGTAGAGTCATATTCATTGGTAACACCCAGTTTCAATGCAACACCGACGAAACTGTTTAAGTCAAGAATCCAGTCCAAAGAAGTGAGATTCCTATAGTCTCTATCATTGAGGCTGGGGTAATACGTATTAGAGAACTCTACGTGTTGGTATTGATTCATATCCCATTTGGTTTCAATACCTAACATTCCCTCAGGCGTGAAATCTTGTTGTTCGCCACCAAAAGTTCGATTAAAACCTAAACCACTTCTGCCAACAAAAAACCATGTGTCGGTATTGACAAACTCATAACCAAAACCGGCATTGGCGTTAGTACGGTAATCCCAGTCTTTGAACTTATCCAGGTCAAAACGGCCACCGGCAAACTGGAACCAGGGTGAATCAGGGCGTAGCCAGTCTCGGTTCATTGAGGTAAAAAAACTTTGTGCTGACAATTCGTGATCAGATTCAGCTCGGAAGAATGCCGTCTTGTGAGATGTACGCATTTGTTTTGACTCATAATCAGCGTTAAAACCAATATTGAGCTGATTTGTACTGGATTTTCCGGCAGTACCACCTAGTCCCAGATCCAGTCTTCGTTTCCAGTTTGTGTAAAGACCTGTACCAAATAAGCCATCATCAGCATCGACATGCTGTACTTCTGGTTTTGCTTGTGGCGGCGGAGTGGTTGGCTCTGTATTGGTCGATGAGACCAGACTTTTAATGCGCGATCGCGGAATAATCATGACACCGAGTAGCGGGTGGTTTAGCTTTAAGGTGTCATCGGTTTCGGAGACGATGTCAGCCGTCAGCGTATCACCGTTAACAAGTTCAATCTTACTGGGGGTTGCTTGAGATACTAGTGGTGTTAACAAAATAGCTAAGAGTAGATATCTGATATATATCACTAGCGAATTCCTCCGCATAACTGCATAAAAAAGCAGCATGAATCAGGCTGCTTGAAAGTAATGGCTTAGATCCTATTTTATTGACATCCACTGTTGTTTATTTCACCGTCCGGCATGATGGTGTTACAGAAGGTGACTCCACGAAGTTCAGCGCCTTCGAGGCTAGCACCTGTTAAATCTGCATCACTTAAATCAGCAAAGATAAGCTGAGTGCCTGATAAATTTGTTTTTCTGAGGTTCGCACCAGCCAATTCTGTGTAATCCATCAGTGCATTACTTACATCAGCACCCTCTAGAATGGCTCCCTGCATTCTGGAATGCGTAAACCAAACACCATGTAATTTAGCATCAGTGAGGTTAATGCCTTTGAGGTTGGCTTCACTCATATCAGCGCCTTTCAAATCATGACCTGTCAGATCAGCTTCACTCAAGTTACAGAAGTTACACTGTAAGGTTTTAAGTAATCTGTCGAGATACACTTTGTCGTAAGCAGAAGCATTTGTCGCTATTATTGATAAGCCGACTAAAAGAAGCATTTTTTTCATCATTTTCTCTCTCCTGGTAATTTTTATTTTATGACCATTTATTCATGAAAAATGCTTGCTCAACTGGGCGACGTTTACGAGGGGACAATTCCCTCTCTAGTTGTTCTTCAGTGAGGTTATCTAATGCAGCCTGGTGTCCGATAGCAATAACAGACCAAATGTGGATATCAGCAGGAATATTGAAAGACTCACGTAGCACTTTGTCATCAAATCCCCCCATCTGGTGACTCATCAGTCCCATCGCTGTAGCTTGTAAACATAGACTGATGCTGGCTGCACCCGTGTCATAACCAGACCAACGATTGGGTTTATCATTTTGACTAAAGTTGGGGACAGAGGCAGTAACTATTAAAACAGGTGCATTTTTTGCCCATTCCTGATTGCCAGGCACAAGTGCAGAAAGCACTTTTTTCCAAGCAGATTCGTCAGTATTTTTATCACAAACCAGATAGCGCCATGGCTCATCACCAAAACAAGAGGGAGACCAGCGGGCAGCTTCGCAAAGCGCAGTGATTTCTTCCGATGTCACCATAACGGTGGGATCATAAGCACGACCACTCCAACGTTCTGCCATTACT
Organism: Methylophaga sp. UBA2012; assembly: GCF_002335235.1. NCBI lineage: Bacteria > Pseudomonadati > Pseudomonadota > Gammaproteobacteria > Thiotrichales > Piscirickettsiaceae > Methylophaga > Methylophaga sp. UBA2012. The sequence continues at coordinate 202,766 of NZ_DDCG01000009.1, read as the reverse complement.
TTTTCTATGGGTTGAGCTGTGTCTGCTGGTTTTTGAATCATATAATCACCTTGGTAGTTGGATTAAAGCTTTTTTTGATGGCCGATAAAATCCACCGATATGACCGATCACTTGAACCAAATCTGCGCCACTTTCTTCAGCAATTTTATCTAACATGGCCTTTCTATCTGCGCGTTCTTGACCACTTACTCGGACCTTGATCAGCTCGTGATGTTCCAGTGCATTATCAATTTCGGCAAGTACCGAATCAGTTAAACCACTGTTACCAATCATAACAACCGGTTTTAGGGTATGGGCAAGCCCTTTGAGATAACGTCTTTGTTTGTCAGTAACTGCCATTAGTGTGCTCACCTGTATTAAAATGTTTTGATTATATCAGGAAGGCAATATGGCTAAACAACACAAGTTTACGGTGACAGCAGCGAGAGGTATGTTGCCACTGCTTGCGGAAGAACTAAAACAGCTAGGTATTAAAAATACTAAGCAAGATCAGGGAAATATCCGTTTTACAGGCACGTTGGCCGATGCATACACAGTATGTTTGTGGTCTCGTGTCGCTATTCGAGTGTTGTTGCCAATTGCTCACCTGCAAGCAGAAACTCCGGAACAGCTTTACGAAGGGATTAATGCACTTCCATGGGAAGACCATATTAATGAGCTTGATAGCACTATTGCTGTTGACTTCAATAGTTTTCGTTCAAAGATAAAACATACTCAATACGGTGCTCAGCGCGTAAAAGACGCGATTGTTGATCGTTTTCGTACGCTTTTTGGTCAACGACCCTCCGTTGATCTCTACCAGCCTGATGTGCGTATTAATGTCTATCTTAAACACAATCAAGCCACGGTTAGCATTGATTTATCGGGCGAAAGTTTGCACAAGCGTGGTTACCGAGTCAGTAATACCGCCGCGCCGCTGAAAGAACATCTGGCTGCAGCCATCTTACTGAGTGCAGAGTGGCCTAAACTGGCACGACAAGGCTGGGCATTAATCGATCCCATGTGCGGATCTGGGACATTTCTTATCGAAGCCGCAATGATGGCTGCTGATATTGCCCCCGGCATTTTACGTGACTATTACGGCTTTAGTTTTTGGAAACAGCACGATAAAGACATCTGGAAACAACTTAAAGCAGATGCTGAGCGCAGAAGACAATCAGGTTTAGCCAGATGTCCTGTGATTGTGGGAGGTGACGCCGATGCGTCCGCGGTTGAAGCCGCTAAAAATAATATTGCTGAGGCGAGACTTAGCGATCGCATACATGTTAGCCAACGCGATTTGCTTGAATGGCCGAGACTGGCTGCAGAGTTACCAAAAGCCGGTTTATTTGTCTGTAACCCCCCTTATGGTGAACGTATTGGCCGTATGGATGAATTACATTATCTGTACGAAAGCCTCGGCAATATTATTAATGAGTCATTCGCAGGCTGGCGCACGACTTTGATAACAGATAATGCGCAATTAGGTAAATTTACTGGCCTGACGCTATTTGATACCGTGCCTTTTGATAATGGCCCCATCGCCTGTGACGTGCTTTTCTATCGTGCACCACGCCCGGTACGTACAAACGAACTTACAGCATCGCCAACCCAGTTTGTCGATGACGAAGAAGAAAGCCGTGAACAAGCGCCTGTTGAAATGACCGAACAAGGTGCTATGTTTGCCAATCGCTTAAAGAAAAATAAAAAACACTTGGCGAAGTGGGCGCGTAAGTCGGCATTGAGTTGTTATCGGGTTTATGATGCTGATTTACCTGATTATGCGTTAGCCATTGATCTTTATGATGACCATATCCACGTTCAGGAATATGCACCACCCAAGCAGATTGATCCTGAAAAAGCTGTAGAACGACTGCAGGAAGCGATGCAGATTATTCCTGAGGTATTCGAAGTACCTGTCACCCATGTGGCATTAAAAGTCAGGAAGAAACAACGTGGTAAAGAACAATACGAAGCACAGGCTGCGAAAAACCAACGCTTTGAAGTGCGTGAAAATGGGCTGCGCTTTTGGGTAAACCTGACCGATTATTTAGATACAGGTTTATTTCTTGATCACCGTGATACCAGACAACTTGTCAGAGAATTAGCCAAAGGTAAGAACTTTCTCAATTTATTCTCATACACCGGATCGGCCAGTGTTTATGCGGCGGCAGGTCAGGCAAGATCAACCACCAGCGTCGATATGTCCAATACCTATTTGGCGTGGGCTGAAGACAATATGAAACTAAATGGTTTTGTCGGCGAACAACACCAGTATATTCGGGCTAATTGCATTGAGTGGCTGGAACAGGCACAGGAAGATGAAAAACGTTACGGCCTAATTTTCCTTGATCCACCAACGTTTTCTAATTCAAGCCGAATGGAAGGGGTCTTTGATATTCAGCGAGATCACAGCACGCTGATCAAGCAAGCAGGTGCGTTACTGACATCAGACGGAGAATTGATTTTCTCCACAAATCGTCGTGATTTTGAATTAGATAGCGACGCTTTAAATCAATTTGTAATTGAAGATATCAGTACGGCCACCATACCGCGAGATTTTGAGAGAAATAAAAAAATTCACCGTTGTTGGCGAATTAAGCCGAGAGCGTGATATTAAAAATCAGACAATGTCTGTTTAATTTCACGCCATAATTCGGCATAAGCCTGACTAACGGTCGATTGTTTATCAAAGGCAGGGAGAGGTTGGCGATAATCACCCATTCTTTCGACGATTGCTGCGTAAGGAATCGCTGTTTTTAAACCATTTTTCAGCATCTTGGGCGGATGAGCAAGCATGACACGATGCATGCTTCTGCGTCTGTCGACCATATTAAAAAAGGCATGCAGACGTTTTGGCTTTAATTTATGTTCTTTAAAAAAGTCACGAGTCTGCTCAAATGTTCGCAGAGACAGATGCGTTGGAATCAATGGCAGAAATAACGAGTCGGCAGTGGCGAAAATTTGTTCTGTGAGTAAAGAAAAGCTCGGTGGGCAATCCAAAATCATCAACGCATAATTTTCACTGAATGGCTCAACCAGCTTAGCAATCAGATTCTGTTTACCTTGATCACTTTGTTCACTGAGTTGGTGATCCAAATGACGGAAGGAAAAATCAGCTGGAATAATATCCAGATTCTCAAATTCTGTGCTTCTGACTAAATCGCCGATAGGGGTTTTGCCAGTTAATAATTTTTTTGGTTTTGTTTCTGATTTTGCAGTGGTATTAAATAACCAGCTGGACGCGCCTTGAGGATCCAAGTCCCATATCAGAGTCGGAATTCCCTCATTGGCGGCATGCCAGGCAATATTAACGGCGGACGTCGTTTTACCGACGCCGCCTTTTAAATTAAAAAAAGCAATGGTTTCCATAGTAAATCTAAAACGATTTCGCCATTTGTTCCAGCAAGGCAGTTTGTGCCGAAATTTGGGGCGCTGACTCTTCCTTGTCGACACGGTGATAACGACCATCAGCATTTAGAATCCATGCCTGTGTGTTATCAGTCAGATAGAGTTCTAAATCTTCCATAATACGGGTGCGTAATTTTTTCGATTCAATCGGGAAACAGGTTTCAACACGACGTAATAAATTCCGTTTCATTAAGTCTGCACTACCAGCCCAGATTTCAGGTGAACCCTGGTTTTCAAAGTAGAAAACACGAGTGTGTTCGAGAAAACGACCGATAATACTTCTGACCTGAATATTCTCAGACAGGCCTTCAACTCCTGGTTTCAGACAACAAATGCCACGGACAATCAGATCGACTTTAACGCCAGCCATTGAGGCGCGATAAAACGCCTGAATCATTTCCTGTTCAACAACAGCATTCACTTTAACGATGATTCGGGCTGGTTTGCCTGCTTTTGCTGAATCAATTTCTTTTTCGATTTTTGCCAGCAAGCCTTCATGCAAAGTGAATGGTGCATGCAGCAATTTATGCATCTGAGGAATTTTACCGAGGCTGGTTAACTGAATGAACAGATTGTTAACGTCTTCGCCTATTTGTTTATCAGAAGTCAGTAGACCGTAGTCGGTATAAATACGCGATGTACTGCGGTGATAGTTACCTGTACCCAGGTGAACGTAACGACGTAGCTTGCCATTTTCACGGCGGAGGATAAGCAGCATTTTCGCATGGGTTTTATAACCGACAATGCCATATACCACATGGGCACCCGCTTCCTGCAGTCGTGATGCTAATGCGACGTTAGCTTCTTCATCAAAGCGTGCACGCAGCTCCACCACCACGGTTACTTCTTTACCTGCCTGAGCAGCCGTAACTAAGGCATCAACAATCGGTGATTTAGCTCCGGTACGATATAAGGTTTGTTTTATAGCTAGGACACTACTGTCAGCCGCTGCCTGACGAATCATGTCAATAATTGGCGTGAATGACTGATAAGGGTGGTGCAACAGCATATCTTGCTTACGCAGAGCATCAAAAATATCGACATCCAGACTTAAACCGCTCGGGCGACCTTGAGTGAATGGTCTGAATTTTAAATCCGGTCTATCCACCAGAGAACAGACAGTTTGAATACGGCTCAGGTTAACTGGGCCATTTACCAGATAAACGTTGTCACGTTCCATCGCACATTCATTACGCAGAAACTCAACCATATCTTCAGGACAGTTATGTGCAATTTCCAAACGCACTTCGTCACCGTAGTTACGTTGTGTTAGTTCGTCTGCAATGGTGGCAAGTAAATCACTGGTTTCTTCGGTATCAATGGCCAGATCGCTGTTGCGTGTTACCCGGAATTGGAAACAACCTTTTATTTTCATGCCAAAGAAAAGGTCTTCAGCAAAGGCATGGATAATGGATGACAGGAATACAAATTTGTACTCACCTTCAGCAACCATTTCAGCTGGAAGCTGAATAACACGTGGAAGCGCACGAGGGGCTTGTAATATGGCGTAACCACGGTCACGACCAAAGGCATCTTTGCCGACCAGAGACACAATAAAGTTCAAACTTTTATTAAGTAAACGTGGGAAAGGATGCGCCGAGTCCAACCCCATGGGGCTGAGGATAGGCAAAATTTCTTCCTGGAAATAGTCTTTCAGCCAGGCATTGTGCTCATCTGTCCATTGTGCACGTGGTAAAACCTGGATAGATTCCTGATCTAACTCAGGTAATAACACGTCATTCAAAACACGGTACTGTTCTTCAACCAGTTCATGCGCACGCTGGTTAATTAATTTCAAACATTCCTGTGCGGTGATCTGATCGGATTCAATGTAAGGATCACCAATTTCGATCTGCTGAATCAGACCGGCAACACGTACTTCAAAAAATTCATCCAGATTGGTGCTGGAGATACATAAATAGTTGAGACGTTCCAGCAAAGGCACATTAGGATCAAGCGCTTGCTGCAAAACGCGCCAGTTGAATTCAAGCAAACTTAATTCACGGTTAATGTATAGAGCCGGGTTATTTAAATCTAAAGCGTTTTCTTCAGTCATAGTGCCTTTCAGATCGTTTTACACAGATTTTTTTATAATAATGCAGTTTTATGACAATGCGATGAATTACCATCGGTATTTGTCGTACATTTCGGGGTTTGCCCAGAACCGGCTATTCAGCCAATCACGTTTAGGCTGATAGTTTTCTATCGCATAGCTAAAAATGCGCAAGCCTTCCTCTGTACCAGCAATATGCTTAAACCCCATTGCCAGATAGTCGGTAAATTGCCAGTCGTTTTTCGCCGCCAGTTCAGTATGACTGATGAGAATAACATGAGGCGCATATTGATTCTTGATCGTACCAAGCCAGGCTTGCGCTGCCGATTTATCGACAGACTCAGTTAAGTGACTGATAACAGCTAAATCTACTGGTTCGATATGCTGGAGTTGTTGCTGTTTAAACGGTGTCGTCAGATGCAGCAATCTAGTATCATTATCGGTTTGCAGACAACTTGCTGCTGTCTCTCCGGCTGTTAAAATCGTTTTAGGATTGAACTGCCTGATGAGAGGGGTAAGCAAGCTGGATAGGGCGATAGAATCTGTCATGACTAAGCAGCATAAAACATCTACTGAATTCTGGAAACACAAACGACTCAGCCAGATGACACACGATGAATGGGAAAGCCTGTGTGATGGCTGTGGACGCTGCTGTCTTCACAAACTGGAAGATGAAGATGATGGACGGATGTATTACACCAAAGCCGCTTGTTCTTTATTAGATATCCATAGTTGTCGCTGCAAAGACTATGATAATCGTCAAGCCGTGGTGCCAGACTGCATTCAATTAAGCATCGAAAATGCGCACTATTTTGACTGGCTGCCCGCCACCTGTGCTTATCGCTTACTGGCTGAAGGTGAAGATTTACCTGAATGGCATCCACTGATTACCGGTGATCCTGATAGCGTTCATCGAGCAGGGATTTCTGTTCGTGGCATTGCCCAGCCGGAAGATGAAATAGAAGAGTTGACTGAAGCCATTATTTCGCTGAGCTATGAGGCTGAATAGTTAAATGACACCACAAGAGAGCCGAGAGTTTACAGCCAGATTAGAACAAGCCGCTATATTGCTTCTTGAGATGGAAGTTTACCGTAAACCTGATGACTTGGCTCGACGATTTGGTCTTCCTGTACCAGTTGTGCGTTATTGGTGGCGGCAAACGGATCAAAAAACCCATCCGGTTGATCAGAGTCAACTGTCACCGCGCGAAGTGAAAGTGATACGCAAAGCCTCTCAAACGCTGGAAGGTTGGGAAAAAGTGAAACGCTACCGCCCTGAATGCGGCGCTCGTCTTACGGGGGGGAAGCGTTGTAAACGCTCAGTCGCTATCAGGCCTCCGGAAGGCTGGGGCATCGGTGCATTGGCTGATCGTTGTCGTTTACATGGCGGCTTATCTAAACGGCCAAGAAAAAAAGTGAAAGATGATGACGAGCTGTTGTAATCTAACTATTAACAAATAAGCCTGAGCCATTGCCTGATAATTGATGATAGATAATACGGACGTTCTTAAAGAAATTTACACGCTGTCTCAAGCAGGCCAGACAGGAACGGTCTTTATTACAACAACAGAAAACCGGGCCTGTCATATTCTGCTGGAAAGTGGCCGGGTCGTCGCTTTATCACACGGATCTCTGCGTGGCGAACAAGTATTAAAACACTGGTTTAATTTGGATATTGAGCGTTATTCTTTTAAACCTAATCTCCGAATGCCATTAGCCGGACGCAGCTTTCTTGATGATGACACCGACATATTTCAGTTTTTAAATGTGTCATTTGAGGAGCGCAGCAGCGAGGCTGCTAAACCCGTATCAGCAAGTAAAAAACGCATTTACCGTGGTGTTGAAATTGAGGAGACTGAAACCTCAACTGAGTCAAATAAGCCACGTGAAAAAGTGAAAAAGCCATTACGAATCTACCGTGGCCAGATCTTAGAAGATTAACATCAGTAACAAGCCAACTTGAAAATCGGTATCATAAGCCAACTTTAACCTCTTCCAAATAATATGACGCTGACTATGAAATATACTCCAAGTGATTTTAATCCAGGTTTATGTGATTTTCTCGATGCTTCACCAACACCGTATCATGCGGTTGCATCCATGCAGACATTACTGGAAGACAATGGTTTTACTCAGCTTCATGAAGCTGACAGCTGGGGTGAATTAGACGCTGGTCAGTATTTTGTTATTCGTCAGGCATCTATCATTGCGTTTACCCTAAACGGACAGGAATTAGTCAGCAGTGGCATACGCATGGTCGGCGCACATACTGATAGCCCTTGCCTGAAAGTGAAACCCAAACCGGAAAAGGTAAAACAGACCTTATTGCAACTTGGTGTTGAAGTTTATGGTGGTGCTTTATTAAATCCGTGGTTTGATCGTGACTTATCTCTGGCTGGCAGAGTGAGTTATGAGAATGCGCAAGGGCAGATTGAACAGGTCATTATTGATTTTAAAGAGGCGATTGCGACGATCCCAAGCTTAGCGATTCACCTGGATCGTGAAGTGAATCAGAACCGTAATATTAATCCGCAATTGCATTTACCACCGATTCTGGCTCAAGTCGATGATGGCGATAGCCTGGATTTCCGCGCTTTATTGGAACAACAATGTCGGCAACAGTATCTAGATATCAATATTGGCCGGGTGCTGGACTATGAAATGTGTTTTTATGACACCCAAAAAGCCGCAGTGATTGGTTTATCTGCTGATTTTATTAGTAGTGCCAGACTGGATAATTTGCTGAGCTGTTATATCGGTTTGCAGGCCTTACTGGCTGCCGATAAAACACGACCTGCCTTACTGGTGTGCAATGACCATGAAGAAGTGGGCAGTCAATCTGTTTCCGGTGCGCAAGGCACATTTTTGCAGTCAGTACTGCAACGTCTGGCCATCAACAATGAAGCCTATCAGCGCATGGTGGAACAATCAATGATGATATCGGCTGATAACGCCCATGCAATACATCCGAATTACGCCGACAGACATGATGCTGAACACGGTCCCTTATTAAACAAAGGACCGGTCATTAAGACCAATGCTAATCAGCGTTATGCCACCAGCAGTCAAACCAGCGCCATATTCAGGCAATTATGCCAGCAGCATAATGTGCCAGTGCAGGATTTTGTGGTCAGAACAGATATGGCCTGTGGCAGCACGATTGGCCCCATCACGTCTTCTCATATTGGCGTTAAAACAATCGATATTGGCTTGCCCACATTTGCCATGCATTCGATACGCGAACTAGCAGGTAGTCAGGATGCGGTGATGCTCTGTAAAGTGCTGACCGCCTACTTTAATCAAAAATAATCTAGGAGTTTTTATTCTATGGCTGAAACAGTAGACGAATTAACCGTTGAATATCATGAAGGCGAGACCATGACGGTTAAAGAGTTAGATAAAGTCATCTTAACCAAAGGTGCGTGGGCAACGGTAATGTTCCGTTATCAGGATTTAGATCGCAAAACAGGCGAGTTTGGTCCAGATAAATACACCATTCGTCGATACCAGAAGCGTAATGGCGAGTATAGCCAACGCTCGAAATTTAATATTTCCAGCCGTGATCAAGCATCGCAGATTATCAACGCATTAACTAAATGGACCGATGAATAAGAGTTTAATTACCCATCTGGTGGCTGCCACCTTTGTAGCCACCGGTTTATTTGTTGATTCTCAAGCCTCAAAGGCCATTCTGGCCACAGGTTTGTTTGCTTTGGCTGGCAGTCTGACTAACTGGATTGCCATTCATATGCTGTTTGAGAAAGTCCCAGGACTATATGGTTCTGGCGTGATTGTTGAACGCTTTGAAGAGTTTAAAGCGGGTATCCATAAGCTGGTGATGCAGCAATTTTTCAGTAAAGACAATGTCGATCGGTTTCTGGCTGAATTAGTGTCAGATAATTCTCAACATCCGCTGGATTTCTCCGATGTGATTGAAAATACCGACTTAGCGCCCGTCTACGATAGCCTTGTCACTACAATTATGGAGTCGTCTTTTGGCAGTATGTTATCGATGTTTGGTGGCAAGTCTGCTTTAGAGCCGCTGCGTGAGCCTTTTATTAAAAAGATGACACGCTCGCTGGATGATATCGCTCATAGTGATTCATTTCAGCAAAGCGTCCGGTCTAAGTTAAACAGCCACAACGTCTTTGATGATATTCATCTGCAAATTGAACATATTGTGGAATCACGACTGGAAGAACTGACACCACAAATGGTGAAAAACATAGTTCAGGACATGATTCGTACCCATTTAGGCTGGTTAGTTGTCTGGGGTGGGGTATTTGGTGGTTTGATTGGTTTTATTACCAGCTTCTTACCTGTATAGATGAGTGTTCTTTGTCCGCTGTGCCAGCATCAGGCCGGTGTGTTTTATCAGTTCAAAAAACGTTTATATCATCAATGTCAGTTTTGTTATGGCATTTTCATGGATCCGGCTTTATGGCCGGATCGTGAAGCAGAACAACGGCGTTATCTGGAACATTTGAATGATGTGGAAGATAGCCGCTTTCAGCGATTTGTTGCCCCGATTACCGAGCTTGTTCAGCAATTGTTTCAACCTCACCAACTGGGGTTGGATTTCGGTGCCGGTCATGCCCCGGTCATTACTCATGTACTGCAGCAATCGGGTTTTGCTATTGCCGCCTATGACCCTTTATTTTTTAATGATGATGCACTTTTAGAGCAGCGATATGACTATATTTGCAGTTGTGAAGTCATTGAACATTTTCATTATCCTGCACAAAGCTTTGCTCAGTTAAGAAATCTGTTGAAGCCTGGTGGTCGACTGTTCTGTATGACAGAAATCTACCATGAAGGTATCGATTTTCATCGCTGGAATTATAAAAACGACCCGACACATGTCTTCATGTATCATCGTAATGCTGTCAGCTATATTGCTGATAAATATAGATTTAATAAAGCAATGATTGAAGGTCGCTTAATACATTTCCAAGCTAATAGCTCGCTATAAATTGTTGGCGGATAGCCTGCTGATGTATGGCGGGTAACACCAGGGTGACGACGACTTTATCAGTAAAATTCTGCTCAATGATTTCCCCGCGTAGCTGTTTGAGTTGATATTCCAGCAACTGAAGCTGAGCGTAATCAATCTCTAATGTCATTTGTGCCATTTCTACCCATTTAACAATATTTGCTTCGGCAATCGCTTGTTTTGCGGCTGCACCATAAGCTCGGGTAAGACCGCCGGTACCGAGTTTGATACCACCAAAATAACGGATCACACCAATCACGGTATTAATCAGATCCTGTCCTTCTAATGGCGCCAGTATCGGACGACCTGCGGTGCCGGACGGTTCACCTGCATCATGAAAACGTTCGGTCAAAAAACCTTCCGGTTGGCGAATACGCCAGGCAAAAGCGAGATGATTTGCTTGAGGATGTTGTCGGGCTAGCTGACCTAATTTACGAAGAGCGTCATCTTCACTCTGGCAGGGCATGATAACGCCAATAAATCGTGATTTTTTTATTTCATATTCCACTTCAGTCGTGGTTTCTACGGTGTAAAATTCTGTGGCCATGAACACTCGGCTATAGGAAAAAATAAGCCAACAATTTACCATACTGTGCCTAACAACATTTTTGTCGCGGCTGTAAGGCGACTTGCTGAGCTTAGTGTATAGCTCAGCGTCAGGCTGATTGGATAGGATGATTTGATTCTATCGTCGCATAACAGCTTACCGGCGAGGTGTTGAATAAAAAATTATGAAATTACGGAGCAAACCACATTGTCAGATAGTGCATTTATCGTAGGCCAGCGCTGGGTCAGTAACAGTGAAGCAGAGCTGGGTCTGGGTATTATTCAGGAAAGCAGCGGACGTCGTATTGAAGTATTTTTTCCTGCCGCAGCAGAAAGTCGTTTTTATGCTGCCGATAATGCGCCATTAAGTCGGGTTATCTATTCTGAAGGTGACAAGGTCAGCACCCGTGAAGACGTGAGTTTTGTGATTAGTGCCGTGCAGCCTTTTAATGGTTGTTATATCTATCAAGGTGATACAGAGGCGGGTGAACCGATCAGTATCCACGAAATGGATCTGGATAGCCGTGTGCACTTTAATCAACCGCAGGACCGCTTTTTTGCCGGGCAGGTCGATAAAAACAGTCAGTTTGAATTACGTGCTAAAACACTCAATTATCAACATGAACTGGTGAAGTCACCTGTTTATGGTTTATTGGGTGGACGTGTTCAGCTTTTACCTCATCAACTCTATATCGCTCAGCAAGTGGCACAGCGTTTCGCGCCGAGGGTGTTATTAGCCGATGAAGTGGGCTTAGGTAAAACCATCGAAGCGGGTTTGATTCTGCATAAACAAGTGTTATCGGGTCAGGTCAGGCGCGCGCTTATTGTGGTGCCTGATGCCTTATTGCATCAATGGCTGGTTGAAATGTTACGCCGCTTTAATCTGACATTCACGTTGATTGATCATGATCGCCATGAAGCACTGCAAGAGCTGGATGAAGGTAATCCTTTTTACAGTGCACAATTTGTTCTGTGTGGTTTGAACGATTTATTAGCCAATCCACAAATGCAAGTGGATATGCTGGCAGCCCAGTGGGATATGCTAATTGTTGATGAAGCCCATCATCTGGCGTGGTCACCTGAACAGTCAAGCGAAGGTTATCAACTGATAGAAACGCTGGCCGCACAAATTCCTGCTTTATTGTTATTAACTGCGACGCCGGAGCAATTAGGCATCGAAAGCCATTTTGCGCGTCTGCGTTTATTAGACTCAGACAAGTTCTTTGATTTTGATGACTTCGTGAAACAGGAAGCCGCTTATCAACCGGTCAGCGAATTAATTGAACAGCTTGATGCGGCTGAAACCTGGGCACAATTATCAGCAGCACAGCAGTCGCAGCTTAAGGACTACATTGATGAGCTGTTATTTCAGCAATTAAGCTCAGAAGACCAGTTTACAGTCGCTAAAGTGGATGCGATTCAACAATTGCTCGACAGACACGGTACCGGTAGGGTGTTGTATCGCAATACGCGTGATGTAGTGAAAGGTTTCCCCAACCGTATTCTTCATCAGTATGAATTGTCACTTCCTGATGCGTTGGTCGGTGAAGATGTGAGCCATATTATTTTGCCAGAGCAGCATTTTACAGAGGCTGATTGGTTAAAAAATGATAGCCGTGTGAGCTGGCTGGTCGATTTCTTAAAAGCGCACCGTGATGACAAGATTTTGATTATTTGCGCGCAAGCCGACACTGCACAGCAACTTGAGAACTATCTCAATATTAATCAAGGCATACGTTCAGCTGTATTCCATGAAGATTTAAGTCTGGTGAATCGTGATCGTGCAGCGGCTTATTTTGCTGATGATGAAGAAGGCGCTCAATGTCTTGTCTGTTCTGAAATTGGCAGTGAAGGGCGTAACTTCCAGTTCTCGCATCATCTGGTGTTATTTGATTTACCAGTAAATCCGGACTTACTGGAGCAGCGGATCGGCCGTCTAGACCGTATTGGTCAGCATCATGATGTGCATATTCATGTGCCTTACTATGCAGGTACAGCTCAGTCTGTATTATTGTATTGGTATCACGACGGTATGAATGCGTTTGAACAGGTTTTGGCAGCAGGGCAACGTATTGCCGGAGAAACCAAACAACAGTTGCAAGCCGCAATGGCAGAACCTGCAAACAACAAAGCATTAGACAGTTTAATAAAACAAACACAAAAAGTGACTGAGCAAACCCTGGCAGAATTACAGTCGGGTCGTCACCGTTTACTGGAACGCCATTCTTATAATGAATCCCATGCCGAATATGTGGTCGGCGAAGTCGAGTCGCTGTCACGTTCACTTGAATTGGCGGGCTTTATGGATGATGTGTTTGATGCCTTTGGTGTGGATCAACAGCCGCATAGTAGCGACAGTATTATTATCGAGCCTGGCACTCATATGCAGACCCAGTTTCCAGAGCTGCCAGATGAAGGCTTAACGGCTACTTATCAGCGTCATAAAGCCTTAGGGCGTGAAGACATGACATTCCTGACCTGGGAACATCCTATGGTGCTGGGCGCCATTGATATGGTGTTAAATAGTGAGCTTGGTAATAGCGCTTTCTGCACACTGGCAACAGATGAAGTGAAAGCTGGCAGCCTGTTACTTGAAGCGATATTTGTTATGCGAACCGTGTCTGAACGTGACTTACAGATTCAGCGTTTTATTTCTGAAAGCCATATCAGACTGGTGGTTGATGAGCGTGGCAGGCAATATCAAACCCTGTTTGAAGAGCAGGATTTTAATAAAATGGCAGGGCGTATTCCGCGCGCCACCGCACAAGAACTGATTCGTCATGCCCGAAGTCCTGTGGAAAACTTGCTGGAGCAAGCCAAAAAAGCGGTTGTTGATATGGAAAAAACGCTTAAACAAGAAGCGCTGGACAATATGAACAATGAATTGGAGCAAGAGTATCAACGGCTCAGCGCACTAGCGAAGGTCAATCCAAATATCCGACCACAAGAACTGGATTACCTGAAACAACGTCAAGATAAGTTGAATAGCGGTATCCAGTCGGCTTCATTATCACTGGATGCCATCAGGGTTGCTATAGTGACAGAACCGAATAACTAAAGAGACTGAGCCCAGGATGGTCAAGCTGAAAAAATTTTTATTACCGGTATTAATTCTTGGCCTGACCATTTTGATTGTCGTGGTGCTTGTTGCTACGAAACCAAAAGCCACGCCAAAGGATGCACAGCAAAAAGCCTGGCTGGTGAATGCGGTAGCAGCGCAGATGACCACGGTGAGTCCACAAGTCACCGTATATGGACGTATTGAAACGCCTCGTGATGCCACGCTAAAAGCGGCTGTCGAAGCCGATGTCGAGCAAGTTCTGGTGTTAGAAGGTGAAACCGTAACTCAGGGAGAGTTGCTGCTGGAATTGGATAAAACAGATGTTGAACTAGTAAAACAGCAACGTCAGGCCGATGTCGATGAAATCACGGCTTCAATTGCCAATGAAAATGTCCGCTATCAGCGTGACCTCGCATTATTGGAGAATCAAAAACAACTTGTTAACCTCGCCGATAAAGCCGTGCAACGTGCAAAAAAACTCGAACAAAATAAATTAACTTCACAAGCGGCTTTGGATGAATCTACGGCCGCTTATCAGCAACAAGAACTGGCGCTAAAGCAGTTACAAAATGATATTGCTGAGCACCCTTCACGAATCGCCCAGCTAGAAGCATCAAAAAAACGGGCAGAAGCCTTGCTGAAGCAGAGTGAAGTCAATCTGGAACGAACAGATATCAGAGCCCCGTTCCCGAGCCGCGTGGCGAAGCTAAATGTTGCCGTGGGTGATCGGGTAAGACCTGGCGATAGTCTGATTAATGTCTACGATCTTAATAATCTGGAAGTGCGGGCGCAGATCCCTGGCCGTTATAGCCAACAAATCCGACAAATGATGCAACGCCATCAGCTTATTCAGGCGACGGCGATGATTGATGATGAACTGGTTAAGCTTGAATTAAAACGGCTTTCAGGTGAAGTCAGGCTTGATAGTGGTGGTATCGACGGCTTGTTTCGCTTAGTGAATCACCCAAATAACTTACCGCTTGGTACCTTTGTTGAGCTGCAGTTACAGCTATCAGAACAGCACAACGTGATCGAGCTGCCATTCAGTGCTTTATATGGTTTGGACCGTGTCTATCTGATTGAAGACGGCCACTTAAAAGCCGTCACCATTGAACGCGTAGGAGAAGTCGTCGGCAAAGATAATCAACATCGTTTATTAATCCGAAGTGACGAGATTCATAGCGGTGATTTAATTGTCACTACTCAGCTTCCCAATGCCATCACCGGTTTAGCGGTTGAGACCAAGTTGTGAGTTCGACCACCCATCGCGCAGATATCATTGGTATTTTTGCTCAACATAAGGTTGCAGCAAACCTGTTGATGCTGATGATGTTGATTGGTGGTTTTGTATCATTGAGCAAACTCAATACCCAGTTTTTTCCAAACTTCGCCTTGGATGTGATTACTGTCAATGTGGTCTGGCGCGGTGCCAGTGCAGAAGATGTGGAAGACTCGTTAACCAGCCGTATTGAGCAAGAGCTTCGCACCATCGATTATGTCGACAAAATGACCTCGACCTCATCTTATGGTTCGTCTTTAGTGACATTAGAGTTTGATGAAGGCACTGAGATGGGCCCGGCACTTGATCAGGTGAAAGATCATGTTGCCCGGCTCCGCAACCTGCCTAAAGATGCTGAAACACCCGAAATCAGCATTGCCACACACTATGACAATGTTGCCCGATTATTGGTCACTACCGACGGTCATTTAGACGAACTCCGTGGCTTAGTACATCAAATTGAACACGAACTGCTGGATGCCGGTATTTCACGAGTCACCATCACCGGATTACCAGATGAAGAAATGGCGATTAAAGTCAGCACCTCGACACTGGAGTCTTTGGGTTTAAGTTTTGGTGATGTCAGTCAACGCGTCGCTGACCAGAGTCAGGATTTACCGGCAGGCGAGATTGGCAATGGTGAAACGACCCGGCAAATTCGTAGTCTTGACCAACGCCGGAATGCTGATGCCTTTGGCAGTATCTCTTTAAAAAGTGATTATCAGGGACGTCGTTTACTGCTTGAGGATGTGGCTGATGTGGAACGCCGCGCCATGCGTGATCAGGTGAAAGTCTTTTATCACGGACAACCCGCCGTTGAAATTGCATTGCAACGAACAGAAAATGCCGATGCCCTTGAATCAGCGAGGATTATGGAAAACTGGCTGGAACAGGCTAAACCCAGCTTACCCAAAGGTGTAGATATCCGCGTTTATGATGCCAGTTGGTCACTGATACAGGAACGCATCAATTTGCTGCTCAGTAATGGTCTCAGTGGCTTATTACTGGTGTTGGCTATCCTTTTCTTATTCCTACACGGCAGAGTGGCTTTTTGGGTAGCCGTGGGGATTCCCGTTTCTTTTATGGCTGCATTGACCGTGCTGTATATATTGGGCGGTAGCATTAATATGATCAGCCTGTTTGCCTTGATCATGGCGCTGGGGATTATTGTTGATGATGCGATTGTGGTGGGTGAAGATGCGTTATCACACTATCAAAGTGGTGAACGCTCATTATTAGCCGCTGAAGGCGGGGCAAGACGAATGCTGGCGCCAGTGATTTCTTCTTCTTTAACCACCATTGCAGCCTTTTTACCGCTGATGCTTATCAGTGGTGTGATTGGCAATATCTTGTTCGACATCCCCTTTGTGGTGATTTGTGTAATTATTGCTTCACTTGTGGAGAGTTTTCTTATACTTCCCGGTCACTTACGCCATACTTTTCATACAATGCATCATCTTGATCCAGGTCGGTTAAGACGCTGGTTGGATGAAAAGTTTGAGCATTTTCGTGAGCAGTTTTTCAGACCGTTAGTGACTATGGCTGTGAAAAACAGTGCGGTGACCATCAGTCTCACACTGGCTTTATTGATCATTTCAATCAGCTTGCTGGCCAGTGGCCGAATCCTGTTTAACTTCTTCCCTTCACCGGAAGGCACTACCATTACCGCGAATGCCCGATTTGTCGCTGGCACACCGATGCAGGATGTTGAGCAGTTTTTGCAACATATCAATCTGGCACTGGATGAAGCTGAAGCGGATTATGATCAAAACATTGTCAAAATGGCGGTTACGCGGCTTGGCAGTGCTTCATCCGCAAATTCAAACATTAGTAGCGGTCAAGCGGATGAGCGTTTCGGTTCAGTTCAGCTGGAAATGATCTCGCCTGACCAACGTGATATCAGAAACAAAGATTTTATTAATGACTGGCGTGAACATATCAGCTTACCGCCGGGGATTGAAACATTCACCATCAGTGAAGCACGGGGTGGACCGCCTGGAAGCGATATTGATATTCGTCTCAGCGGTGCTGCAGCTCAGCAATTAAAAAAAGCCGCGCATGAAGTCGCCGAGCGATTAAAAAATTACACCGGTGTCAGTGCCATTGAAGATGATATGCCTTATGGTCAGGAACAGCTGATTTATCGGATAAAGGGCCAAGGTGAAGTACTTGGTCTGACTGTTGAAAATGTGGGGCGTCAGTTACGGGCCGCGTTTGACGGGCAATTAGTTCAGATTTTTCAGGATGGCGATGATGAGGTTGAAGTACGTGTCATGCTGCCTGATGCTGAGCGTAACACCCTGGCAACATTAGAGAACTTTATGTTGCGTCTGCCCAATGGAGGCAGTGCGCCCTTATCCAGCGTAGTTGAGTTTGAGTCGCGTCGGGGTTTTGATGTGCTAAGACATACCGACAGCCAGTTAGCGATACATGTCACCGCGACAGTAGACTCTGTAGTGAATAATAATAATGTCATTTTAGACGATATGAAAAAGGCTTTTTTACCTGAAATATCCTCTAAATACAGCGTGAAAATTGGTTATGAAGGTAGGGCAGAAGAGCAGGCTGATACCATGTCAGATATGGCACAAGGTACATTGCTGGCCTTTATTATGATTTATCTGGTGCTGGCCTGGGTGTTTTCATCCTATGGCTGGCCACTGGTGGTAATGGCAGCGATTCCTTTTGGCTTGATTGGTGCCTTAATTGGTCATTGGTTACTGGGAATTGATCTGACCATTTTGTCTTTGTTTGGTATTTTTGGTTTATCAGGCATTGTTGTGAATGATTCCATCATTCTGGTGACGTTTTTCAAACAACTCACCGAGTCCGGAATGCCGACACAGCAAGCAATTATTGAAGCCTCAACACAACGTCTTCGTGCGGTGTTACTGACCTCACTGACGACGATCGCCGGACTCACACCTTTACTATTTGAAACATCATTACAGGCACAGTTTTTAATCCCCATGGCGGTTTCCATGTCATTTGGCCTGATGTTTTCAACGGTTTTAGTATTATTGGTGATACCCGCGATGCTGGCCGTTTACGAACGAGTTGCTGATAAATTTCTGCCGAAACGAACAGACTCAGTGACAATTTGATACTGTGTTAAGTCTGATTTAACAATCACTGTGCATGCTGTTGTAGTTTGGATAGATCAGCATTTATTTAAGGATTTTTCATGCGACGTTATACCTCATATGTTATAGCTGCCTTGATAGGCACATTGAGTCCTGTGGTGAGTTTTGCAGAAGATAGCGAGGCGGTCAGCAGCGTGCCTTATGCAGCTAACCTAGATTTAGCTTCACTAACGGATAAGGTATATCAGCGATTACCGGGATTATTAGCTGAAGATAAATACCGCCAATTACTGCAGGCGAATGATACATACAGTCAGGCCTTGTTTGCAGAGCCGGTGACCGGGAATCTGAGCCTGTTCAGTGATGAAGTGGGGACCGGACACGGTTTTCAAGAATGGGAAGGCGGTGTTGATTTACCGTTATGGTTGCCAGGACAAAAACAACAGCAACAGGCCTTGTCAGACAAAATAGCAGCAGAACTGCCTGCTTATCAGCAAGCATTGAAACTGGAAGCTTCAGGTGAAGTGAGACAACAAATCTGGCAGGTGAAACTGGCCGAAGCCCAACTTGAACAAACTAAACTGACCTGGGAAAACGCGAAAAAGTTACAAAATGATGTTGAGTCACGGGTAAAAGCCGGGGATTTAGCCTCAACTGAACGCTTACTGGCAAGCAGTAACACGCTTGAAGCGCATAGCAAAATGGTGAATGCACAGTCGCAGCTTCAACAGCGGCTGAAAATTTATCAACTGATTACCGGTGAGAACGCCTTGCCGCAGCAGGTGGAAGAAGCCGTTAGCAACGCCACTGAGGACTTACAGCAACATCCGCAGTTGCAGTTACAGGATCAGTTGATAGCCAGACTACAGGCACAAATGGGGCTGGCACAATATGACGGTGCAGTAAATCCCAGCCTGTCTGTAGGCGTAAGACGAGAACGGGGGGATAGGGCAGAAGACTATACCAACAGTATGGGCATCGGATTCAGCATGGCGCTGGATGATAAGGCATACAAACAACCTGCCATCGCTCAGGCCTCAGCCGAATTAGCTGATGCTCAGGTTGCACGTCAATCATTATGGCGTCAGCTAAAAACACGACAAGTCGCCCTTGTGGAAGAATTAAACAGTAGTCGACAGCAGCTGGACTTGATCACGGAACAAAATAAAACCACCCAGCAGTATTACCAATTACAAAAACGTGCCTTTGATTTAGGTGAAATTAATTTGATTGATTTATTGCGCAGTCAGGCGCTGGCGAATGACAATGAGAGTAGAAAGCGCCTGTTGGAAGTTCAAATAAAGCAACAGATTTCTGAATTAAATCAATCATATGGGATGATTTTGTCTAATAATTAATAAAACCCTCTAAGCTTAATTTTTCGTTAAGCTTTCTTTTTTAATCTAGCTTCCATACCACCTCCCAAGGGGAATTTTATGGAAGCTAGATCATTTGCACAGTCTGTCACTAAAAGTCGCTCTCAACGCGTCGTTGAGCGACAAATTATTCAGCCTGTTTTTCCACTCACGCTGGCAAAAGCGAATGAGCCGGGACGAATGGACGCTGAACAATTTATTTATCAGCGCTTTGAAAAGCAACACGGTGCAGAGATCAGCCATTTTCTGCCGTTTATCTTGTCTGCCAGGACAGGCGGTTTAGTTTCAGCAGCACTTGGTTTCCAGCCAGCCAGTTATTCATCACATCTTTTTCTTGAATATTATCTTGATAATGATATTCAAACCACGCTCAGTATTCTCACCCAAACAGTCGTTCAACGTGACGCGATTGTGGAAATAGGCAATCTGGCCTCTGGCCGACAACGTGCGACTCAAACGCTTTTTTTACTCCTTGCTGAGTTGTTCTATCAAGCCGGTTATGAATGGGTTGTGTTTACGGCTAATTCAGCCGTTTCACAGTGGTTGGCGAAATTAGATATTGAGACTATTGCCATCCGTGTTGCAGATCCGACCAGGTTGCCAGATAAAGGGGCAAGCTGGGGTAGTTATTACGATGATAAGCCAGTGGTAGTGGCCGGTAATATCCGTCAAACCATGGCAAAACTGACTGACAATCCGCTTATGTTGTATTTGCGTCAAAGCTATCAGCATCAATTGAATGAATTTGTCGCGAGTTTCCGTCATGACTGAGTTAGTCGAACGTTTACGTCGGATTGCGACACAACAGCCGAACGCACTGGCCTTGCAGGACCCATATCGGCAGCTGACCTGGCGTCAGATGATAAACGAAGTGGATAGACTAACTGAACTGCTTTTACCTTACGCACAGAATGTCGTCGCCTTGTATGCCGACAACAGTGTCGACTGGGCGTGTATTGATCTGGCCTGTTATGAAGCCGGTGTCATCAGTCTGCCTATTCCAGCCTTTTTTTCAGCCGAACAACAACATCATGCCATCAGTGAAAGTGGCGCATTAGCGTTAATCGAATCGAAAGGCACCACATTATTTCAATCACTCAAGCTGTTTGACCAGTTGCATCTGTCGTTAACGGACAATCTTATTTTGTTTCCATTAGTCAAGAAAGGTCATAGTCAAATTCCAGAGAAAACCCAAAAAATTACCTTTACATCGGGTTCTACTGGTCAGCCTAAAGGGGTGTGTTTGAGCACAGATAATCAATTAGCTGTGGCTGATGCGATTATCCAACGTACAGAATTACAAGCTATCAAACACCTGTGTGTATTACCGCTGACCACCTTATTGGAAAATCTAGCCGGCATTTACGCGCCATTGCTTAGCAGAGGATCGGTCACCTTATTACCAGCAGCCGAGCTTGGCTTTAATGGTGGACGAGGTTTTGATGTTCAGCAATTTCTACAAACGCTGAGCAAACAACAGCCAGAAAGTGTGGTGTTATTACCCGAATTATTATTAACCCTGGTGTCAGCCGCTGAAACAGGCTGGCCAGTACCTGGCAGTTTGAAGTTTATTGCGGTGGGTGGCAGTCGCGTATCAGCAGACTTATTACGTAAAGCTGATGATTTAGGCTTACCGGTTTACGAAGGTTATGGCTTGTCAGAATGCAGCTCTGTTGTCAGCCTGAATAGTCCAAAACAACGTCAAATAGGCAGTGTCGGTCAGACGCTTGATCATGTAAAAGTCAGCATTGAGTCCGGCGAAATCATCGTTCGCGGCAACTGCTTTTTAGGTTATATCAATCATCCTGATAGCTGGTATCCAGAGCAGATAGCTACTGGTGATTTAGGATTTATTGATGAAAACCGCTATTTGCACATTAATGGTCGCCGTAAAAACCTGTTAATCAGCAGCTTTGGCAGAAATATCAATCCGGAGTGGGTGGAAAGCGAGTTATTGGCTAATCCTATTCTGGCCTATTGCACGGTGATTGGAGATGCAAAATCACATTGCAGTGTCTTGGTTCAGCCTCGTTTTGACAATATCACTGACGCCATGATTGACCAATGGATCACCCTGGTCAACAAACGCCTGCCAGATTACGCACAACTGGCAGACTGGCAGCGCTTTGAATGGCCACTCAGTGTGGAAAACGGCACGTTGACGGCAAATGGTCGTCCTGTCAGACAACAAATATTAGAGAGCTACCATCATCAAATAAATGCTTTATACAAGGAGCAGGCATAAATGCTTTTTTTCGACAGATTACAAACAGAAACAGCAGCAGCACGTGAACAATTATTCAGTGCACCGATCATTGCTAAAGCGATGACAGGCGATATCACTACCGAGCTTTATATTAACTTTCTGACGCAGGCCTATCATCACGTTAAACATACCGTACCATTGCTGATGAGTGTCGGTGGCGCTTTGCCGGAACAGAAAGAATGGCTACGTAATGCCGTGGCAGAATATATCGAAGAAGAATTAGGCCATCAGGAGTGGATACTTAACGATATCGCAGCCTGTGGTGCTGATAAAGAAGCGGTAAGACACAGTCAGCCAAATCTGCAGACAGAAATGATGGTCGCCTATGCTTATGACATGGTACATCGCATCAATCCCTTAGGTTTTTTTGGCATGGTACATGTGCTGGAAGGTACCAGTATCACCACTGCAGACAAAGCCGCAGAAAGTATTCAAAATGCACTAGGTTTACCGACTAAAGCCTTTAGTTATCTGCGATCACATGGAGCGCTGGATCAGGATCATGTCAAATTCTTCGAAGGTCTGATGAATCAAATCACCGATCCCGCCGAACAAGATCTCATTATTCATAGTGCCAAACGCTTTTATTATCTCTACGGCAACATCTTCCGTAGCCTGACTGAAGAGAAGATGCCATGCAAAGTCTGAGAGATGTCACCATTCTGATTACCGGTGCCGCCGGTGGTATCGGGCAAAAGTTAGCTAAGGCATTACACGATCAGGGCGCTAAGTTGATATTGACGGATGTCAATGCAGACAAGTTAACTGAACTGAACGTCAGCTTAGGCGAAAAGCATTACGACTTTGTAGCTGACGTTAGCAAGACAACGCAGCGCCAGTCACTGCTGGATTATTGTGAAAACCTGCCTTATCCGCTGCAAATGATCATTAATTTGGCGGGTATCAACCGTTTTGCTGCCATCACCGATCATTCAGATAATGATATTGAACGGATGTTAACGATTAATCTGAGTTCACAGATTGCATTGACTCGCGATTTTATTCCTTTACTGGAAAAAAATGCGCCATCAACCATCGTCAATGTTGGCTCTATTCTGGGAAGTATCGGCATGCCCGGTTATAGCGTTTATTGTGCTACCAAGTTTGGCTTACGGGGTTTTAGTGAAGCCCTGCATCGTGAACTGGCTGGCAGTGGGGTGGATGTGCGTTACTTTGCACCTCGCGCCACCAAAACGCCTCTCAACAATGACAATGTCAATGATATGAATAAAGCATTAGGCAGTGCGATGGACAGCCCTGAGCAAGTAGCGAATGCCATTGTCGACTTTTTGCTGACGGATAAACGAAGACATTATTTTGGCTGGCCTGAAAAACTGTTTGTCAGAATCAACAGTATTCTGCCAGGCATAGTTGATAAATCAATTATTAAACAACTACCTATCATAAAACGTTATTTTTAATGGAGAAAATGATGAAAGCGTATATATTCTCGATGATTCTGGGGCTGGTGAGTCTACCTGTCAGTGCCGATGTGATGCAAAGCGTCGCTGATTTGCAGCATGACTGGGCTAAAGTGAATTACACTCTAACAGGTGATGCACAGGAAAAAGCCTTTGAAAGCCTGATTGAAAAAGCGAATAGTGTGGTGAAGCAATATCCAGAGGCGGCGGAATCACATATCTGGCGTGGCATTATTGAATCAAGTTATGCTGGTGCCAAGGGCGGGCTTGGCGCTTTATCTCTGGCGAAAGCCGCAAAAGCCGATTTGGAAGAAGCGATGAAAATAAATGATACCGCGCTGGACGGTTCGGCTTATACCAGCTTAGGTACCTTATATGCCAAAGTACCCGGCTGGCCTATTGGGTTTGGTGATGATGACAAAGCCGAAATGATGTTGAAAAAAGCCTTGACCATCAATCCAACTGGCATAGATAGTAATTACTTCTATGCACAGTATTTAATAGATAATAACCAGTATAAAGAAGCAGAAACTTATCTGTTAAAAGCACAACAAGCACCTGCCAGACCAAGTAGACCCCTTGCAGATAAAGGAAGACAGCAAGAAATCGAAAAAGCCTTACAGCAGGTCAGATACAAACTAGGGAATGAACAACATGCAGGTATTACTCATTGAAGATGATGTTTCACTCGCAAAAGGCTTACAAACCAGCCTGAAAAGGGAAGGTTTTATCGTTAATCATTTGAGTGAAGGCAAGCAGGCCATTAACAGCATTGCTTCTTCTGAGCCGGATATTGTGGTGTTGGATCTGGGCCTGCCAGATATGGATGGTAATGAAGTCCTGAAACAAATTCGACGTCGTAATGCCGAGTTGCCTGTGCTGATTCTTACTGCTCGTAACTCTATTCAGGATAAAGTGGCGGGGCTTGATAGTGGCGCGGATGATTATCTGGCTAAACCGTTTGAAATGGATGAGTTACTCGCGCGGCTACGCGTGTTGGAACGGCGCCTCAGTAGCCTGAAACATGCTG
Source organism: Methylophaga sp. UBA2012 (assembly GCF_002335235.1). Lineage (NCBI taxonomy): Bacteria > Pseudomonadati > Pseudomonadota > Gammaproteobacteria > Thiotrichales > Piscirickettsiaceae > Methylophaga > Methylophaga sp. UBA2012. The sequence goes on along the minus strand of NZ_DDCG01000009.1, from coordinate 178,268 downwards.
ATCTGACCGTTGGCAACGTGTCCATCGATACGCGCGCTCAACAGGTGAAAGTTAATGGTGAGAATGTCGATTTTTTCCGTCGTGAATACATGCTATTAAAAATGTTGATGGAGAATGTTGGCCGCGTGCAGACCCGCGATAGTCTGGAAAGTAAGCTTTACAGCTGGGGTGAAGAAATTGCCAGTAATGCGATTGAAGTCCATATTCATCATTTAAGAAAGAAACTCCCGGAGAACTTCATCACAACAGTGCGTGGTGTGGGTTACACAATTAAAGCGCAATGAAGTCTATTCGTCTTTATTTATTACTGGCCTTATTAGCCACAATAACGCTGGTGAACTTTGTGTCGTTATTGCATGGCTATCAGTCGAGTATGCAAAAGGCACAAAATTTATTTGATTCCCGTTTGGAAAGTACCGCGATATTGATCGCCTCAGCTAATTCTCGTCAGGTGGGGCAGGAAACAGTAACCAATCAGCAAACACCCTATACCTTTTTTCAGATTATTGATGATAACGGTCAGTTGTTAACGCGTTCTGAGAATGCCCCAGATAAGGTGATGGGTGAACTGGATGAGGGTTTTCATATCATTAACTTTGGCAGCTATCGCTGGCGAAATTATGTTTATCGCGACACGGTTTTGCAGCGATGGGTCGTAGTGGCCGAGCGTATCGATATTCGCTATATGCTTGCCGAAGATGTAGTGATGGAATCGTTACTGCCGATTGTGATGGCAATACCTGTAGCCGCGTTAATTATCTGGTTTGCCGTCGGGATTGGTCTCAAACCACTTAACGCGTTTGCCAGCCAGTTGAGCGAGAGAAAAGCGGATGATCTCCGTCCGATTGAGCTTGACCGTGTGCCGAAAGAACTCACAACAGTAGTCAATAATACGAATAGTCTGTTATCACGTTTGGCTGAAGCCTTTGATCGTGAGCAACGTTTCTCAGCTGATGCGGCGCATGAGTTACGTACCCCCGTCAGCGTGCTTAAAGTACATTTACATAATTTACGTGCAAGACTGGGTAATGACGATGAAGACATTATCTTATTACGCGATGGTGTCGAACGTATGGGGCACCTTATCGAACAGATTCTGGCGCTGTACCGTACCTCGCCTGATCAGGCGGCAGTCAAATTTGAAAGTGTAGATTTATTTAAATTAGTTCAATCACTTATCGCACGAAGTTATCATGCTTTTGAGTCTAAACAGCAAGAAATTGAAATGGATGGTGAGTCACACATCATCGAAGGTAATGTGTTTGCACTGGAAACCCTGATAAGCAATTTATTAAATAATGCGAATAAATACACACCGGAGAAAGGTCGTATTCATGTTGTGGTAAGGCGTCATGAAGAAGGGGTGTTACTGAGAGTCGAAGATTCTGGCCCAGGCATACCTGAAGAACAATATCAGCGTGTGTTTGAACGTTTTTATCGCCTGCATGGTGATCAGCATAATAGTGGTGTCATTGGCTGTGGATTAGGACTGACTATTGTTAAGCATATCGCTGATTTGCATCGTGCCCACATCCAATTGGGGACATCCGCTTGGGGCCATGGATTAAAGGTCGATGTCATATTTCCTCTGAGAGCAGTCAATTATGCGTAGAGTTGGGTTATTTTTATTCTTATCGTTTTTGGTGATGCCGGTGTTTGCTGGCCCTCCGGTAATTGAAATCGAAATTCGTGATCATCTTTTCTTTCCCGATGAAGTTAAAATCCCTGCCAATACCAAAGTCAAACTGTTGGTGAAAAATATGGATCCGACAGCGGAAGAATTTGAAAGTTATGAACTAAACCGCGAAAAGGTAATTGCCGGAAACAGTCAGGCATTTATCTTTATTGGTCCACTGCCAGCCGGGGTGTATCCGTTTTTTGGTGAGTTTTTCCCTAAAACGGCACAAGGCAAAGTCATAGCGGAGTAGAAATAGTGTTACTGAATGCGGTAGTGATTGTTTTACGTGAGGTGCTGGAAGCCTCGTTGATTATCAGCGTGTTTTTGGCGCTTAGCCAGATTTTGAACCGAAGCTTAAAGTGGATGTTGCTCGCATTAGTTTTAGGGCTAGTCAGTGGTTTTATCTACGCTGGCACCATCAGTACTGTCTCAATGGCCTTTGGTGGGATTGGACAGGAAATCGTCAATGCAACGATTAATATCCTTATCTTCATGGCTTTAGTTATCTTTGTCTTCGCCGTGCCACATCAGAATGATCAACGTTGTCGTCGCTTGACTGTGATAGCCATTGTCAGCACCGTTATTTTAGCGATCATGCGCGAAGGTTCTGAAGTCTTGTTATTTATCACCGGCTTTATTGGCGTGCCGGACTTATTGGCCCCAGTATTAATGGGAGGAGCTGTGGGGGCTGGACTCGGTGTAAGTGTCGGTGTGTTTATTTATTATTTCATCGTAAACCTTATCCCCCGGCACGGTGTATGGGTTGGCTATTTATTATTGTTACTGGTGGCAGGAAGTTTAATGTCGCAGGCGGTTGAGTTTCTGATTCAGGCAGATTTATTAACGTCAGCAACACCGATTTGGAATACCTCAACTATCATCGATGAACATTCTGTAGCCGGACAATTGCTGTTTGCGTTACTGGGATACGAAGCTACCCCACAACTTAGTCAGGTCATCGCCTATATTTGTAGCATGGCCGCTTTGTTTTGTGTGGCGATGTTCAGCTTTATAAAACGAGATCGAAATTAATGAAATACCGTGTAATGACCGTTACTGGCGCTTTATTAATTGCGCCTATCCTGGCCCAAGCGGATGGAACAGCAGTGGATAAAGTCTACCATCCGTATGTGCAGCCGCTGGAAAAGGAAGTAGAGTGGCGGATGATTACTGCTGAAGGCGATAGTCTGCAAAAACTGAGTTATGGCCAGTCTTTATCTGATCGCCTTTATGTTGAAGGTTATCTTACCGCCAGTGAAGAAAATGATAATTTTCGTTTGTATAGTTATGAACTCGAAGCCAAGTGGCAACTCACTGAGCAAGGAGAGTATGCCATTGACTGGGGACTAGTCACCGAACTTGAAAAATCCAATATCTGTGATCAGTGGGAAGCAGCAACAGCATTACTCATGGAAAAGGAGTGGGGCGATTGGGTCGGAGCAGCCAATCTATGGCTTGAATACGAATGGGGTGATGATATTGAGGAAGAGTTCGAAACAGCCCTAAGTATGCAGGCGCGTTATCGACTGTCACCTAAGTTTGAGCCAGCGATTGAATATTATGCTGGTGATGAAACCCGCGCCATTGGCCCGGTTGCATTGGGGGATGTGCGCTTTTCTGCTGGTAAAAAACTCCATTGGGAAACCGGAATATTATTTGGTGTTGGTAAACAATCTCCTGACGCCACCTTACGTTTTCTGACCGAGTTTGAGTTTTAGTCTGTGTAAAGTTTTGTTAACACTTTAAGACTCTGTTAATAAGCCATCACTAATATGGTGCTATCTTTATGACGGTAGAACCAAGTGATGCAAACAGGGACGATAATAAAAAAGCCAGTCACGATAGACAATGAGCTGGCAAAGCCAATTTATTCGCCTCAACAGCGACATCTGAAAAAGACAGAGCAAACTTCGTATCTGTCGACATCACCTGCGTTTTTTCCTAAAACTGGCAAGCTGATTTGCCATCTGATACTCGTCTTACAAGCACTGGCTCTCGATGTATTTCCTTTGGTCTTTATGCTTTTTTCTCCACTCTTTTGTTTAGGAAAACATGATGTTGACTAATCTGTTACGCCCCTTATTGATCACTATTACACTCGGCTTATCCATCCCCGCTTATTCGCAAAGTTTGCAATTGGATAAAACCCAAATGGACAACCTTGGAGTGAGCTATCAAGCGGCGGTATCTGTTTCCGAAACAAAAAGTCATCATTATCCCGCCAAAGTGTCTGTTCCTAATGCGAATCGGCATATTGTTCATACCAGTCAGGAAGGCGTAGTCACGCAAATGTTAGTGGCTGAAGGCGATATTGTTAAGGCAGGTCAAGTGTTGACCACCGTTAATAGTCCGGCCTTGTTATCGTTACAGGCCCAGTATTTACAGGCTGAGGGGCTGCTCAATCAATTACTCACTGAAATGCAACGGGATAAGCAATTATTTAATGAGGGCATTATTGCCGAGCGCCGTTATCTTGATGCTAAAACGCGTTATCAACAGCAAAAAACCTTGGTTGATAGCCAAATAAAAACCTTGCAGTTAGCAGGAATGCCCTTAGATGCCATTAAAACATTAAAGCAACAACAAACCATGGACAGCCATTTACATGTTCGTGCGGTCAGTGAGGGGGTGGTCATGGCGCAAAATGCCGTGATTGGCCAACGCGTGATGGCATCTGATGTGTTGTATGAGGTGGCTGATTTATCAACATTATGGCTTGAAATCCATGTGCCACTGCTGGTCGCCAGTAACATCAATATTGGCTCAAAAGTGATGGTCTGTGACAGGGATATCTCAGCTGCTGTGATGACAGTAGGTAGGCAAGTTCATGATATTGATCAGGGGGTTTTAGTACGTGCTGAAACCTCTGAAAATACTAATTTGCTGACGCCTGGTGAATTTGTACAGGTTTGTTTTGTGCAAAATAACAACTCTGTGCTTTATGAGATTCCCTATAAAGCCATATTACGTGTCGAAGGCATAACCCATATCTTTTATTTTGATGGTCAATCTATCAGCCTGCGACCAGTACATATTGTTTCTCAATCAGAGAATAGTGTCACGGTATCAGATGCTTTTTTAAGTAACGGATATGTGATTGATGAAGGCGTGTCATCGCTGAAGTCTGCCTGGCAAGCTGAGGGGAAATAGACATGGATGGTCTGATTCGTTTTTCATTGACGCAGCGTCTGATGATGCTGATTCTGGTGGTTGTTCTGATTGGTTTTGGCTGGAAGGCCTTTAACGATACGCCGATCGATGCTTTTCCTGATGTCTCGACAACACAGGTAAAAATTATCCTCAAAGCACCGGGTATGACACCGGAAGAAGTGGAAAGCCGCATTACCGCCCTGGTCGAAGTTGAGATGCTGGGGATCCCCAAACAACGCATGTTACGGTCTGTAGTGAAATATGGCCTGACCGATATTACCGTGGACTTTGAAGAGGGCACGGATATCTATTGGGCACGTCAGCAAGTGGCTGAACGTTTATCAGCTATCAAAGATACCTTGCCTGCTGATATTCAGGGTGGCTTGGCACCGTTAACGACTCCGTTGGGTGAAATGTTCATGTTTACTGTGAACAGTCCCACGCTGGATTTGATGCAACGGCGTGAATTATTGGATTGGGTCATCAGGCCAGCCTTACGCAGTGTTGAAGGGGTGGCTGATGTCAATTCATTAGGCGGTTATGTCAAAACCTTTGAAATTATCCCGGATTTAGCCAAACTTGCCGCATTAAATATCAGCCTTGCTGATATCCAACAGGCATTGGAAAACAATAACCGTAACGATGGTGCGGGACGCATTGATGAAGGCGAAGAAGTGTTACTGGTTCGTGCTCAAGGTAGTCTGCAAAATCTGGACGATATAAAACGCCTGGTGGTGAAGTCCGATGCCGATGAACCTGTTTTACTCTCACAGGTCGCGGAATGCAGAATTGGCTCACTGACGCGTTATGGTGCAGTCAGTGCCAATGGACAGGGCGAAGCGGTACAAGGCTTGGTGTTGGGTTTACGCGGTGCGAATGCCAAAAAAGTCGTAGCCGGTATTGAAAAACGGCTCGCCGAATTACAAGCCTCCTTGCCAGATGATGTAAGCATCAATGTTTTTTATAACCGTGGTGAGCTAGTCGCAGATGCAATTCATGGTGTGAACAAAGCATTGATTGAAGCGGTGGTGCTGGTTCTGGTCTTTCTGCTGCTATTTCTGGGTGATCTCAGGGCGGCGATTGTGGTTGCACTGGTATTACCGCTTTCAGCCATGATCACTTTTATCATGATGCGACAGTTTGGTTTATCAGCCAACTTGATGAGTTTAGGTGGTTTAACCATTGCCATTGGTATGCTGGTTGATGCTGCGGTAGTCGTGGTTGAAAACATCGTGTCACAGTTAGCGGATAAATCACGTGCAGCGGTGCTGCCAAGACTGCATTTGATTTATCGTGCAGTAAAAAATGTCTCGGTGCCAGTTACCTCAGGCATCATTATTATCGTCATTGTTTTTCTGCCATTACTGACCTTACAGGGCCTGGAAGGCAAACTGTTTATTCCTGTGGCGTTGACCATTGTGTTTGCACTGGCTGGTTCCTTAGTTTTATCACTGACGGTGATTCCGGTGCTGGCCTCTTTTTTATTGAAACACGTGTCTCATGATGAGCCATTTTTACCCAGAGTATTAAAAAGGCTCTATGCGCCGGTATTAGCCTGGTCACTGGATCATACAAAAAGTGTGGTGATGATTGCGTTGTTATTACTCGCGTTTGCCGCTGTTTTATACACTCAAGTGGGTAAGGCCTTTATGCCAGTTATGGATGAGGGCGATTTGATTGTGCAATTAGAAAAACTGCCTTCAATTACCCTGGAACAATCGGTTGCTTTAGACAAGCGTGTGCAACAGGCATTATTAAAAAATGTGCCTGAAATCACCGGCGTAGTCGCCAGAACCGGTGCAGATGAACTCGGCCTGGATCCGATGGGCCTAAATGAAACGGATATGTTTTTAATCCTCAAGCCTCATGAGCAATGGCAGGTAACAACAAAAGAAGATCTAAAGCTAAAAATAAGGCAGGTTCTGGAGCAGTTTCCGGGGTTGAATTATGGCTTTACGCAGCCAATTGAAATGCGTGTGTCTGAAATGCTTACCGGCGTCAGAGGCGATCTGGCCATCAAAATATTTGGTGAAGATGGTGACACACTCAATGCGTTAGCTAAACGTGTTGTGCAAGTTGTGTCCAGTATTCGCGGTGCGGAAGATGTCATCACCAGTCAGAATGATGGTGCTCAGTATTATCAAATTGATCTGAATGCGTTAACGCTTGGCCGTCTCGGCTTAAGTGTTGAAGACATTCTGCCGCAACTACGAATGTTAATTCAGGGAAGTCAGGTAGGCACGATTTATCAGGGTGCCAGACGCTATCCACTGGTGATTCAAGGCGAACGCAGTTTACAGAAAGTGGTGAGCTTATTTGCCCATGCGAGATTGAACGTGGCGGGCAACAGACAGGTACAGATCTCGGATCTGGCCACTTTAAAACGGGTCGAAGGACCAGTATCTATTCGCAGAGAGCAAGGACAGCGAATGTCGGTGGTGGTGGCGAATGTGGCCGATCGTGATTTAGTCAGTTTTGTAGAAGAAGCTCAGGCCGCTGTGGCAAAAAATATCGATTTACCGAGCGGCTATCAGTTTTCCTGGGGTGGTCAGTTTGAAAACCAGCAGCGAGCCGCAAAACGCTTAATGGTGGTCATTCCTGTGGCTTTATCTTTAATTTTCTTATTATTGTTTTCCACTTTCCGATCTTTACGCCAAGCTACATTGGTGATGAGTAATGTGCCATTTGCCATGGTGGGCGGAATCACTGCACTTTGGCTGACGGGTGAATATTTATCTGTGCCAGCTTCTGTGGGGTTTATCGCTTTACTCGGCATTGCTGTATTAAATGGCGTGGTAATGGTGAGTTACTTTAATGAGCTGTTAGAAACAGGTATGGCAGTAGATGACGTGGTCAGAGAGGGCGCGATGCGCCGCTTAAGACCAGTGATGATGACAGCGACGATTGCGGCCTTTGGTCTTGTGCCTTTACTGTTCGCAAGCGGGCCGGGCTCAGAAATTCAGCGGCCGCTAGCTATTGTGGTGATTGGCGGTTTAGTTAGCGCCACTTTATTAACCCTGGTGTTACTGCCACTCTTGTTCAGACGATTTGGAGTCGCAAAATGAAATGTCTATTAGCTCTTATCGTAAAACCCTCGTTAGAAGCAGCATTAAGCGACTGGTTATTACTTCATCCGCAGATTGATGGCTTTACCTCGCAACTGGCCTCCGGTCATGGTGCTGGTCATGCGATGAGTATTAGCGAACAGGTAGAGGGGCAACGCAAACAAATGATTTACTGGTTAGAACTTGATGATGAACGAGTAAAAACGGTTCTTGATGGTTTATCGTCGAGTTTTGCTGGCGCCGAGATACATTATTGGCAGTTACCTCTCAGCGCCAGTGGCATTATTCGCTAGTAGCTTCTTCTGCTTGTTTTTGCATACGTTTTTCTAAGTCTTGCCATAAAGACAAACGCGAAGAGCCTCCGACACGCTGGCCTTCCCCACGTGATTTTGCCAGCCATAAACCGGTACCATTGAAGCTATAAACCGGGGTTAAGTCATTACGCTGAGTGGCTGGTTTGATGTCGGTGATTAAATTATCCAGTACTAACGGTACAGAGCGTTTTGTTTTGAAGTAGGTCAATACCATATGGGCTTGATTGAGTTCTTTCGCTTTAACATAAGTGATACGTAATTTATCTTCATCCACGCCTAATTCTTTTAGCGTGAAATATTTCGCGATCGAATAGTCTTCACAGTCACCACCCCCAATTGACAGCATTTCCAGTGGCGTAGCCCAATAGTCTTTTTTGTTCCAGAGGTCGATATCGTCGATAAACAACACATTGGTATTAAAAAACTGATTCACCAGCTCCAGTTTTTCCGCTTCAGGTAAGTCCTTATTTTCTGCCACCAGTTTTTGCCAGTCTTCAACACGCTTGCGGGCAAATTTATTATATTGCGCCTCAATCTTGTCCAATACGCGTGAACTGATATTGAGGTCGGCGACAAGCGGCAACGACAATAACAAAAATGTCAGTATCACCAATAATGACAAGGGGCGTTTTAACAGCATGGATAGCTCAGACTTTAACGACTGATACCGTAAATGCCAGCTTGTTTAACCGTATTAAAATCTTCATCCGCTGTCACTGCCTCAGCCAGTACTTTGATATCCAGCAAACGTGAGACTTCATGCATAATTTCCAGAAAGTCGGGTTTACTGGCGTTGCCACGAATATTTTGGGTCAGATCACGTGCCAGTCTGATGTAGTCAAGATGCAAATGACGCAACTCATCGACCGCAATAATATCTGCAGAGTAACGCTTTATCAGACTCTTAGCGCCCAATGACTTCACAAAACGACTGAAATTAGTGAAGGCTTTTAGGTTTTTGGTAGCGGCATAGGCCGAAACAGAAAAAGTCAGTAACTCAGCAGAAATAACTGACTGCTCGATGCGAGATTCCAACCACTTATGGAAACTGGCTGAATCGATAGAATCCATGGTCAGATTGATGCTGACAGGGCAGGTAATATGATCTTGTTCCATTTTGAGCAAGACTTTGTTCACAATGCAGCGGTCAACAGATTCTGCCAGACCAAACTCTTGTGCCATAGAGAAAAAAGTACCAACAGACAAGGTCTTACCGGCTTTATCTTTAACAAAACTAAAGGCTTCCTGCATCACTTTGACAGGCTTGGGACCATCGTAATTATAGGCTTCGGCGGTGAAATAGATTTCGGGTGTATCACGATTAATAGCATGGGTGATAACCGCTTTCCATTCTTGTTCAGATAAGGAACTGATCGAATCATCTTTAATGAAAAAGGCATTATGTCCAATAATACGGGCTTGTTCATAAGCTTCGATCAATGCCGGCATTAAGCGTTCAAACTCGCTGGTGCGGTCAAATTTCACTAAACCAAAGTGAACCAGATCTTCCACTTCATAATGCTCAGCCAACTCTGTCAGTGCTTGTTGCAGGTTTTTAGCAAATGACTGAATGAGATTGATATCAGATTCATCGTAAATAATCGCAAATTCAGCACCATAGAGCCGGTAGGCATGACCATTACCTGCCACCGCATTATTCAGAATACGAGCCATATCTTTCAGTAGCGTATCTGCCAGCTGATTACCTTTCTGTTTGCTGATGGCGGCCAGATCAAGAAATTTGATATAGCTGACATAACCTGTATGTCCGCTGGATAGGCGTCGTTTAACATCGGCGGTAAACGTGGCCTGGTTTAGCAATCGTGTCAGAGTGTCACGTTTAAGATTGTCATTGAGTGAGTCCAGCCGTTGATTGAGGCGAGTAATGGTATCGCCAATCTTGACTGACATGCTGTTCATGGATTGAGCGACCTGGCGGACTTCTCGCGTCCAGGGTAAACGATCAATGGTGGTAAATTGACCGGAAGAAATTTCGTTAGCCTGTTTTTGTATCGCTTTAAGCGGTTGTAGCGTAAACCGTAACACCAGCATTAATAAAGCAAAGGCACCGACAAAAATAATGGCTGAGTAAAGTAGGGTTTCTTTCGCTTGTTTATAGAGCTTCAAATAAGCATAAGCCGGGTTGCTGCTGACATACAATGTGCCGGAGATTGACCAGCCAGAGCTGATTTCAGATGAGGCCGTGGCGGATTTCATCGGCAACCAATTGATCAGCCATTGCGGTACACCTTCCATTTTGACCGGATTTTTTAAGCTGACCAGTGTTTTTCCATCAATGTCTTCCAGACGCATTTCTCGGTAGTAACCCATATCAAAAATCGCGTTCATCATCGTTTGTAATATCGGATCATTTTCATCTTCCATATGTGGACTAAGTGAAAGACCCAGCGATGTCGCGGTATCCTGCATATGTATTTCAGATTCTACTTCGAGATAGTCACGGATGCTGCCCATGCTGATCACAAAGCTTGCTGAAAAAACAATCAGAAAAAGTAAGCTGATTAGAATTAACAACTGCTTAGAAAGTGACATATTGATTTCCTTATTACGATGTTCAGGCCATTTAAGTAGTGCCTGATATATATCGGCTAACTTGATGGAATCTGATGAATTATCACCAAAACGCTAACAATACCCTGACCAAGGCATCACAGCAAGCGCCGTCATCACGGGCGATAATACTTTTGTTTCAGCAGGTAGATTGCTACGATCTACGTTTCATTTATAGGCGATACAGATGTTATTAGTGTTAGTGCAGATGGGCCTGCTTATTGCCTGTGGTTTTGCCTGGAAACAGTGGGCACCAAGACACATCCCAGCCCTGGCGCATCGCCGTGCCTTAACCGATCTGGTTTTCTTTATTTTGCTGCCAGCTCTGGTGCTTGATGTCATTTGGGGCGCGCCGATTGACGAGACCTCACTAAAAATTTCTCTCACAGCATTTTCTGGATTGCTGACAGCAGGCATTATCATGTGGTGTTTATTGCGGTTTATCAAAATCACACCCGAACAGAAAGGTGCGCTAATGCTGGCTGCCATCTTTCCGAACGTGACTTATCTTGGTTTACCTGTCACTAATCAGGTACTGGGGTCATGGAGTAATGCCATTGTGCTGCAATATGACTTGTTTGCCTGCACGCCAGCCTTGATGACCTTTGGCATTTTAATGGCTCATTATTATGGGGGTGCAGGCCAGCATAAAGTCCATCCATTAAAAGAGCTGACCAGAGTGCCACCTTTGTGGGCGGTTATCATCGCACTCTTATTAAACGTGCTGCATGTGCCGCGTCCTGAACTGATTCATCACACATTAAGCACATTATCAGGCGGTGTGGTGCCACTGATGTTGATTGCCTTGGGCATGAGCATTCGCTGGGACAGCTTGCGATTACGCTATCTGCCTTTGTTACTTCCTGTTGCTGTGATTACCTTGTTACTAGTGCCGATTGCCGTTTTTTTTACGGGCGGTTGGTTTGATCTACCTGCTGATATCGCGCTGGCCGTGGTGCTTTTGGCCGCAATGCCGACCATGGTGTTTGGTGTAGTGATCTGTGAACGTTACCAACTGGATAGTCCACTGTATGCTGCGGCAGTCACATTGACGACTTTATTAAGTGTGGTCACGCTGCCTTTATGGTTTCATTATTTACCCGGCGTATAGTCAGACCAGATAAAACCGGCTGCTTCAACCGCTGAAATCACATGTTGCATGGCTTTTTCAATCTGTTCAGCGTCACCACGCAAGCTGAACTCAATCTGAGGTTCAGCGCCGAGTTTAGGTAAGCTCGATAATTTTAACTGTGGATACTGGGCGACAATTTCATTCATTGTTGGCAGTAAATCTGACTCACGACCTTTAGTAATGGTAATGATTCTTTCAGATTTCGGACGTAAACCCTGCAAGTGTGGGTAATGTGTATCTAAAATCCATTCCAACATAGGCCATGACATTTCCGGAAACCCCGGCATAAAGTGATGGTTATCCAAGCTAAAGCCAGGCACGCGATTGATAGTATTGGGAATAATTCGGCTGCCTTCGGGTAAGTGGCCCATCAAAATACGATTAGGATAGGCATCTTCACCAAACTGACCTTCAATTGCTTTGACTGCATCAGGATGAGGTTTAATCTCAACGCCTTTCACCAAAGCAGCCGTCTGGCGGGTTCTATCATCCGGAGTCGCACCAATACCACCAAAACTGAACACCAGATCAGGACTGCTCATTGAAAAGCGTAAGGCCCGTTCCAGTTGTTGTGGATCGTCACCGACAATTAAGGTCCAACTAAGCTCTAATTCACGTTTGGCCAGAACGGATTGCAAATGAGCGAAATGCTTATCCTGACGCTTGCCACTCAGAATTTCATCACCAATAATTAGCGCGCCGATATTCATTGTTCAGTGGTCTCTGGACGATTGCGCATAAAATCAGCGGTTTGTACAAACGACGCCATGAGTTGCTCTGAAAATAACGGATCTAAATCCATCGATTTCAAAGCCTGCGCCATGCAATACAACCACTGATCACGCTCTTCTATACCAATAGAGAAGGGGAGATGCCGAGCTCTGAGTCTGGGATGACCGTATTTATCCGTATATAAGGAAGGGCCACCCAACCAGCCAGTGAGAAATAAATATAATTTTTCTTCACTGATGCTGATGTCTTTTGGGTGATAGTCGCGAATATGTTGTGTTTGGGGTGTCTCACACATAACCTCATAAAAGGTTTTGCATAATTGTCTAACACCGGCTTCGCCACCGATACGTTCGTAGGGAGTTGCTATTTCAGCCATGATCGAATTCAACAAAAAAAGAGTAGTTTAACCTTGTTGAACAAGACGATAAAGCCAATCAAGGTTGCGAGCTCGTGCCTAGACCGGGATAATTACTTCATCTTTTAGCAATCCAACAGGAGAATTATCCTATGAGCGATAGAATTGTCATGCGTACAGGTGAAGCACTAGTTGCCGGTGGCCCTGCTTTTACAGCGGCTGAGCCAGAAGTGGTTATCGGTGAATTAGACGGTCCATTTGGTACCGCATTTGCTAACCTGATGGGCGACCAGGTTCAAGGTCACTCACGCGTATTAGCGCTGATGAACACTGACATGCAAGTTAAACCTGCGACATTAATGGTCAGTAAAGTGACTGTTAAGAAAACGGCGTATACCAATATTTTGATGGGTACAGTTCAAGGCGCCATCGCTAATGGTGTATTAGATGCGGTTCGTAACGGCACTATTCCAAAAGAAAAAGCGAATGATTTAGGTATCATCGTTTCTGTTTGGTTGAACCCAAGCATCGTGACTGTTGAAGATTTAGATCACGAAGCTTTATTCAATATTCACCGCGAAGCGACTCGCCGTGCTATCGAAAAAGCCATGAATAACGAACCAAGCATCGATTATTTATTGGAAAATCAAGATAAATTGGTTCACAAATATTACCAAAAAGAACTTGATGCAAAAAAATAAAAACCGGAAAATCAATGAGTTAGCTGTGGTCTCTTCATAAGAGGAAATATTCACAGCCTCAAGTTTTAAACGGTCTGTCTATTTAACTGGACAGACCGTTTTTTTTGCCATGTATAATCGGTGGCAAATGAAAAAACATTCAAGGTAGATATGGACCTCTATTCCATTGATAAATTAATGCATGAAACCCGACAGCTCGCGGCCAAATACCGTGAGGCGACCGGAAGTACCTTACCTATTACGGGCGAGATTGCCCGTTTTGATGCTGCTCGAGCACTCAACCTTTCTCTGATTAATGATCCTAACAGTCCGATTGATGCGACGGGTAAAGAGGGTAGTCGTCAGGATAAACGCATTATTATCAAAGGGCGTGCGATTTTTGATAGCAGTAAAGCCAGCCCAAGAATTGGACAATTAAATCCAGAGCAGGATTGGGACCTCGCTGTGTTAGTGCTGTTTGATGAGCACTATGAAGTCGATGAAATCTATGAAGCAAGCCGCGAAGCTATCGCAGAAGCCTTAGATAATAAAAAAGACAGTAACCGAAAAAAACGCGGTGCCATGTCGATTGCACAGTTCAAAATTATCGGTGAACGGGTATGGACACGTGAAAATGGGTCGGAAACCGAAGTATGGGACAACCAGGACGACTAATTATTTGAGGGAAAATGGATGACTATTACCGGATTTATATTTTGGGCAGTTATTGTTGTTCTAATCGTCTATCTCATCATCATTTACAACAATCTAGTCACGTTGAAACACAATGTCAGTAAAGCCTGGTCAAACATTGATGTATTACTAAAACAACGTCACGATGAACTCCCCAAACTGGTTGAAACCTGCCGTCAATATATGCAGTACGAGCAGGACACTTTGGAAAAAGTCATGCAGGCACGTGCTTCAGTCGCCACTGCCCAACAAAATGGTGATATTTTAGCGTTAGGTTCTGCCGAAGGCGCCTTGAGAATGGGGCTTGGTAGTTTATTTGCTGTGGCAGAAGCCTATCCCGAACTGAAGGCAGATCAATCATTCCAGCATTTACAGGCACGGATTACAGGCTTGGAAAACAGCATTGCTGATCGCCGTGAATTTTATAATGAAAGCGTCAATATCAATAATGTCCGTATCGAGCAGTTTCCTGATGTTATCCTGGCGCGCTTTTTTGGTTTTAAATCGTTTACCTTGCTCGAATTTACATCTGAAGAACTTGTCGACCTGGACATCAAGAGCTTGTTTGAACGCTAAATGCAGGATTGGCTGGCCTCACTTTCTATTGAGATAAACAAGCTCACGGTTACTGAGTTTTATATTGCGGCGGCGGTCTTATCAGCGATAGTGATCGTATTGTTTTATCAGATGGTAAAACACTATCAATATGCCAGACTGATCGAAAACGTGCCAACGGCTAAAATCCGCTCAGCACCGCAAGGTTATGTTGAATTAATTGGTACGACTGGTTTGATGGAAGGGCCACCGATTATTTCGCCGATATCTGGGACAAGATGTGTCTGGTTTCGCTATACCATCGAAGAACAAGTCACTGAATATGAAGGAAAAGGGCGTATCAAGTCACGCTGGAAAGTTATCAAAACACACACGAGTGATGATATTTTCCTGTTAGATGACAGCTCGGATCAGTGCGTGATTGATCCGGATGATGCCAATGTCATCACCAAGCGAAAAAAACGCTGGTATAAACGAGATAGCTTTCCTGCTCGTCGCTATACCGAGTGGAGCATTCTGGAAGGGGAATATCTTTATGCGCTGGGCGAGTTTCAAACCGTAGCCAGCATTGAAGATTCGAGTTTAAAAAATATGATGACTTCCACATTAAAAGACTGGAAAAAAGATCCCAATGATCTTTTGCATCGATATGATACAAATCGAGATGGCCAACTTAGCCAGCAAGAATGGGAGCAAGCCAGAAAAGATGCCTATCAGCAGGCCAAAGCAAAAGTTGGTGCAATGGCACATGAAAAACCACTGAGCATACTTAAAGCTTCCACACATAAAGACCAGCCATATATTTTATCCACTGAGCCTGAAGCAAACTTGATAAACCAGCATAAAAGAGTCGCTTATGCCTGTGGACTTAGTTTTTTTGTCGTGGGTATCTGTCTGGTGTGGATGATAAATCAACGAATAGGGATAGCATGATCGAACGCATTGATGAACTATTTGCAGATAATGGTTTGTTATCAAAACACATTTCAGGATACACCAGCAGAACCCAACAGTTGGAGATGGCACGGCAAGTCGGTGATGCGCTAACGCATGGCGATATTCTCATCGCTGAAGCCGGCACCGGCACAGGTAAGACCTTTGCCTACCTTGCACCAGCGATGCTTTCAGGACAGAAAGTGTTTATCTCAACGGGCACAAAAAACTTACAAGACCAATTATTTAACAAAGACTTACCGAAACTTCGTGAAGTACTTTCTGTTCCGTTAAAAACTGCTTTATTAAAAGGTCGAAGTAACTATCTATGCCATCACCGTCTTGGTCTGGCTGAGTCTGAACCCGGTCAGCAATACCATCAACATACCCTGCAAACCTTACGAGAATGGAGCGGTAAAACGACTACTGGGGATTTAAGTGAAACCGATTTATTAGACGAAAACTCCCCGCTATGGCCGAAAGTCACCTCAACTGTTGATAACTGTCTTGGTCAGCAATGCCCACAATACGACGAATGTTTTATTGTTGAAGCCAGACGCAAAGCCCAGGAAGCGGATATAGTAGTCGTTAACCACCACTTACTGATGTCGGATATGGCACTGAAATCGTCGGGGCAGGGCGAGGTCTTACCTGATGCCGATGCATATATTATTGATGAAGCCCATCAACTTCCGGCAATTGCCAGTCAATTCCTCGGACATCGAGTCAGCAGTCATCAAATTCAAGAGTTAAGTCGCGACAGCATTCGTGAAATGGAAGCTGAAGCTACCGATATGAACGATATTCGCATTGCGGCAGAACAACTGGATAATCGCTTACACCAATTTAATCTGTCCCTGGGCGAGCATGAGCAACGTGTTCCCTGGCAGCCTGTGTTAGAGAAGTCTCAAGATATTATAGAAAAGCTTAATATCTTATTGGAATCATTAGAAAAACTGGAAATTCAACTTGATTCTGCAGCCGAGCGGGGCAGAGGCCTGGAACAGTGTCACCAACGTTGTCAGGATTTGATCGAACGTTTGTCTTTATTTCAGCAAAACGAACAAACAGAACTGGTATTGTGGCTTGATAACCGTAGCTCGAGTTTTATTTTGCATGCTACACCACAAGAAGTTAGTCAGTATTTTCAAAGCTGGATAAAAGATAAACCGCAGGCCTGGATATTCACTTCAGCCACACTCACTGTGGCAGGCAAGTTTAATAACTTCACACATCAGTTAGGTTTGGAAGATCCGATAACTGCCAGCTGGCAAAGTCCCTTTGATTATGGCAAACAAAGCTTACTTTATATGCCCACCATTCCGGTTGAGCCTTCACACCCGAACTACAATAGTCATGTTGCTGAAGTGGCGAAATCGGTGATTGAACACAGCCAGGGACGCATCTTTTTATTATTCACCAGCTACAAAGCCATGCATGAAGTTGCTGAGGCCTTGAAAGAATCTGATTATCCGGTGCTGGTACAAGGCTCAGGCGCCAAAACCCAGTTACTAGAAGAATTTCGCAGTCATGGCAATGCTATTTTGCTTGGCACCAATAGCTTCTGGGAAGGCGTGGACGTGCGGGGTGAAGCGCTGTCCTGTGTGTTAATTGATAAAATTCCCTTTGCTTCACCTGGTGATCCCGTGTTGGAAGCCCGTATTAATGACTTAAAAGAGCGGGGCGGTAACCCTTTTCGAACGATCCAAATCCCGGCTGCCGTTATTCAGTTGAAACAAGGGATTGGCCGCCTGATTCGTGATACCCATGATTCCGGGGTATTGGTACTCTGCGATCCCCGCTTTTTAAGTAAACCTTACGGTAAAGTGTTTATGCGTAGTTTACCGCCCATGCCAATAAGCCAGAATATTGAAGATGTAGAAAGGTTTTTTGCCAGCCATACGTAATACGGACTAATTTAGATCTGCCGCATATTCTTTTAATACTTCGAGCGGAATCACTTCAGTCGCGCGTTGGTGCGTGGCAGCCAGATAGATTTTTGGTGCCATATCGTGCTCATAGGCTTCCAACCAGCGTTGTGCACATAAACACCAGCGATCGCCTGGTTTCAAACCAGGAAAACCAAATTCTTTCACCGGCGTGGTTAAATCATTACCACGGAAACGTGAATATTCCAGAAATGCCTGACTAACTTGCACACAAACCGTGTGCTGACCGTAGTCAGCATCACTGGTATTACAACAACCATCACGGTAAAAGCCCGTGAGAGGTTCTTCACTACAACTTTCTAACTTTTCACCAAAGACATTCAAAGACTCATCAATATCCATCTAGCTATCCACTAATCGTATTTAATATATTTAAAGCGAGCATCATCCGGTGTGCCAACTAATGCTCCATCATCCAGGCCAGGCTGCCACATCACCACTTCTTCAAATTTCTTGGCGAGCTCAAAATCTTTATCCGTAATGCCTTTGGCTGCATGGTTGGTTAGTTTGACGATAACAAACGCGTAAGACACCGTTAAATCCGGATGATGAAATGCCGCCTCTGCTAAATGACCGATGGTATTGACCACCATCAAGGTACTTTTCCAGCCACTGGTTTTATATTTGCGACGTATCCAGCCGTTCTCTAAATACCAATGTGGAAGCTCTTGTTTTAAACGTGCTTCAACCTCTTCATCTGTATAGGTTTTTTCTGTACCATCTTCACGCCATCCCATATTATTCTCCTTATCTATGTATCTGTTCACACCAGTTATACAGAAATGAAATCATGAGTCAAAAACAGATCAGGCTTTGTAAGCCAAGCAGGTAAGCGTAAGATAGATAATCACTAAGTAATAAAAGAGGTTTTTATGTCAGAGCAAACAAGTTTTAAGGATACAGGCTTTCTATCAGAGCAATCACGAACAGGAACGCTCAGTGTTGAAATGCACCAGACTCCACAATACCTTGTTTGTGAAGATTTAAGCCAGTTGGGGCAATCGATTTTAAATCACTGCCACATTCACCCTGATGATAAAAATGAAGTCTATCTAAGCCTTTATTTCCAACGTATGCTCTCTCACTTTCAATCTATTCTGCTGATGGCCGAACGGGGCATGATTCATGAAACAGAAATCATGTCGCGTTGTTTACTAGAGGCCTTATTCAATCTCGCGGCATTTTATCGTCATGAAGACTTTCTCGAAGCCATGACTGATGGTGATACTGATCAAAGAAGGGAAGTGCTGACACGCTTTTATCTGAAACAGCTCGAGATTCATGCTTTAACCGAACTTGAGATGAATGATTTGGAACGCATGATAAACAGCGCGGATGAAATTAACCGTGGCGATGTCAGTACTGCTATCAAAGCTGAAATGGCCGGTTTGATGAGTGAATATCGCACAGAATATGCTTTTTTAAGCGAAACCGTTCATTCTCGAATTCACTCTGTCGAACAAGATCTTGAAATGGATGATCATCAGATTATTGTCGGTATTGCCACCCGAGCCGAAGACACCAATCGTTTAGCCAGTTTATTAATGAACGCGGCTGATTATCTGATAGACGGCATTAACATAATGCTTGAACTTCATAAACAGCCAGATCAATCAGCACATTTTGAACAAATCAAAAGACAAGTTCACAAAGTCTGGCAAAACACGACCGTCAAAGTAGCACACCGCTAAAATCGACATATTCAGATTTTAAAATCTGCAGGGTAATTACCCGAAATTACCCGAAACCAACGTCAGATTTTAAATTTTGAACATACAAAGAAGAGGGGGCGATTATGCAAATTAATCGCTCTTTTTTTGGCGACTATGATTTTGTTTTCTTAGCCTCACATTCTCTTCATAAAGTTCATCCGCCAATTTTCTAGTAATACGCGATGCGAGAATTTCTCCACTGGTAAATTTCTCTCCAGAGGGTGACCACAGATAACCATTGCCAAAAGACCAACCCTCAAAACAATTCCGACGGCCGATACTTGGCATCTTGCCACCAAGCAATAAAAGACACTCAATAATTACTTTGGGGGCATGGTTTGTTTTCTCATAATGAGCCACAGTGCCTGGTGATATTTCCAGGTACTCAGCCACTTGTTTCTTTGTCATTCTGGCTGCATATCGAGCCTGTCTGAACGTTATCTTCATCACAAATATCTGTGCTTTTAACCACCAAAAGAGGTTGGTCTTAAGAAGTCTATGTAAATACTCACATCTACTTTAGAAAGCATTATCATCTATTATATTTAACATAATATATATTATACGAACTTAAATAGACGCGAAAACGAGAGCCGAATGACTCGATTTTTAAGTTGTTCAAATCCGCTTCTGGTCTATTCTTATAATATGCGTTATGACAAATCGATCGTTGTCATTGAGGATGTTTCTTGTGGCGTTTTGCAGGTATTCAAAATTTAAAATCTGACTTTTATTTTGGGTAATCACCCTGCAGATTTTTAAATTCAAAAGTGCTTATTCAGCATTTTTTTGGATGCGTGTTTTATTTATTAGATCTCAAATTCTGGTTAATCAGAGATCCAAACCAATCTTTATGGACGATTTTGTATTCTGTAATTTTGTCTCAAACCGGACTTACTAGCGTTGATTATTTTTTCTCCCGCTGCATCAAATCTCTTACTAAAGTAAAACTGACATAAATAAATACAGCTGGAATTAAGCCATAGATTAAAGCCTGTTCTAATGTGGTTGCGAAGTTAGCCTGAGTAACCACTAAAATCATGTACGAAACATAAGATGTATATAAAAGCAGGAATAAAAATCCCTCAAACCGGGTTAATGTGGCACCCACAAAAAATAAAGGTAGACATAAAACTGAAACAGCCAACATGACAGGTATATCTAATGTTGCCAATTGTGGGCCAGCAATTAATGGCTCTGGTGAGATGAGTCCTGCCAGACCAAGCACACAGAGGATATTGAAAATATTACTACCGACAACATTACCAATTGCAATGTCTCGCTCCCCTCGTATTGTTGCCATAACTGAGGTCATAACTTCAGGTAATGATGTGCCCACAGCAACAATGGTTAGTCCGATAACAGCTTCACTAACACCTAATCCTGTAGCAATGCTAATCGCACTTTGTACTAACCAGCGAGCACCTAACACCAGTAATATGAGGCCGATAACGAAATACAATACGCTTTTCCATGTCGGTGTATTCCCGGACAGCAATTCATCGATTTCAGCTATTCCCTCTTCATCGTTTTGCTTTTTGCCTTGGATAAACAGAAAACCGGTGTAAGCAAGTAAAGCTAAAAACAAAATGGCTGATTCCCATCTCTCAAGTAATCCATTCCATACCATGACCGTCGCTATGGCAGACACAGCAATCATAATAGGCACATCCTGTCTTATAAGCTGCTTGGAAACGAGTAATGGGGATATGAGTGCAGCCAGACCAAGAATGAATAGAATGTTAAAAATATTACTTCCAATCACATTCGCAATAGCCAGCTCTGCCTGGCCCGACCAGGCAGATTTAACGCTGACAGCGAGTTCAGGAGCACTCGTTCCAAATGCGACGACGGTTAAGCCAATGACTAATGGTGGCACACCAAAACTACCGGCAAGCTTGGCAGCCCCTTTTACCAGCATATCCGCTCCAAAAATGAGCAGTACTAAACCACTTAACAGCAATAACCAAACCATACTTATCCTCTCTAAGGAATTTGAGCCAACTTCTCACGCATTTCTTCTGTCGTTGGTCTCAGCAGTGCCAGACCTTTTTGGCTTCTGCGTTGACTCAAGAAATACAAAATAGGGGCCGCAATAAATACTGATGAACTTGTACCAATCACTATGCCAAAAAGCATAGGTAAGGCAAAACTTGAAACGGCTGACCCTCCTGCTATTCCCATCGGTAAAAGTGCCAAAAATGTGGTAACAGACGTAAATACGGTCCTGGTTAATGTCGATGAAATACTCTCATTCATCATCTGAATAATCGGTTTATCCGGTGTGGCCCGTATGCTTTCTCGAATACGATCAAACACCACCACTTTATCATTGATGGAATAACCGATAAGGGCTAACAATGCCGCCACTGCTGTCAGATTAAATTCAACACCTGTTAACGCAAAAAAACCAATGGTTTTAGTTAAATCCAACGCAATCGTTAATGTTGCAGCGATAGCAAAATGAGATTCAAACCGCACTGTCAGGTAGATTAACATCCCTACCCCAGCTAACAAGATAGCCAGGATCGTGTTATCGGAGAAATTACCACTGACTTTAGGGCCCACCATATCGACTTTAGGAAAGTCAGCATCAGGCTGAATAGTCAGTACGGCTTCTTTTAAATCATTAACTTGCTGTGATGTGGCACCAGGGTCAGTTGATGTCACAGGCAGCCTGACCAGAAAGTCCCCCGCCTTCCCTGTTTCCTGAATAAGGGCATCTGATAAATGGTGAATTCCCAGCGTATTTCTGATTTGTTCAACAGATAAATCCGTGGCGTGAACCTCAACTAATGTCCCCCCAGTAAAATCAACGCCATATTTCAGACCTGGCTGAAAGAACAACACCACAGCAGCAATAGACAAAATGGCTGACGTTGTCAGGCCTGCATAACGCCCACGCAGAAAATTAATGCCCTTGCCGCTTAATTTATCTAAGAAATTGAAACCGTTGATCTTTAAAGGCTGTTTTTCTTTACCCCGAATAGACCATTCCATCAGTAATCGTGTCACGGCAACGGCAGTAAACATTGAAGTCACCAGGCCGATTCCTATCGTCACAGCAAAGCCCTGAACAGGTCCTGTACCAAACATAAATAACAAACTTACCGCGATAAGCGTCGTTAAATTTGAGTCCAGAATGGTGGTATACGCTCTGTCAAAGCCCTCACGAAGCGCTTTCCAAGCTGCTTTACCTCGCTTTGATTCTTCCCGGATGCGTTCATTAATAAGAATATTGGCATCCACCGCCATGCCAATGGTCAGGATAATACCGGCAATGCCAGGCAGCGTGAGTGTTGCGCCAAGTAAACCGAGTGCACCAAAAATCAGCCCTACGTTAATAGCAAGACCTGTACACGCGATAAGTCCCCATCTGCCATAGATTCCCAGCATGAAAATCACGACCATTGCTGCGCCTAACAGGCCGGTTGTTAGCCCCATTTGTATGGCATCACTGCCAAGATCAGGACCAACGGTTCGCTCTTCAATCACATGTAATGGAACAGGCAAAGCCCCTGCTCTCAATAATAACGCTAAATTATTCGCTTCAGAGGTAGTGAAATTGCCACTAATCTCACCGCTTCCACCCGGTATTTCACTGCGAATAACAGGGGCTGTAATGACTTTCCCATCAAGCACGATAGCGAGTGCCCGACCTATATTGTTATGGGTCATATTGCCAAATAATTTGGCGCCTTCACTATCAAGCTTGAAATTAACTACGGGTTCACCGGTTTTCTGATTAAACCCTACCTGAGCATCGCGTATATGTTTACCTTCCATGGCCACCTGAGTTTCGAGACGGTAGCGGCTATCCGTATCGATATCGGGGTAAGTCACCGTATTTTTTGTTGTATCAGTGGCTGCCCAATGAAACGTCATTTTTGCCGTGGTGCCAAGCAGTTCACGAATCTTAGTAGGATCTGCCACACCCGGCATTTGAACCAGAATATCTTGCTTGCCTTGACGGGTAATACTCGGATCAACCAGTCCCGTCTCATCAAGGCGTTTTCTGACTACCTCAAGACTTTGGTTAACAACATCCGTGACGAGTGATTCAACCCATCGTTGATCTAAGCTTATTTGAATCCCGTCAATTTCTTTTTTGATGTCAAAACGTTTTTTGCCATCTGTTGAATTACGCGCTAACTGACTAGCAAGTTCAATGGATTTATCGATGTCCGCGCTTTTACGAATGGGTATATATAAACCTGACTCAGAAATGACAGGACTCGTGTAGTAAATCCCTTGCTTTTGCAACTCGCTGGTCAGCTCAGACTGCAGCAAGTCATATTGTTTGTTTAATAACTCTTTTGTGTCCGCTTCCAAAAGCAGGTGTGAACCACCCTGTAAATCCAACCCCATAGAAATGGTCGTGTCGGTATACCAGGTGGGAAGTTTTTGAGACAAAGAATAAGGAAGAATGTTAGGTAAACTGCACAGCAGCGCGAACACAATCAACAAACCATAAACAATGGTCCGTGAAGACAATGATTTCATGAAAAACCTCTAACGTTTTCGAAATAAAAAGCCCTAGCCAAAGGGCCGATTTGTATGGACGAAACTAAGCTAGAGGGGGCGCTCTCAAAGGCGGATAGAGGTAATAACGAGAAAAAGGCGTTGCTTCTGTAATGTCTTTAAATACAAAACAGACTGAACCCCAGTTTTTCGGATGTTGATTTTGTGAGTGACAAATAGCCCACAAAGGTAAGTCAATATCAGGAAAAAATGCTTCATCAGACTGATTTTTAATTTCAGCTATTCGAAGAAAGTATCCCTGCGTATTAAATGAATCAAGATGACTGATAAGCCCGTGATTAATCTCATTGCTTGAGTCGCTTTTAGCATAGGAAGCTATTGGCAGAGTCAGCAACAACAACGACAAGAAGCAGATCCCCAAAAGGGATAAGACATAGCGTTGAGAGAGAGATTGTTCGGATTTATACATGACTGGATTAGAGGTACAGGGATATACCGTTAACTGGATGGCGAAATCGTATCACGTTTTTATTCAAGTCTGTTTAATTATTAATAGACACGATTAGTAAGCATCACATCGTGTTATTCAGAATGTTTTTGTGGCGATTTTAGAGAGGTTAAAAATTTAAAAACTGACATTCATTGTGGGTAATGGATCTGCTAATTCACTGTTCACTATTATTCAATATCGACATTTTGGCCGGATTGCTGGTCGCCTAAAAACTAAAGCAAGCTATTGATAATGTATGAATTTTAAATTAAAAGAGGTGTTAATAATAAATATTTTGGCCGCTTTATTGGCCGGATGCTCAAAATAGCCCCAAAATGAATGACTGATTTTTCAATGCTTATTAACTAAGAAATTCCGTGCTTCTTAATGTTTTGAGTTTTGTATAAAAACCAATTTCTTTTAAATATTCTTGCATCCGTTTCGCGTCTATGGGGTCTTTTTCCTGAGCACTTTGGCCATTACAAAATATATAGTCATCTGGATGCCATTCCCAATGGCTGGAGTTGGTAAGGCTTGAAGCAAATTCGTTATCAAAATATTCATAATCTAAATGCTTAGAAAAAAGTCCTTTCTGATGAATTGATTTTTGAGCTTGAAACAACAGCAATGAGATAGATTTAAGCATCATTCTCGTCTTATAGTAATGCGAATAACCCATATAGAGAGGTAAATAACGGCTATATTTCACACCTAATTTTTCACCTTCACCATGAATTATTTCAAGTATTACAGCGACGTGCTCATCTGAACCATGATCGTATGCTGGCACAAATTTGATGCCTTTTTGAGCAACGAAATACGCAATCATAGAAGTATCATTACTGTCCTGATAGTTAACAATGAAGTCATATATCGCTTCAAAGTCATAGCCAGTTTCAAAGACCTGCTGAATTGGTCCCTTGCCGGTTTCTAACCAATCATAATTAATGAAAAAATGTTTTGAGATAGTTTCAAGAAGCTCAGTGTTTAGTTTTTTTACTAAACTATCCAGACTATCAAAGTCACTGAAGTGTAAATTAAATTGGGGAAATATCTGCGGTATCCTGGTGACAGGAATATTATGCTTATCAAAGACTTGAAGCACCCTTCTCGCCGTTGACCTTAGACCGGCTCGTTTTGCAAAGCGTTTATCTTCAATCCATTCTCTAAGTTGATCTAATTGAATGATTTTAAATAAATAATCGAGCATATTAACTGGCAGCGACTAAGGCGTTGTCATTAACACGATCAATTAACTTAATCACTTTACTTGCCGTAGCATCATCAAACACACCAAATAATCCTTGGTCGTGCAGATAGGTAAATGGCGGTTCAAATAATAACGATTTATCAATCACCCCATTTTTATTGAGGTAACTGATGATGTTGTTGATGAACGTGATTTGATCAGCACGTAAATTCCCTGCCTGTATAAAGTCAGCAAAATGGGCTTGTGCAGCGGCCATATCCAAGCCAACGATATTACGAATGAACACGCCTAGTGGTTTATCTCCGTAAGTATCTATGTAGTCTTGTTTTGTACCGAGAGATTCATCTTCAAACAAGATGCTTTCTAAGAGGTGTATTTCCGTTTCGGTAATCGGCTTATTAGTTTTGAGTTTTTGAATCACCAAATGATCACTGTGATTTCTTACATAAGATTCAACACGATCTTTGTAACTTTGTAACGTGACGTAGGTTCCAATGGGCTCATGTATAACAATAGCGCTGTGATCAAGCGTGTCTTCAAATGTAGTCATCACGATTTTCTGTTGGTCTTTATCGAGATACTTCATCAAGTCACGTAAAGCTAAACGAATATGATCTAGGCGATTAACATTGATGTTTTGCCAAAATATATCTGTCTGCAAATCCGTTAATAAGGCTTTTTGTTGAGCTACGGCGGGTATGTTTTGCTTTTTCAATAATGCATTTGCACTGCCAGTAATACGATTAATAAAGCGATCCAGACTATGTGAGCCGGTCAATAATGCTATCTGGAAGTTGAGTAGCAGGATATCGAATCGACGGGCAAATTCATCATCATTTTTTTCAGCCAAGACTAAGTTGGCAAGCTCGGTATTGATATCTAATAAATCGCTTTTAGATAAGTTTTGCCAACGCTTTTCATCACTAAACTCGACCACATAACGGAGTTTCGCTTTAACGACAAAACGGTTTCTGTCTAAGCTTGAAATAGCTTGATGTAATTCTTTGATATAGCTTTCAGCTAATGCCCCCTGCTCTTCAGTACGTGAAATATCATCACGAATAAGCATGGCAACTTCTAATTTCGCTTCAAACACTTGTTGAATCAAACTTTTAACAATCTTGCCCTGCAAACCATCAGGCGTGATGTCAAAATACTCATAGTTTTGGCAATAATCGAAAATATAAAACTCAGTTTTATCTAATCCTGGACCTAATAAATCGGGACATAATCGCGTCCCTCGTCCAATCATTTGCCAAAATTTGGTGGCTGATTTTACGGTTTTAAAAAACACCAGATTAACGACTCGAGGAGCATCAACACCCGTGTCCATCATATCTACGGAAACAGCAATCTGTGGATCG
This sequence comes from Methylophaga sp. UBA2012, assembly GCF_002335235.1. Lineage (NCBI taxonomy): Bacteria > Pseudomonadati > Pseudomonadota > Gammaproteobacteria > Thiotrichales > Piscirickettsiaceae > Methylophaga > Methylophaga sp. UBA2012. Next base: position 151,203 of record NZ_DDCG01000009.1, on the reverse strand, counting down.
TGCTCTTCATACTCATCAGCGAACGTTTCCAGCAGGCTTTGAGCTTTACTTTCATAGTTATCAATAACACGTAAAAATTTACCCGAATATTCAGGGTAGTTTTTATTAAAACGTTCTTCTATAAATAGTGCATGAGCATGACTTTTTGCAAAAATAATGCTCTTACCTAATGTCTGGTCGCCCTGCACTTTTATGCCTGCGTCCATTACATGGTGTAACACCTTATCCACGGTGTCTGTGTTAAATAACCATTTATTTAATGCTGCACTTTCAATCTCGTCGGGAGCTTCACCTTGGGTCGGGTCACCAAACTTCTCTTCATATTCTGCTTTTTCAGCGGCTGATAATTGATTGTAGTGAACACCTTCACGCATAAATTTTAATGGCACCGACATGGTTTTGGGTGGCACTAAAAACTTATCAGCAACAGCCTGATTCAGTTCATAAGCAAAGGTGGGGTTATTATCTTCAATGCCAAATAAACCATAGGTGTTATGGTCAACTTCGGCTTTTGGTGTCGCGGTTAAACCAATCAATAAGGCATCAAAGTAAGCAAAAATAGACTTGTATTTCTGATACACCGAACGATGAGCTTCATCGACAATAATCAGGTCAAAATGTCCCACACCGTAAAAACGGTTATCCGTATCTCGTAGTCCATCAATTCGATTCATGATGGTGGGATAAGTCGAAAAAACTAAGCGCGTACCGTTATCTTCTTTTTCTTTGGTGAGATCAATAGCGGTTAAATGTGGCAGATGGATATTAAAGGCTTTCTTAGCCTGTGTAACCAGTGCATTGCGATCGGCCAAAAACAAAACCCGTTTGGCCCAGTTACACTTAGTCAACATATCGACGATGGCCGCTGCTGTTCGGGTTTTGCCACTACCTGTTGCCATGACTAACAAGCTTTGTCTTGCCCTGCCCTTGAGTTCACCCTGACTATTCTCTTTTACCGTATTCTCAGCAACACGGGTAATCGCTTCAAGTTGGTAAGGTCGGCCAACAATAGCTTCATTAGGTTTGAATAAACGTAAGTCTTTTCGGGTTTGCCGACGCTCAATTAATAATTGCAGTTCGTCTTTCGTATAAAAGCCTTGAACTTCACGTTCAGGGTAAAAGGTGTCATCCCAAAGATAAGTCTCAAAGCCATTACTATAAAAAATAATGGGGCGTTGCCCTTTCATCTTTTCTAAACAATTCGCATATAACTCAGCTTGATGTTTGCCTTTTCGGGCATCATGCATCGTCTTTTTGGCTTCAACGACAGCCAGCGGTAAACCATCGTCACCCCAAAGCACATAATCTATATAACCCATGCCTGATTTATTGGTGCTGGCAGGCATGCCGGTGACTTCAAATTCCAGATGATAACCATTTTGCAGATTATCCCACCCGGCTTCTTTCAGTGATAAATCAATGTATCGACGACGAGTTTCTGCTTCAGATACCAACAATGGTAAGGCTGTGCTGATATCAACGGATTGTTCGCGTGAGGCTTTGCGTTCAGCTAGTTGCTGTTGTTCTTGCTCAATGGCTTGTTTTATAGCTGGATTATGTTGTGCTTTGTCACGTATTTGTTGTTCATTTTCACGCTTTGACTGATTCTTTGTGTCAACTTCAGCCAGGGTAGTCTCAATGCTGGGTGGTTGAACAGTATCAGCATCCGCTCGGGGAATTAATGCTTCATTAAATATCTGAGTATCAGGGACAGATTTACCATAATAAATAGCTAGATGACGCATAAAGCGAAACAGGTATTTCAGTGAGGCTAAAGCATCCTGTTGACTGACAGACTTGCCGTGTGCAGCGAGATTACCTGTTTTGCGAATCAGATTAAGTTCATTAAATAAGGTATTGTTAAATAAAGATTTAAAACCATGCTCATGCATTAAGGTGCTTAAGTCAGCACGCCAGGGACGGCTTAAAGTGCGTTCATGGTCATACAGCCAATTAATGGCATTTTCTAAGCTGGAACGACAAAAAATAGCTGAGGCTTTGGGGGATGAAAAAGTGAATTGTTCAGCTTCAACCGCATCGGCATATAAAGCCGGAAAATCGCGTTGTAAAAACTGAAAATTACTCACTCACCTAGTCCCTGTTCATGATATCTAAGCCTATGCTGCCTTATTTGCCGTTAATTCGCCAGTAAAAGCACGTTGTAACAAACTGTTAAAGAGTATTTCAGATTTTTCTAAATTTTTCTGCGCTTGTTTTTGTTGTTGTTCAATAGTCTTGATTGCGACAATATATTTATTCTGTGCATGTAAAGTTGGCTTAATCATTTTCAAACCATATATATCTCTATTACTTATGTTTGCTTGTCTGACTCCTCTACTTAATTTTGTAAGTTCCTGTTTTGTCCGAGCGTTAGAAAACATTCCGAATAGAAACTCAGGGTGATAACTGTTATTTATTGAACTAATCTTGGCTACACGTTGATTTAAGAAATACTTCTCATAAGTATCAGAAGCCATTGCAACATTACCATAATCATCCTTGCCCACTGTACCTGTTAATGACATTAATATATCGTTTTTTTTAATAATCCATTTTTCATATTTACTGGTAAAGCTTTCTGGTAAAAAGGAAAAATTAGTGTCATCAAAATAGCCTCTATTGACTGTGCTAATTTTTATGAGTGGAATACCCTCTTCCTTTATGTAGTCTTCACTTTTAAATGCATAGCCGCCTAATATAAAAATATGGTCAGCAAGTGGGTATGTATCACCATCAAAGGGATCACCAAACATATCCAAAAACAGCGATTGGCTAAGTGAAGTGTAATGCTCAACCAGTTGCTGGTCTTTTTGTCTGAGCTTATCCGCCGCATCCAAAATAGCGGCAATCTGCTTTTGTTCTGCCAGAGGAGGCATTGGGATTTGAACTTTACTGAGCGTAGATTTTGAGATCTCTTTGAATGTTGCACCATTCCCTAAATCTTTGAGTTGGGGAATGATGTTTTTTATTGCGTAGTACAAATATTCAACATCTAGGTTTTTATTTGGTATTAATGATTTAAACCCTTGGTTAGTGCACGCTTCAATTGTGGTGATGGCTATGTGGCCAATCGGTGCTCTTGAACTGAGTAATAATGAATTTTTTGGTAACGGCGTTGTTGAGCAACTTTTAAGGCCTAAGGCAGTTATTTTTTCAGGTGCTTCTGAAATATATTTTGATTTTATTCGGCTTAGATCTTTTGGTGTAAACCAATTTATTTCACCATCCCAGTACTCGACTTTATTTCTTGATGGTGTGGAGCCACTGATAATTTCACAACAATCACCTATAGCAACTTTTTTGTATTGATTTGTTGTCAGCACCGAGTTCACCCTAACAACTCCTTCAAGATCTGCAATGCTTGCCCACGCTCGTTATCTAGTTGTTCTATCTCAGCAATAATTTTTGCCGGTGGATCATATTCGACTTGTTCATACACCACTTCTTTATAGCGGTTAATGCTTAAATCCCAATCGTTTTGTTTGATTTCATCAAAGGGCACCATAAAACTCTGGTCGGTGCGTTGACGATTAATTTCTTTATCGCGCTGTTTAAAGCGCTGGACGATATCGTCAATATCGTTATTTTTAATTGGGCTACGTTTGTCATCCAGCGAATAACCATCGGCATGCATGTCATAAAACCAGACATTGTCTGTGCCTCCATTATTGGTTTTGGTAAAGATCACCACCGCAGTACTCACGCCTGCATATGGTTTGAATACGCCACTGGGCATTGAAATGATGGCTTCAAGGCGTTGCTTTTCCACCAGTGTTTGGCGTAATTGTTTGTGGGCATTAGATGAACCAAATAACACACCATCGGGAATAATCACAGCACAGCGACCACCGATTTTGAGCATGCGTAACATCAAGGCAATAAACAGTAGTTCTGTCTTTTTAGTTTTCACGGTTTTGAGTAATGAGCTTTCCACGCCGTCGTAATCTAATGATCCTTTAAAGGGCGGATTCGCCAAAATCAAACTGTATTGATCTCGGCTGGCCGCATTGGCTTCACCTAAAGCATCCTGACCAATAAGATTGGGGCGTTCAACCGCATGGAGCTGCAAGTTCATTGCGGCTATGCGTAGCATGGTGCTATCAAACTCAATACCGGTAAACATGTCGCTATTGAAATGTTCACGGAAAGTTTGGTCATGTAACCAATCAGGATGATGCTGATAGATATATTCGCCTGATGCCACTAAAAAGCCTGCCGTGCCACAGGCGGGATCACAAATCGTGTCTTCACGATTAGGTTCCATCATTTCCACCATCATTTTGATGATATGCCGTGGCGTGCGAAATTGACCATTGGTGCCTGCCGTGGCGATTTTCGATAATAAGTATTCATAGAGATCGCCTTTAGTATCTCGATCGGCCATTTGAATACCATTAATCATTTGTACAACTTGATCCAACACCTTTGGTGTGGGGATCATAAACGTCGCCCCTTTCATATATTGAGCAAATACGCCTGCTTGATCGCCGAGTTGTTTCATATGCTCAAATACCGTTAAACCATCCGCTTCTAGCTGTGGTTGGGTAAATAAGTTGAACATAGTTTGAGGTTCTAGCTCACGAAAGCTATGCCAGCGGAAGCATTGTTGATTCGGACCGTAAAAGGCTTTTTGGCTTCGTTTACCAGCCACGCTGGCTTTCTTTTCTTCCAGTTGTTCAATTTCATCCAGGCGACGAATAAATAAGAGGTAGGTGAATTGCTCGATAACCGTGAGTGGGTTACTTATCCCACCTGTCCAGAATGTTTCCCATATTTTATCGACTTGGCTTTTAATTTCACCGGTGAGCATGTAGCAACTTCTTAGAATGATTTATGAAGGAGAATGATTTTCCATTATTAAACCAGGACTGACAAGAATATCTGGCTTTATTATCAAATCTGCTTGGCCGAATTTTCCCACCACATTTTCCAAACTAGAAATACTTGATTTGAGTAGTTTCCGTACATACCCGCCCCTAAAGAGTAGACTGGCCTTTCAAATAAAGGAGAGAGAAGATGATTCAATCTGTAAAAGACGATGGTCGAGGGCCTTCTGGCCCACCCGACCTGTTTGAATTAATAAAAAAGTTGACTGGTGGTGGCCGCGGCCCTTCGCGTGGCAAGTTAGGTGGCGGGTTTATTGGCGTCCTACTACTTATTCTGCTGGTGTGGGGTGCAATGACTTCTTTCTATACGGTGCAACCAGAACAGCGCGCTGTGGTGAAACGCTTCGGTTCCGTCAAAGGGATTACTGATCCGGGGCTGCATTTCAAAATTCCGTTTGGCATTGATCAAATACAACTGGTCGCCACAGAACGTGTATTAAAACAGGAGTTTGGCTTTCGCACTCGGGGAACCCGTCAGGGAGAAAGCTCCACCTACAGTGCTGCCGAATTTGAAGATGAGTCATTAATGCTCACCGGCGATTTGAATATGATCGATGTTGAATGGGTGGTGCAATACCGTATTGAAGACCCCATCAAGTTTCTCTATCAGATGCGTGAACCTACTCGTACTCTGCGTGATATTTCCGAGTCTGTGATGCGTCGCATCGTCGGTAATATGCTGGGCTCAGAGGTACTGACTATCGGCCGGGTGGAGATTCAACAGAAAGCCGGTGATGAGATTCAGGAGATACTCAACCAATACGATGCTGGCATTCGCATCAGCACCGTTGAAATGCAGGATGTGGTGCCGCCCCCTGCTGTTCAACCCGCTTTCAATGAAGTGAATGAAGCCCGTCAGGAGCGCGAACGTATGATTAATGAGGCACAAAAACGAGTGAATCAGGAGATTCCAAACGCTGAGGGTGCTGCGCTTCGTACCGTCGCTGAGGCTGAAGGTTATGCCACGGAACGGGTGAACCGGGCTGATGGTGAAAGTACACGTTTTAGTGCCGTTCTGCGTGAATACCAACAAGCCCCTACGGTGACGCGTTCACGTCTCTATCTGGAAACGTTGAATGAGATCCTGCCAAATATCGGACAAATTTTGGTGGTACAGGATGGTCAAGTCGGGCCGTTGCCATTGCTCGATGTGAGTCGTAAAACTATTGGAGGTGACAAATGAAAACCTCACTACTTGCCTTCATCGTTGTGTTAGCCGTTATCGTCGGAAACCTTACTCTCTATACTGTAGATGAATCTCAACAAGCCATTGTGGTCCAGTTCGGTGAACCAATTGGCGATGTCATTAATGAGTCGGGGCTGAAGTTCAAACTCCCCTGGCAGAATGTCCGTTATTTCGATAAACGTCTGTTGGTTTGGGATGGTGATGTGACACAGATTCCGACGCTAGGTCGAGAGTTTATTCTTGTGGATACCACAGCACGCTGGAGAATCACTGATCCCCTACTCTTTTTAACCAGTGTTCGCGATGAAGCTGGTGCACGTACTCGACTCGATGACATTATTGATTCAGTGGTGAGAGATATGGTGTCTTCTACCGAACTGGAAGAGATTGTTCGCTCGAAAGACTGGCAAGTGAATGTCGCGGAGTTAGATGATCCCGCCCTGGCTGAACGCAGTGACGTTAATCTGGAGAAACAGCCGAAACTGGGTCGTGAATTACTGGAAGCAGGTATTCTCAAACGGGCTCGGGATTCTATGCCAGCACTGGGGATTGAGCTTGATGATGTGCGTATTAAACGCGTCAATTACATTCAATCAGTTCGTCGTCAGGTAGAAAGCCGAATGATTGCTGAACGTCAGTCTATTGCTGAGCGTTTCCGTTCTGAAGGTCGGGGCCGTAGCCAGGAAATCCTGGGTAATATGGAACGCGATCTACGTCGTATTCGTTCTGAAGCAGCACGTGATGCTGAGAAAATACGCGGTGAGGCAGATGCTGAAGCGACGCGTATTTATGGTGAAGCTTTCGGCGCCGACGCTGAGTTCTATTCCTTCTTCCGTACGCTGGAAAGCTATCGGGCCTTAGGAGCAAATAGTACGCTCATGCTCAATGCTGACTCAGACTTCTTCCGTTATCTGGAAGAGCCACAAGCTCAGTAAAGCTTTGCCTGTCAGAATCGTCACGCCCATCTGGGCGTGACACTCTTTTTGGGTTATCCCATTTTTAGTGTAACTAAAACGTACTGAGTCCTGTGGCTTCCATGGTGCGATATAACAGTTGGGGCCAACGTCTTTCATCCGCATAGTTTTCATAGTCCACGCTGTAATGACGGCCATACAGATTATGCCAGCGTTCATCAAACCAGCTACGACCACGCCGAAAAGGTGCTGCGTTGGCTGGTCCTTTTACAATCACACTGGTTTCAAGATTAAGATTGTGTAAATTGCGTCGGGTGAAATTGGTTGAGCCAAGTAACATGGTTGTTTCACCAGTACCAAGATGCATCAGCCATTTAGCATGACATTGTTCGCCATGGGTATCACACCAACGAACGGTAATACCGGCTTGCGTTAATTCATGGGCCACAGGACGATTAGGAATACCATTTTTTTGTCGCCCGAAGGCATCTTTATTGGGATCCAGCAACACTCTTAACACGATACCTCGCGTTTGTGCAGATTTCAGCGCTTCGACTATATCCCGATCAGATAAGTAGAACATCGCCATATCCAGCTTATCACCCGATTTAGCTTTGTTAATCATGGCTAATGCGGCTTGTTCTACGGCATTCTCGGTGACGACTTGCACACTAAGATTATTGTCTGTGTTTTCAGCCTTTTGTTGAAGTGCCACTTTGGCTAGTGCTTTACCTGACAACGCCAGCACAGCTTTTTCACTCTCCAGTAAATCCCATGCTGCCGGCCCATTAAAACGTAAGGCCACATTGCCGTGGGCGCTGCTGCCATCATGTGGATTGGCCGAGGTCACTAATGCGGTTAATTCTGAGCCATTATCAGCGATAAGCAGCTTGCGATGATTCGCTTTGAAATTCAGTAAGTTGAGATAGCTTCTTACAGAGACTTGTCCTTCACCAAACGGATTGGGTAACCACCCGCCTTCACTATTACCAAACGGCTGAATCAATAAACGCCAAAGACCTGAATAAGCAGGGTTGCTATCACGTAATTGAGTCAAGTCAGTTTGCGTGACGGGTATGCCAGCCGCTTTAAGCTCAGCAAAATGTTTGGAAGGAAGCCCGCCATACAGGCTATTAATGGGATCAGAAATAACGTGTATTTGCAGATCCGGATAACGCTTTTTCTGAGCAATCAACGCGTTGCTGAGTTCATCTGAAAGTGGTCTATGCTGTTCCGAACCCTTGCCCAGATAGTCATTAAATAAAAACATATCAACCAGTACGATATGGCGCGCGTTGGCAATCATCTCAAATACGGTATCGAAAATCTGTTGCTGCGTTTGGCGCTCGCCATCAACGGTGAAGGTCCTGTCAGCCAGAAACTGCACATTCGTGGCTGTGCGTTGGGGGCCGGTGAAATTAACGCCTGCGGGCAAAGGCTTGTTAACGTGATAAATCGCGACACAAACCGTTGTTAGCAAGAGTAAAAAGAATATCCAACGCCGTTTTCCCTTATTCCTTCTCTGCTGTTTCGTACCGAATAAGGCTCTGTGTTGCTGTTTTTTTCTGAATGGCATATTGGATGATCTAAGTAATAATCAATCTCATAAAGTAGCACTATTTATGGATAGTGATAAACCACGTTATCTCGTCTCTCCCCTTTCAAGCTGGCTGACTACTGATTTTTATGCAAAACATTGCAGCTTAATTATTTCAGTTTGCGTAATAGTTTTTTAATCATTCGTCCTATTATTTTATAAATCTGAATGAGAAATAATGTCTCCGCTGATTCGAAAATCATCAGTCACTTAATGTGTAACGAATCGAAACTGTAATTAATACAAACACCTATAACGGAGATGTAAACCATGATAAAGCAATTTTTAATGACGACTACTGCAGCGGTTGCGATCACGCTTTCAGCAGCAACATTGGCAGCAGATATTGATATGAATGCCAATACTAATGACCTGGCTATTCAGGGTTATGACCCAGTGGCGTATTTCACCAAAGCGGCACCCACTAAAGGCTCAAGTGAATATACCGCGACCTATAAAAATGCGATTTATCACTTTAGCAGTGAAAAAAATCGCGATTTATTCCGTGCTGAGCCAGCCAAATATGCCCCACAGTTCGGTGGCTTTTGTGCTTATGGCGTCACCAAAGGCAGAAAGTTTGATACAGACCCAACTGCTTGGCGTGTGGTGGATGGCAAGCTCTATCTGAACCTGAATAAAGATGTGCAAAAACTCTGGGTTGAAGATATTCCTGGCTATATCACCAATGCCAATGACACCTGGCCAACCATCAAAACTTTCAGTGATAAAACACTTGAAACATTTTAGTGCTTTGCCCTGGCTTTACTTGCTCGAGTAAGTCAGGGCTTTCATTAAGGAGTTTAACAATGCGAAGAATTACTACTCATGACGAGCTAGAAGCTGAGGCACAGCGTCATGCCTATTTATTACTGAAAATCTCAGCTTCCTGGTGCAACCCTTGCCAAATTTATAGCCCGATTATTGAGTCAGTTTCAAAGACTCGTAGCGATATTAGTGTGGCTGAAGTGGATGTCGATGATATGCCCGCCATTCGTGAGACCTTTCATGTTCGCTCTGTACCGACACTCATCATGTTTAAAAATGGCAGTGCAGTTGATTCGCTGATTGGCTCACAGGCAGTTGAAAACGTGCATGCCTGGATTGACCACACTATCCAAGCTTAATACTTATATAAGGAATGAAGTGATGAAAAACAACGCAATTATTGCTGCTGCAATTGCAGCGACTGTATCACTGGGCGTAACTGCCCCAATCAATGCCTATGCGGCTAGTAAAGAAAAATGCTACGGCGTGACGAAAGCAGGTCAAAACGACTGTGCCAACTTGGCGGGTACGCACTCATGTGCCGCTCAATCTAAAACGGACAACGATCCAGGTGAATGGAAACTGGTGCCAGCCGGTACTTGTACCGATCTGGGTGGCTTATCCAAAGATGAAGCGAAGAAGCTTCTTACAAACTAATTACCCGTGACGAACCTATGGAGGCTGAGATGATACAAGTCGGTGTAGGATTACGATCCAAACATTATGAAGCCGCCTTAGAACCGGCCTCCATAGACTTCGTTGAAGTGCATGCAGAGAATTTTTTTGCCGATGGTGGTGTATCTCATGCCATATTGGAGCGTATTTCTGAGCGGTATAAGCTGAGTTTTCATGGTACTTCACTGGGGTTGGGTTCATTCACTCCCCCGCCCTTGGCCCATATCCTGAAAATGCGACGGTTGATTGAACGCTATTCACCCCTATTAGTATCGGATCATGCCTGCTTTAGTTGGTCGAGTGACGGTGACAATATCATGCATGCTGGTGACTTATTGCCACTTCGCTTTGATAAGGAAACACTGAGGGCGATGTGTCGTAATATCCGACGCGTGCAGGATGTTTTTGGTCAGCAACTACTTGTTGAAAATATTTCGTCGTATTTACCCATAACGGCCTCTGTCATACCTGAAGCAGAATTTTTTAATTTACTTTGTCAGTCTACAGGCTGTGCTGTGTTGCTGGATGTTCACAATCTTCACGTCAATGCGGTCAATCAACAGTCACAATCACCTTTAGATGATGTTTTACAGTTTATTTCAGAGCTGGACACAGACTTTGTCGGTGAAATTCATTTAGCCGGCATCGCCGAGCCTTCAGCTGAAATGTGGATTGATGATCATAGCGGCCCAGTCAGTGATGATTGCTGGATGGCTTATTCAGCGGCCATTCAACGTTTTGGTCATGTACCTACCTTAGTTGAATGGGATAGCAGATTACCCGAATGGTCCGAACTTATTGGCGAGGCTATGCGGGCTAAGAACTATGCAAATAAGGTGTCTGGCCATGGCTAATTATCAGTCAGATTTATTTCAGGCACTTTGGCTGCAGACAACTTCCCCGTACAGCACAGAGGCAGTTTCTATCTACAGAAATAATCTGTTGATGAATGCCAATAGAGCCTTAGCCATCACTTATCCAACCGTCGTTCAACTGCTGGGTGAGGACGTGTTTAGCTTGTTGATAAGGGACTTTATCCAGCATGAACTATTGACCGAAGGTGACTGGGGCATGTGGGGGGAAACCCTACCAGACTGGTTAGAACAACATCAGGATCTGGACGATTATCCATTCATTAAAGATTGTGCCAGGCTCGACTGGCTTTGCCATAAAGCCGAGCGAGCGTGTGATGTGGTTAATATGAGCGGGTTTGATCTTGCACCAGAAGCTAACTTAGCAAGCCTGAAACTTCAATATTGTGCTCGCGTGGCGCTGCTTGAATCGAATTACCCCGTGGTTGATATCTGGCAGGCACATCAGGCCTCAGATAAACATCAACGCCAATCTTTTTTTCAACAGGCAAAAAACAAACTCTCAGATGGCAGTGGTCAACACGTCCTTGTTTGGCGGCCTCAATGGAAGGCCAATGTCCGTGAGGTGGATGAGGCTGAGATCGATTGGCTCAGACTCACTGTTTCCGGCTGCGGTATTTCTGATGCACTGGACCAGATTAATCCTCAATTTAATTTTGAAACATGGCTACAACAATCCATCAGTGAGGGGCTTATCACTGGCTTTTATCAGGAGAAAACATGATGACTTATCTTAATTTACGCGTCCCGTATAGCGGGCAACTTATAAAGGCGCGATTGGTACTTGAATCACTGACTTTACTCAGTGTCAGGTTTTACCTGTTCTCTGTCTTTTTCTTTGCTGGCTTTAATAAATTAAAAGACTGGGAATCCACCCTGTTTTTATTTGAGTATGAATATAGCGTGCCGTTTTTAAGACATGATATTGCAGCTTATCTTGGCACAGCAGCCGAGATTGCTTTACCAGTGTTGCTGCTAATTGGGTTATTAACTCCGGTAGCCGCTATCGGTTTGTTTATATTTAATTTTGTGGCTGTTATCAGTTTGGCAGAAATGCCTGCGGCGGCTTTTTTATTACATGTTATCTGGGGTGGATTGCTATTTTCTCTATTGCTTTGGGGACCAGGCAAAATAGCGTTGGATAGGTTCGTATTTAATAGTAGAGATACACACTGATCATATCGGCTATCCAGAGCATATCGACTCTGGATAGCTAGTTGTTCCGTTTAATTCAACGACGTTTGTGAACGTAAGTGTTCCACCATCCAGTCAATCAGGCTCCGTGTTCTGGCAGAAGAATAACGGCCTTCTCTGTGCACCACATGCACGGGGACGGGTGGATGTTCGTATTCGCTTAGAATGATTTTTAATGCCCCACTCTCCAGGCTCTCTGCTACCTGATAAGACAGGAAACGTGATATCCCCATATCCGCTAATACAGCTTTTTCTGCCGAGAAGTTATCGCTGACAGCTAAAAATGGGTCAACCCTGACGCTGCTTGCTTTGCCTTTATCCATAAACTTAAGCTCATTACTGGGGCTGAGTCCTCTGGCCAGAATGATTTTGTGATTAGATAAATCTTCTGGTTTTTTCGGGTAGCCATATTCTTTCAAATATGACGTTGACGCACATAAAACCCGACGAATAGCCCCGACTTTAATGGCTTTATACGATGAGTCCTGTAGTTCACCAATTCGTATCGCGACATCGACACCCTCTTCCAGCATATTGACCACACGATCAACGAATAAGGCATCCACCTGCATGTCCGGGTAGTTTTTTAAATAACTAATAAGCCCATCCATCACATAAAGCCGCCCGAATAATACGGAAGCAGTAATTTTGACCAGCCCTTTGGGGATGGCATTTCTGCCTCTGACAGCGTCATCGGCTTCTTCGGATAAGGCGACTATTTGTTTGGCATCTTTGTAATAACGTTGCCCGGCATCAGTGATTTGCAGATGTCGGGTAGTTCGGTGTAACAGCTTTACGCCCAGTCGGGTTTCCAGTTCTGATACGGCCCGGCTGACGGCGGGAGGACTTAGTCTGAGTTTACGGGCGGCACTGGCAAAACCTTCGTTTTCCACCACGGCCACGAACACCGTCATTAAGTGTAATCGGTCCATTTATTATTCCACTTTATGCAATAGTTAATTAATCATTTGTCTGATTATTATATTTCTGATAATAGCCAATAATGTTCTCGCTGGAAACACAACAGCATTAATTACTGACAACAGGAGAACAAACATGAGCAGAATCACTACCGTCACAGACGATATTGCTAATAACGAACAAGCAGAATTATTTGCAGCCATTAAAACAAAATTAGGCATCGTGCCCAATTTCCTTCGGGTGTTTGCCAATTCACCGGATGCACTGAAAGCCTTTCTGGGTTTTCACCATATTGCTGGCAATGGCTCTTTGGATGCCGCCACACGTGAGCGAATTGCATTAACGCTGGCCCAGAAAAATGAATGTAGCTATTGCTTATCAGCGCATACGGCTATCGGACGTAAAACCGGACTCAACAGCGATGAGATAACCGCCAACCGTCAGGGTGACAGCCATGATGCGAAAGCCGCAGTGGCTGTGAAGTTTGCACGCAAACTAGCTGAGCACACAGGTGAGGTGACGACCGCTGAACTACAGGAAATGCGTGATGCAGGGTTTACTGATGCCGACATTGTTGAAGTGATTACCCATACAGGCATTAACTTATTAACGAATATTCTGAGTAAAGCCAGTCGTGTCGAAATTGACTTTCCTAAAGTCGATTTGAATCAGGCGGCGTAGAGCAGAGAGTGTCCGGCCTTCTGGCCGGGCAGTTATTCTGAGGAGCGTAATATGGCCAGAGCATTTACCAAAATCGTTTTCACCGATCCTGTGAAACAGGTGCAGTCTGATATGGGCAGTCGCGCGCTTTATCAGACACTGGAACATGGTGTAACGGATGAAGTATTTATTGATGCCCGAGTAAAACTATTTATCGAACAACAGGATAGCTTCTATATAGCAACCACGAATGAGGATGGTTGGCCGTATATTCAGCACCGCGGCGGGCCAAAAGGTTTTCTGAAAGTGTTGAATGAGACACAAATTGGCTTTGCTGACTTTGCTGGCAACCGGCAATATCTCACGGTGGGTAATATTCTTGGCAATAATAAGGTGTGTTTATTTTTGATGAACTATGCCGAAAAACGCCGGCTGAAACTATGGGGCCGTGCTGAATTGGTTCAGGAACAGGATAATGCCAGTCTGGTTGAACAACTTGAGGTGGCTGAGTTTCGGGCCCCTGTTGAGCGAGGCATTGTTATCACGCTGCAAGCGATGGACTGGAATTGCCCAAAGTATATTACGCCGCGTTATACGCAGGATGAAATAGCGCAGTTTTTAGTTGATGATTAGCGTGTAATTAATTGATAAGGCTATTTTATTTAGCCTTTAAAAGAGCGTCTTGATTATGATTTTATATAACATTCCATTATCGGGTAACTGCCATAAAGTCAGGCTAATGCTTTGCTTTTTAGGCTTGGACTATCAAATATACGATTTAGATTTGGGGACGACTGAACAGTTAAGTGAAGATTTTTTGAAATTAAATCCATTTGGGCAGGCACCTGTGATTAATGATCAAGGTGTGGTGGTTCGTGATAGTCAGGCGATTTTAGTTTATCTGGCTAAAAAGTATGGCGGTGAACAATGGTGGTCTGAGGATCCTATTCTATTAGCCGAGATCACAAGCTGGTTATCTACAGCCGCGAATGAGCTACAAAATGGTCCGGCCAGATTACGTCTGCACCATAAAATGGGCCGACCTATCGACGTTAAACACGCCACTGATACTACAACGAAGTTGTTGAACATCATTGACTGTCATTTAGCCAATAGACAGTGGCTAGTCGCTGACAAGTTAAGCATTGCTGATATTGCTATTTACCCTTATCTGGCCTTGGCTCATGAAGGCCAGGTCAATCTCAGTCACTATCAGAATATCAGTGCTTGGCTGGCACGGTTTGAGTCTTTACCAGACTATGTGTCCATGCCAGGCATCAACCTACAAATCTAATATTGGAGAACAAACACTATGACAACTGACATTAAGCCCCCTCTTCCGCCATTTGATGAAGCCTCGGCGACACAGAAAGTCCGCATGGCTGAAGATGCCTGGAATAGTCGCGACCCAGATCGTGTTGCACAGGTTTACACCGAAGATACGATTTGGCGTAACCGTGCTGAATTTCCACGTGGTCGTGACCAAGTCAGAGACTTTTTGCAGAAAAAATGGGCAAGAGAGCTCGACTATCGTTTAATAAAAGAACTGTGGGCCTTTGAACAAAACCGTATTGCTGTGCGCTTTGCTTATGAATGGCATGATGACAGCGGTAACTGGTTTCGCTCATATGGTAATGAAAACTGGGAATTTAATGAGCAAGGCTTAATGCAGCGTCGCTTTGCCTGCATTAATGATTTGCCCATTACAGAATCCAATCGCTTATTTCATTGGGCATTAGGAAGAAGACCGGATGATCACCCGAGTTTGAGTGATTTAAACCTGTAAACCATGACGGCTCCGGGTCGATGTATCAGCCCGGGGCTATTTTACTGCTTCTAACAGCTTCGCTTCAGATTGCGTGATAAACGCAGACCAGGTTTCATTGGGTTGCCATGATGGCAGCATTGCTTGCTTAGCTTCATGCTCAGGCAGTTGTTCAATGACACGCAGATAAAGATACAAAAATGCGGATGCCCGGTAGTTCAACGCACAGTGAACCCAGATTTTTCTATCCGAAAGTCCGGCCATGACATTAAAGAATTGGATTAAATGGCTCTGCTTAGGGGCATCAAAGGGTACGGGGATATGAACATAGGTCATGCCTAAGCTGGTGACAATATGGCCTTCATCTGCAATAGCTGAACTGGAATCGGGCAGCGCCAGATTGATAATGACTTGATAGCCTTGCTCTGCAATTTGTTCAAACTCATTGACTGCAGGCTGGCCTGAACTGGCAATAGTCGTTGTTACCGCTAAGTAGTTTTTAATATTGGTCTGCACAGCAGTCATACTCCATGTTTTATCGTCAGGGTAAGCCTATCATGGCTTATTATCAGGAAACACTTATCAGTATATCTATGGCATTATGCCTGCCTGAATAGCCATGTGAACTCTCGGCTGAAATGACACTCTGAATACCTTTAATAATAAAAAACACTTAACAATGACGTTAAAAACAGGACTCGCTTTTTCTTTACTGCTGGCCAGTCAGCTTGTGTCAGCTCGTGATTACATCGACGCACATTTACACTACGTCGACTTTTTCCAGGAAACAGATGGCATGCCGGCCTTACTGAAGGCCATGGATGAAAGTGATATTACGCAAGCGGTGATTATGGGGATTCCGGTTGCGAAAACATGGCATGAAAATGAACCCAAAAAACCCCGTTATTATGCCGGTGATGACGCAGCTATTTATTGGTACAGCGCTACCGACTTTGAATTACACGCTGCCATAGAATCACTCAACCCCGAACAACAAAAACGCTTTATTCCCTTTTTGTCTGGTTTTAATCCCGACGATAAAAACTCGGTGAATCATATACGTCGTGCTTTAGAATTAAATCCCGGCTTTTGGCAAGGCATTGGCGAAGTCTTTACCCGCCATGATGATTTAACGGCATTGATTCACGGCAGTGCACCCCGTGCCAATAGTGAAGCGATGATGAAAGTCTATAAGTTGGCTGCTGAGTATGATTTACCGGTGTTATTGCACAGTAATATCACCTCAAAACGTGAGCGTAACCCTTTGTATTTAGAAGAGTTAGAGGAGGCTTTAAAAAAGAATCCTGAAGTGAAGTTTATCTGGGCTCATGCTGGCACCAGTAAAGAGTTACACCGTCATCAGGAGGAGCTGGACTTTATACGCCCCCTTCTGCAAGAGCTATTAGACAAATACGATAATCTGACCATTGATTTGTCATGGACGATGATTGAACCCTATTTATTAAATGAAAAAGGTCAGCCTCGTGCTAAATGGCTGGCGTTGTTGGAACAATACCCAAGCCGCTTTGTGATTGGTAGTGATGTGGTCGGTAGCTTTGATAACCTGGGTAAAATTATGCATGGCTTTGATCCGGTATTGGATGCCTTACCCGCCGATGTGGCTAAAGCCATTGCTCATGATAACTTTTTAGCCTTATTACCTAAAAAGACGGCTGATTAATCTGCGTAACCACTACCGATAGCCCGAAATGGCATTTTTAAGTCCAGCTCTTTGACTTGTAACCCCACCCAGGCTGGGAAGGTATTGCTGTTAGGGCCGGGAAATAAGGTGTAGTCATTAGCCCAAGGATAATGCGATACCGCCGTTTTGATTTTGGGGATCAGCTCGGCGGCTTTCTGCCCATGCAGAGATAAGATTTTTTCCGGTCTGGCGCCATACCAATAGGTGTCAGGTGTGGTGGTTTGATATTCCCGTAATGCTGGTAAACCTCGCTTTACACGCCAGCCAACCACTTCATAGACCGTATAACTTGCTGCATTTTCTGGTTTTATGGCAATCCAGGTATGCACGGCAAACCAGCCGCGCCAGCTAAAGGCATCCGCGGCATAGACTTCAATAATGGCTTGTTTCTGTGTCGCCGGATCGGCTGCAATACCGGCTGATTCACGGCTGGCTGTTCGCCAATCTTTTGTTGTACAGGCGCTTAGTGAAAACACCGAAACCAACAAAATACACATTGCTTTTAAGCTGTTATTCATCATAAATAGCTAGTTGAGTGTTTGCTCTGAGTTGAGCTCATGGCTGGAATATGGCAATGAAATATCGACACGTAATCCTGCTTTTGTATTACTGATGGTCAATTTACCATTCAGGATATCAATGACGGCTTTCGTAATACTTAATCCCAAACCGAAATTACCTTTTTTCTTGTCATGTACAAAGCGGTTGGTCACATTGGGTAATAAGTCGGGATTGATGCCCCCTGCTTCATCGGTGATCTGCCAGGTGACAAAGTCTGGTTGCTCAGTCACCAGAATAGACACCGATTGTTCCGCTGAAGAAAATTGAATGGCATTTTTGATCACGTTTCTAATCGCCACCGCTACTAACTCCTGTGGTAGCAACAAGTCCTGTTCACTATGAATAATTTTGTGAATCTGGATCTGATTTTCTTGAATCATACCCTGCAGTGGCATTAGCGCTTTTGCGGTAATCTCACTCGCCGAACTGCTGACAGTAATGGACGCCATTTGCTCGGCATCCAGTCTTGCCAGCATTAATAACTGATCCAGCAATTCCGTTAGCTGTTTGACGGCCAGGTTCGCTTGCTTGAGATTGTTATCAACGGTTTCACCTTGTTTGAGCATGGCCACTTGAAGCTGTGTAGTAATACCCGCCAGTGGTGTTCTCAGCTCATGAGCTGCATCTGCGGTAAAACGGCGCTCGCTCTCCAGCACCGCTTTGACTCTGGCGAGTAAGGCGTTAAAGCCGGCAATCACACCTTTAACTTCACTCGGCACATCCTCAATTTCTATTGGCGTTAAACTGTTACCCGTGTGTTTATCAAAATGATCCTGTAGCTGTGTCATCGGTTTAAAGACACGCTGGATAATAAAATACAGGGAGATAATTAAGGTCAGAACAGCCAGAATCCAGGGAATAAGTACTCCAATTAATACAATATTGAAGAGCTGACGGCGTTTATCCAGCTTCTCAGCAGTGGTCACTGAAATACCATGTTCGGTCAGTTTGAATACACGCCAGATGGTGCCATTGTCACGAATAAAGCTGTAACCATCTTTCACAGAAGTCAGCACGTCCTGATTACCGTCTTCTGTGCTAATAATTAATTCACCATCGATGCGAGTGACATTACATACAATAACCTCAGTATTATCTTTATTTTGTTCAATCTGTTGTATGAGTTCATTAGTCAGTGACGATGACGGTTTTTCATTTTTCACATCGTATTGGTGCACTATGTGAGACAGCATTTTTGCTGAAGCAGCTAGGCGGTCATCCAAAATCTCTTTCACATCACTTTTGATGGTGTGATACATAAACGGACCTATGGCCAGACATAAAATACCCGTGACCAGTAGTACTGAGATTAATAACTTATTTCTTAAGCTGCCTTTCATTATTTATCAACGGCCAAAAAGTAGCCTAAGCGACGTTCAGTACATATCAGATCGGTACCGAGTTTCTTACGCAGATTGTGTATATGCACGGCGACGGCATTACTTGCCACACCTTCAGCCCAGCCATAAAGTCTGTCCTGAAGTTGGTCTGTATTAACAACTTTACCTGGTTGGTGCATTAAGGCTTCCAGCACAATCAATTCACTTTTGGATAATTTCACCGGCAGACCGTTAGCTTTAACTTCACCCTTAGTGGGGTTATAGCTGATATGGGCAAAGGTGATAACGTTGTCTGCCCGACCAGCGATGCGACGGGTGATGGATTGCAGCCGAGCCACCAACTCATCAAAGTCAAAAGGTTTAGTGAGGTAGTCATCCGCCCCGGCTGATAATCCAGTCACTCTGTCTGGAATGGCGTCACGTGCCGTGAGGATAAGGACTGGAATCAATATCTTATTCTGACGCCAGTTAGTGAGTAATGTCATACCATCGTAATCTGGCAGTGATAGATCAAGAATCACCACATCGTAATCGACATGTTGAATGGCCTGATTGGCGGTATTAGCGTCTGTCACCCAGTCAGTACTGTGACCGAGCGTTTCCAGACCTTGTTTAATACCATCACCGACGATGTCATTGTCTTCAACCAGTAAAATATACATAGATGATTCCCAAGAATTACACACTTATTATGGTTAATAACATTAAGTGAACATTAAGATCAGCCTAATGTAGGGCTAACAATAGCCACTTAGACTTGATGAAAATTACACATCAAGGTGTATATATTCGCCTTTTGTTGCTGAAGCAAACAACCTGATTGAATTTATTTATATAGAGATGTTTATCATGCGAGCCATTCCTTTAACACTGCTTTCTGCTTTTTCCCTGATGCTGGTTGCCTGTTCTGAGCCAGAGAGTCAGGCACCACAACAGCAAGCCAAGCCTGCTGAAGTCGATGTTGCCATTCCGCTTCAACACAAACTGACCGATTGGGATGAGTTTACAGGTCGCTTTGAAGCCATTAGCAACGTCAATTTACGGGCCCGTGTCACTGGCTACCTTATCGAGAAAAAGTTTAAAGATGGTCAGCAAGTTAAAAAAGGTGATGTGTTGTACGTGATTGACCCACGTCCTTTTCGTTATGAGTTAAGGCAAATTCAGGCTCAATATGAGCTCGCTAAAAAGGAATTGGATCGTGCCCATCTATTACGTGAGTCCAATGCAATTTCGCAAGAAGAAGTCGATAGACGTTTCCAGGAGCTTCAGATTACCGAAGCCTCATTAAACAATGCCAAGCTCCAGTTAGGCTTTACTGAAGTGACCTCTCCTATCGACGGTAAAATTAGTGATAGCTATGTTGATGTTGGCAATATGGTCGAAGAAAACCAGACCATTTTGACCCGTATCGTTAGCACCAATCCTATCCACTTCCGTTTCGAAGGTTCACAAGGCGATTTATTGAAATACATCCGTCTTGATCGTGCAGGCCAACGCCCAAGTAGTGATTCCAGCCCTAATCCTATCTATATCAAATTGATGGACGAAGATAAGTTCTACCACGAAGGCACTATGCACTTCGTCGACAATGTGGTCGATAGTGCCACAGGCACTATCCAGGCGACTGCGACGGTAAATAATGATGAAGGGATTATTTATCCCGGACTGTTTGGCCGTGCTCGCTTGCTGGGCCGTGCCAATTACGACGCCGTATTGGTACCTGAAAATGCTATCAATACGGATCAGGATAAAAAGTTTGTTTATCTCATTGATGAGAATAATGCCATCAAACGTCAGTATGTCACTGTCGGTAATTTACTTGAAAATGATCTGATTGTGGTCAGCACAGGTTTAACCGGTAATGAAAAAGTGGTGGTGAATGGCATTCAACGTATACAAGCCAGTGGGCAGGAAGTGACACCGAATGTGGTCGAGCTTGAGTGGAAACCTATCAATGTTTTAGGCAAGCAAGCTTCTGATGAAACAACGAACACGACAAACACTGATAAGGAATAAGCGACTGTGAATTTCCCAAAATTCTTTATTGATAGGCCTATTTTTGCTTCGGTACTCTCCATCATCGTTGTCATTATTGGCTACATGGCTTACCTGAGTTTGCCGATTGAGCAGTACCCACAAGTAGCACCACCGACCATACAAGTCTCCGCCACTTACCCTGGCGCAACAGCCGAAACCGTGGCGGAAACGGTAGCCACGCCGATTGAGCAAGAAGTGAATGGGGTTGAGGGCATGCTTTATATGTACTCTCAATCATCTGCCGATGGCTCGATGACCCTGACAGTTACCTTTGAGCTGGGAACCGATCTGGATACCGCGCAAGTCTTAGTACAAAACCGGGTGGCGATTGCTGAAGCAAAATTACCACAGAGTGTCCGTGCTCTAGGGGTCACCACCAAGAAGAACTCGCCAGATCTGATGATCGTTATCAACCTCTCCTCTCCCGACGGTACCTACGATCAAAACTACCTCGCTAATTATGGTGTATTGAATATTCGTGACCGTATTCGTCGTATTGATGGCGTCGGTGAAGTACCGGTTTATGGCGCCTCAGATTACGCGATGCGTATCTGGTTAAAACCTGACTTACTTCAGTCGTATGATATTGCAGCGGGTGATGTGATATCGGCTATCCGCAGCCAAAACGTTCAGGTTGCCAGCGGTACCTTAAACCGTGCTCCACAACCCGATCAGAACTATTATGAATATATTATTCAGACGCAAGGACGATTAACCACCCCTGAAGAGTTTGGTGAAGTTATTGTCAAAGCCAGTGATGATGGCCGTATCGTTCGGCTGCGTGATGTAGCTCGCATCGAATTAGCGGCACAGGAATACATCACAAAAGGTTATTTAGGTGGTAAACAAGCCGTTGCCTTGCCTATATTCCAACGTCCGGGCACCAATGCGATTGAAACAGCCAATCAGATCAAAGCTGAAATGGAAGATATCGCGGCCGATTTCCCGCCAGGTATGACCTATGAGTTTGCTTATAACCCGACTGACTTTATCGAACAATCGGTAGATGCGGTGAAAATGACGGTGTATGAAGCCGTATTTCTGGTGGTGATTGTTATTCTGGTTTTCTTGCAAACCTGGCGTGCAGCGATTATCCCTATTGTAGCTATCCCGGTATCGCTTATTGGTACCTTTGCAGTGATGTCAGCCATTGGTTTCTCGTTAAACAACCTGACGTTATTCGGCCTGGTCTTAGCCATCGGTATCGTGGTGGATGATGCGATTGTTATTGTTGAAAACATGGAGCGGAATCTTAGAAATGGTCTGTCTCCCCGTGAGTCAGCACGTAAAACCATGGATGAGGTAGGCTCGGCATTAATTGCCATGGGGCTGGTATTAGTTGCGGTGTTCCTGCCTACCCTGTTCCTCGAAGGGATTTCAGGCGAATTTTATCAAGCCTTTGGTATCACCATCGCTGTGGCGACAATGATTTCTGTGGCGGTATCGTTAACCTTATCACCGGCTTTAGCCGCGATTTTGATGAAGTCTCATGACAAGAATAAGCCAGAAAAACCGGTTAAATGGTATCGCTCACCGGTTAAAGCGTTCTTTAATGGTTTCAACCGGGGGATGGAAGGTTTATCTGCTCGCTATGGTTGGTTTGTTGGTAAAACCATCCGTATGGGACTCATTATGTTAGTGATTTATGCGGGCTTGATGACCTTAACCGCATTTCAGTTTAACCGCGTACCTACTGGCTTTATTCCAACGCAGGATCAAGGCTCTTTGATTGTGGCCATTACACTGCCTGATGGCGCTTCCTTTAATGCCACGGATAAAGTGGTTCAGGCTGTTACTGATCAAATGTTGTCAGTGCCAGGTGTCAAAAACGCGGTTGGCTTTACGGGTTTTTCTGGTGCGACCAGAACCATACAATCGAATGCAGCCGTCATATTTACACCTTTAGAGCCGTTTGAAGATCGCATTGCTAAAGGGATTAAATATCAAACCATCCTCAGTGATATGCGGGCTGTTGCTGCTGGCTTCAAAGAAGCCAAAGTAGCGGTATTTGAGCGTCCTCCTGTACCCGGTATTGGTAGTGCGGGTGGTTTCAAAATGATGCTGCAAGACCGTGGTGGTCGTGGCTTAAAAGTTTTAGAGCAGGCCGCTACCGATATGGCAGCCGCTGCGAATAGTCCTGATAGTCCTGCCACCACAGCGGTGTATTCGTTCTTTAATACCAATAATCCTCAAATCTACCTGGATATTGATCGTAATAAAGCCGAACGTCTTAACGTGCCCGTCGCTGACGTATTTGAGGCTTTAGAAGTGTTTATTGGCTCTGTCTATGTTAATGATTTCAATTATTTAGGTAGAACATTTAGAGTAACAGCTCAGGCTGAAGCAGAAGATCGTTTATCGGTAGATGATGCGCTGAGAATCCGGGTCAGAAGCACCAATGGTGATATGGTGCCGTTAGGATCTTTTGCCACAGTACGGGATACGTCTGGCCCTTCGCGTGTGCCACGCTATAACTTATATCCAGCAGCGGGTGTCATGGGCAGTAGTGCTGATGGCTTTAGTAGTGGTCAAACACTTGATGCGATGGAAGACTTAGCCGCCAAAATCCTGCCTGATGGCATTGGTTATGAGTGGACTGAAATAGCTTATCAGGAGAAAGCGACCGGTGACACAGCCGCCCTGGCTTTTCTGCTGGCCGTGGTGTTTGTCTTCTTATTACTGGCAGCACAGTACGAAAGTTGGGCATTACCGTTTTCTATCATCCTGATTGTGCCGATGTGTTTGTTATCCGCTATTACCGGTGTTTATCTGGCAAAAATGGATAACAATATTCTGACGCAGATAGGTTTGGTCGTTCTGGTTGGTTTAGCCTCAAAGAATGCTATTTTAATTGTCGAGTTTGCCAGAGAATTGGAACGTCAAGGGCGGTCTGTCTGGGATGCGGCTGTTGAAGCAGCCAGATTACGTCTGCGTCCAATCCTGATGACCTCATTTGCTTTCATTCTTGGGGTTGTGCCCATGGCCATTGCTCAAGGAGCAGGTGCTGAGATGCGACAAGCATTAGGTATAGCTGTGTTTTCGGGCATGTTGGGTGTAACCTTCTTCGGGCTGATATTTACGCCGGTCTTTTATGTGATTTGTCGACGTGTCGCATTGCACTTCAAACCTGAGAAAACGACAGGAGAAACATCATGAAAAAACTGATGCTCTGTACATTAATTAGCCTGTCCGTTAGCGGCTGTGCTCAATTTCGTGATTATCAGTCCCCCACGGCGGATAGTTCAGTTGAAACCACCCAACTAAGCGATGACAGCTACCAATTTGCTACGGCACAGCAACCAATTGCTGACTGGTGGACTTCCTTTCAGGATCCCCAACTCAGTCAATTGGTTGAAGAAGCTTTATCACATAACCTTGATGTACGTATTGCACTGGCAAACTTGCAAGCTGCTCGGGCTTTATCCAGAGCGGTTGGGTCAGATAGATACCCGACTGTTGACGCAAATGCTGGCTACAGCCGGAATCTGTATTCTGAAGAAGCACAAAACTCAACAACGCGAGCAGCGGATATTTATGAGACCGGATTTGATGCCAATTGGGAATTAGATATTTTCGGTCGTGTCAGTTACGGTATTCAGTCTCAGCTTGCTCAGGAACAAGCTATCGCTGCTGATTTACAACAAATGTATGTCAGTGTCGCTGCAGAAGTCGCCAGACAGTACTTTGTTTTGCGTGGTGCTCAATATCGGCTGGATATTGCTCAGCGCAATGCTGAGAACCAAAAAGAAACCTTTGAATTAACAGAAAAAATACTCAATGCTGGTGGCGCCAGCGCCCTGGACGTCAGTCGGGCCAGAACACAGTTAAGTCTGACTCGTTCAACTATTCCACCGCTGAGAGCGCAGATAGACTCAACTATCAACAGCCTGTCGGTTCTCACAGGGCAAGTGCCAGATGCTCTGCGTAGCAACTTGTCTCAGAGCAAAGCCTTGCCATCTTTACCACTCAGCGTGGCAGTCGGTGATGCTCAACAACTGCTAAACAGACGCCCGGATATTCGTTCAGCAGAGCGTTCACTGGCTGCCAGCGTGGCTGATTACAATCTAAGGGTGGCGGACTTATTTCCCAAGGTAAGTATTCTCGGCTCACTCGGTTTCATTTCGACAAACCTAAGTAGCTTTGGTACATCAGCCCTCGCGGGTTCAATTGGTCCATCAATCAGTTGGCAAGTCTTTGATCGCGATCGTCTCAAAGCATATGTCGACCAGGCTGATGCCCAAACTGATACGGCCTTGGCACGATATGAAAAAACAGTGTTATCGGCGCTTGAAGAAATTCAATCCGCCATGAGTGACTTCTCAAATGAAGAACAACGACGTGCCGAACTGCAACAAGCTGCTGCATCGGCGAAGCAATCTGCCACCATGGCCAGAAATCGTTTTGATAGTGGCTATGATAATTTTCTTGATGTGTTGGATGCTGAGCGCACACTGCTCGAAGCAGAAGATACCCTGGCAAACAGCGAAATTACATCAGTTCTTAATTTAGTGTCTATTTACAAAGCGTTAGGTGGTGGCTGGCAGGTAAAAGCTCAGCAGCCCTAGTATGTGTAGAACGTCGGAAAACGCCGCCCTCTTCCTTTTATTTTATTTAAGTAATCTGAATGGATGGATTCAGGGTGTGTGGTTCTAGTGCTTGCTTTGCAACACACTGCTGACAAACGCAGGCTTTACCTCTGTACTTAGCGGGCACACTATCTAATAGGTTCTGGCTAAATACCCTGTCCGGCTGATGACACCAACAATCAGCCGGATTATCTGCCGCTGATAGATTGCCACATGCATTAGGGCCGCCACATAACGGGCATAAAAGAGAATCAGAGGCTTCAGCTGTCATCTGTCACTAATTTCAACCACTCATCACGTGGCATGGGTTTGTAAAAATAATAGCCCTGAATTAAGTCACACGATTTTGAACGAAGATAGTTTGCTTGTGTGATTGTTTCAACGCCTTCTGCGACAACCTTAAGTTTCATGGCTTTAGCCATTGATATCACCGTATCAACAATCGGGTATTCCCCTTCTTCCGAATTGATTTTATCAACAAATGATTTATCAATTTTTAGTTCATCTATGGGTAATTGACTCAGATAACTTAGGTTAGACTGCCCCGTACCAAAGTCATCGATAGCAATACCAAAACCGGTTGTTTTCAGTGCATGGATAACAGAAGTTAACAGGTTAATATTCTCTGCCATGACCGATTCTGTGATCTCAAATATAATTTGTCGGGGAGAAATATTATGCTGTTTACATATGGCTTCAAAGGTTTCAACCAACTTGGGATCAGCAAGTTGACGAATACTTAAGTTCACGGATATTTTTTTGTCAAAACCAGCGACTTGTTGGCGGAGAGTTTTGATCATCGCACAGACTTGTTTAAGGACATAATACCCAACATCTACTATCACACCTGTGCTTTC
Organism: Methylophaga sp. UBA2012; assembly: GCF_002335235.1. Taxonomy (NCBI): domain Bacteria; kingdom Pseudomonadati; phylum Pseudomonadota; class Gammaproteobacteria; order Thiotrichales; family Piscirickettsiaceae; genus Methylophaga; species Methylophaga sp. UBA2012. Next base: position 124,685 of record NZ_DDCG01000009.1, on the reverse strand, counting down.
CGCTACACCAATAAAGTCTAATAGTCTGAGAGGTTCAGAGTTCAAATTATTCCAGCGTAATAATGCTTCAGCTGAATCTATCTCATCCGATGCATTGATTTTGGGTTGATAGACTACACTGAGCTTAGAGTAATCCAGTCCACTCAACATGGACTGTGCCAGTGCAGCCACTTTTACAGTTCTTCCATAGTTGGTATTTTCTACAAAAATAAGCTCACCGGATTTGCCAGCTTGTTTATAATTTTTTAGTGCATCTTCCAGCATGGGTAATATGGCACCATTTTTTACGATGTCACTTTCAAAGAAAGACATCACTGCACTGATAGATAATTTATGTTTGAGTTGCTGACTAAGTGAGTCTAGCAAGATAGAAAAGGCATCTTGAAAAGCTTCTTTCATACTGGAGTAGTTAATCTTTTCAATAGGTTGGATTGATTTGATAATAAATAAATCACCGCCCACACGATATATTCTTACGGGTAGTACTTGCATCAATTTCTTGAGTTCATTTGCAACCGCTATCAGCAATTGATTGCAATGAGCATGGCCATAAACAGCATTGAGTTCATTAAATCTGTCTATATCTAGCAGACAGCCAATATAACGTGCATTGTTACTTTTCTTACCATAGGTTTTTTCTAAATCAAGTTCCAACGCCTCTCTTGAGTAAACCCCTGTTAGCGAATCATATAATGCGGCTTTTAATAGTCGAGCTTGTGTTAATTTCTTCTCAAATTGATCGCGAATAACGTATAGGAAGTGATAATCCTGTCCGTTTTTATGTAGGGACACCCCAAGTTCGACTTCAATAATTTGACCGTCTTGTTTTTTCAACTCCATTTGTTTGAATATTGGGGTGAAGTCGTTCTGAATCGTTGCTGTTGAAGGTTCTTTGTGATGCGGAAGTTGCTCAGCAGGAATAATATCTCGGATATTTTTATTCGTTAAATCATTACAAGCAAACAAAGCCTGACTATAGTCGTTCGCCAGCTTAATATTGCCTTCAACATCCGTGATGATGATTGCCTCAGTTATCATGCTTAACAGATGTACAAACTGATTTTTTAATTGTTCCAATTGAGATTGTGTTTTTGATTGGATGATAGTAGTGATGTTGCTACGGTTGTTCAGCATTGAGCCAATCTTTTTTTCCAGTAAATGTTTGTTTACCGGTTTACTAATGAAATCGACTGCACCGCTGGATAATGATTTGAGATGATTATCAAATTCACCATGTGCAGTAACGATGATAACGTTGATATGTCGAAGCTGTTCATTGTTACTGAGTTCAGTTAAAACATTGAAACCATCAATATCAGGTAGGCCGATATCTAATAAGATAATATCTGGCATGATATCTTTGGCTGTAGCTATTGCACTTGCACCTGAGTTGGCAACATAGATATCACCTAGATTTTTTAGAACGGTAGATAATTCCAGAATAATAATCGGGTCATCATCAACAATTAAGATTTTCCTTTCCAATCCCATACTGTTTACTCATCCTTAACGTGTCACAGATTAGCCGTATGTTTATTTATTATTGTCAACATCAGAATAAGGGGCCACTTTAAAGTTGTTTCTCCCTTGGTTTTTGACTTCATACAACAGATCATCCGCCTTTTTTATAAATTCATTAATGTTGTGTTTTGCATCTCGCTTATTGATGACCACGCAACCAAAACTCATCGTCACATTGATGGATATACCGTTATAACTGTATTGGGAAGAAGAAATAGCCTGTCTCATTCTGTTCAGAATGATACTTGCTTCAGTTTCAGTCGCCTCACAATAAACTAAGAATTCTTCACCACCAAACCTGGCAGCAGTCTCAAAAGGCCGAATACTGTTACGCATACGATTAGAGACATCGTTTAATACGCGATCACCAATTTGATGACCGTAGGTATCGTTAATGTTTTTAAAGAAATCAATATCCGCAATGATCAGACAATGGCTAACCGGTTTATCCGACCGGGCTAATCTGGCAAGGTGAATTTCACATGCCTTGATAGCAGCTCGTCTGTTTAATAAGCCGGTAAGTTCATCAGTATCTGCCAGTGACAAAAGTTTCTTTTGCATAGCAACAATGCGTGCGCCCACTTTAAGCCTGGCGATAAATACAGCACCATGAATAGGCTTTTCAACAAAATCGTCTGCCCCCACTTCTAATGCTGTTTGTTCAATTTGCCCTAGAGAATTGGAAGTAACCATAATGATATATGGGGTTATCGTTAAATTCAGTGCTCTGATTTTCTGACATAATTCTAGACCATTAACTTCTGGCATCATCCAGTCAACAACAATAATGTCTGGTGTCGTATCTCTTTTGGAGGTAATTTCAAGCGCTTTTGTTGCGTTATTGACTGTGATGGCATTCATCCCTGCCTTTTCCACAAAGCTAATAGTAATCAAGCAGTCAATATCATTATCGTCCACAATTAATACGTGCATGTACCTTTGTTTCCATGGCAGTTACAATTCTTATCAAGTCTCCACTTCTATGTCTTAACTATCAAGCCTTGATGTTCATTTTTTTGTAAATTGGTATAGGATAATGCTCTACCAATATTAATTTCTCATTTGACCGTCGCACGTGTCGATACAATAAAAATAGACGTCTATTAAGACTCAAGGGAAATGCAATGAATAATCCAGAAATCTCCCTCAATCGAATAGAGGAAAACATCTCGGCCGATAGACGTTCTTTTATAAAAAAGTCAGGCTTATTAGCAGGTATGTCGGTTTTATCAAGCAAAGCCCCGTTCGTCTTTGCCAAGACAAAACCAACCTTACGCGTGATGGGTACGCATGTCACTTTACAAGAAGAAATTCGTCAGCAGGCGATGGCCGACCTCGGTATTGATATTGTTTTTGAGCCTGGTGGCGAAGCTGAGCTTATTCAAAAAGCCTCTACACAGCCTGGCTCATTCGACATTTATGAACAATGGACAGATAGTATTCGTCAGCTTTGGCAGGCTTCAGTGATTCAACCTATTGAAACTGAAAGACTAACGTATTGGAATGAAATAAACGCCTTATCAAAAACAGGAAAAATTACGCCTGAAGCAAAGATTAGTCTGGGAGATTCACCCCATAAAATTTTGAACGTACAAGATGATGGCAGTCTGGGACAAACGTTCACCGGCAAGATTAGTTTTGTACCTTATGTTCATAATGTGGATTCATTTGGCTACAACACAAATGAAGTAAAAAAAGGCATTCCTTATGAAACGGAAAGCTGGGCCTGGTTATTAGACGAACAATATCGCGGTAAAGTCGCCATAGTTAACTCTCCTACGATTGGTATATTTGATTTAGCACTGGCGGCAGATAGCAAAGGTTTAATTCATTTCAATGATATGAGCGATATGAGCCAGTCCGAGATTGATGGATTGTTTTCTATTTTGCAGGATTACAAAAAACAACACCATTTCGCAGGTTTCTGGAATTCAGTGCCTCAGTCAATTGACTATATGCGTCACCGACGAGTGCATTTGGAAAGCATGTTCTCTCCTGCTGTTTACGCACTCAATGGTGAAGGTATTCCGATCACTTATGCGGCCCCCAGGGAGGGTTACCGTGCATGGCATGGCGTGATGTGTTTATCCAGTGAGTGTCAAGGCCATGTTAAAGATGCCGCTTATGATTATATGAACTGGTGGCTGAGTGGATGGGCTGGAGCCTATGTTGCTCGACAAGGTTATTACATTTCAACCCCAGAACGCTCAAGGCCATTATTGGATGAAAATGAATGGGGTTATTGGTATGAAGGTAAAGAAACCACTGCCCCTCTGAAAGGTACAGATGGTAGGGTTTCGGTACATGCTGGCGATACCCGTACGGGAGGTTCTTATACCAAAAGGTTAAGCAATATCGCTATCTGGAATACCGTAATGCCAAATTACGATTATTCGCTACAAAAATGGTATGAGTTTTTACTGGCATGAGTAAATGGCATCAATCTACATTCATGAGCCAGCTACCGATACGTAAGCGTGTCTTTATTGGTTTTGCTAGTCTCGCATTGATTTGTTTGTTTATTGTCATTGTCAATTTATTTTCACTGACAAACGTTGAAAAATTATTCAATGACTACACAAAGTCTATTTCTTATACGCGACTGATGTCAGAAGTCGAAGCAGATATTATTGAGCTGAATCGAAAAATATTAGTATTTCGCATCACTGATAATCAGTCATCCATTACAGATATTCAACGGCTATTAAAAAGCTTAAAAACAAGTATCCAGAGTCTTTCTGCTTCATCAGAATCTAGTCAAGACTCAGCATTGATCTATCCAAAATTTATAGCATCACTTGAAAATCTTTATGAGAAAACAGCTAAATTGAATGATGAACGCATGGTATTAAAACAGTTGCATATTCAGTTAGAGCAACAATTCAGTAATGTCTACGACATGCTGGATACCATGACAAAACAACATAAAAAGTCTCAAGAAGTGATTTTATTGTATGACATACGCTCTTCGATCGCTTTTGCTCAAAATCAAACCATTCAGTATTTTCAAAGCCGAACCAATAAAACACGGTTGAATTTCATCGACAGATTTAATCAAACAAAGGTAGATATCGAAGCCTACTCAGAGAGAGCAACAGTCACCGAAAAAGAAAAAAAATTAATCATCAATCTCAATAAACAACTTGATACGATAAAAAATACCTTCTTTCGCACCATTCAGGCAGATCGTAATTTTGTTTTTCTGGTTAATGTTGTCATTGCCGGGGAAGCCTCAGAATTAAAAAGCCTGTCAATGCAATTAAAAGATTATTCACTTGATAGGCAAACGACGCTTTTTAGCAGCACAAATACTAATCTCAAACTGTATAAGTTTATTGCATTCATCGGTTCCTTTTTTCTAATGATTATTGCCATACTGATCTCCAGTAGAGTCAGTCGTGCAATCACTGTCCCTATCTCTAATATCAGCAATACATTTGAAGATATCAGTTCTGGCCGAGAGACATTAGCTATTCCAGGTATTGATCGACAAGATGAAATAGGCAAGCTAGCCCGTTCAGCGACGTTATTTAAACAAAGTGCAGATGAGACAAAACGCCTTTTAAAAGAAACGAAAGAGTTGGCAGAAAAGTTAAGTTTAAGAGAGGTTGAACTTGAATTATCTGCAAAACAGGCGAATTCAGCCGCCGATGCAAAAAGTGCTTTTCTGGCAAATATGAGCCATGAAATAAGAACGCCAATGAACGGCATTCTGGGCATGATTAATCTGCTAAGCGATACAAATCTCACTGAAAAGCAACATCAGTTTGCCCACAATATCAAAACCAGTGCTGAATCACTGATGCGGATAATTAATGATATCTTGGATTATTCAAAAATTGAGTCTGGCAAGCTTTCCATTGAAGAAACGTCATTTAATCTTGAAAAACTGATTTCAGATATTGGCAGAGTAGTTGAACCCAACGCACATAACAAAGGCCTCCAGGTACTCTGCCCTGCAAATGCGATCGAAAATGTCCTGATTATTTCTGATCCTATTCGGCTGAGACAGATCTTGCTCAACCTGCTATCAAATGCCATCAAATTTACCGAACAAGGTTCGGTGGAACTTAATGTCAATATCACAGCAATAGATGACAACACTTTTAGCATTGATTTTTCGGTAAAAGATACAGGTATTGGCATATCTGAAAATGAACTGACAAGTCTGTTTGAGCGATTTAGCCAGATTGACTCAGCTTCAACCAGAAAAGCGGGTGGCACAGGTCTCGGTTTAGCCATTAGTGCTGAACTGGTTAGTATGCTGGGTGGGCAGCTCGCCGTTGAATCTACGGTAGGTGAAGGCAGTCACTTCTATTTCACCATTAATGTAAAAAATGATCTGGTATTACCACCACGTGTACTGCTCTCTAAATTCACACAGTTTTTTGTTTATACCAGCAATGAAAAATTGAGCCTTTATCTGGAAAGCTTATTTTCTAAATGGGGAAGCCCTTTACACAGCACCTCATCATTATTATTGATTGAAACAACGGTACGAGAACAAGACACAGACGTGGTGCTATTAGTAGATAGTGCCATATTAAATCACATCAACGAAAACAAACTCAAACAACTGAAGTCCCAAAATATTAAAATTATTTTGTTAGCATCTCTGGCGGATGACTTGAGTCGCTCATTGATAGGTGATCTGTCAGATAAAACAGTTATCAAACCTATCAGTGCATCAGAGTTATTTAATGCGAGTCGGCTTTTATCAGAACAGTTTATCGGGCAACACGAACTTAATACGAATAATCAGTCTGACACTTCATCACTGCCATCCTTTTCATCAAGTGTCGTTCTTCTGGTCGAAGACGATGAAATTAACCAGATGGTTGCGAGTGGCATCTTAGCAAAATATGGCATTACTGCAGATATTGCTGAAAATGGTGAAGTCGCTTTAAATAAACTACGTGAAAAGCACTACGATATTGTGTTTATGGATTGTATGATGCCAGTCATGGATGGGTTTACTGCTACAAAGCAACTCCGTGAAGGTAAGGTGGGAGATATTAATCACTCCACGCCTGTGATTGCGCTAACAGCCGATGTGATGGAAGGTGTGAGAGAAAAGTGTCTTGCCGCCGGCATGTCTGACTATATAACGAAACCGATTATGCCTGATACCCTGTTAGATATACTCAAAAAATGGCTTTAACGCTGGAGTATCTTTTCCATTAATAAGCGTAACTGAACCGGTTTGATAGGTTTCTGTAATCGTAAAAAGCCATGGTGTTTAATCTCATTAATCACCGCCTCACTGGTATCGCCGGTGATAATAATGGCGGATGTTTTTCCTATAATAGATTCAATATAGGAAACAAAGGCGCAACCGTTGTAATCACCAGGCATTCGGTAATCGACCAGCAGAAAATCGGGTTTTTCACCATCTTTAATGGCTTCAATCGCCGTTGCCGTCGATGTAAAAGCACGACAATCACATCCCCAGCTATTGAGTAACGCGGTCATCGCCTCAACGATACTGAGCTCATTATCAACAATCATGACGTTAAGATTTTCTAGTTTGTTTTGACGTGATGATAATTTAGGTGTTGTTGAACCTTCAGCATTATCTTGTTCATCACTCAAAGGCAGACATAAAATAACTTCCGTACCTTTGTTGACCTGCGAATTAATCTGGATTGGGTGTTCCAGCAGGTTCATAATTCTCCGTACTATCGCCAGGCCCAGACCTAAGCCCTTTTGTCGATTTCTTTCTGGATTATGCAATTGAACAAACTCATCAAAAATATCATTAAGCGATGCTTTAGGAATGCCAATGCCCGTGTCAGCAATGTGTAACTGGATATGCGTTTTATCTTTTTCAGAAAAGAATAGTTCCACTCCCCCCTGCTTTGTATAACGTATGGCATTCACTAGAAGGTTGGTGATGACCCGTTCAAGCAGCAGTGGGTCACTAAATACCGTGTAAGGCGTTTTATCGATATGAAGACTGAGCTGGTATCTGCTCGCATCATGCTGAAATGGCGGTTCTATTTTTTCTAACAAGCTGCTGATATCGAAGCTGACTTTATTGGCATGCACGATATCGGCATCTAGACGGGACATGTCCAATAATACGTCCAATAACTCATTTAGCGACTGAAGGCCCTGTTGAATATTCCCTATATCTTGTTGTTGAGATGGCGATGTCAGTTTTTGGCTGAGAAGCTCTGTAAATAAATTAACCGCGTGTAAAGGTTGACGAAGATCATGACTGGCGGAAGCTAAAAAACGTGATTTATCACGATTGGCTTTGTCAGCGACTTCTTTTTGTTCTTGTAAATCTTTAATAAGATCCAAGTTCTCATATTGTAATTTCAATGACTGGATAATGACTTTGTAAAGATTCAGACAAAAAGCAAATGTGGCGGCCAGATAAACAATAGCACCAAACCCCATCCAGTTATAAAAACGCTCGTCCTGGAGCAGCATAATCAAACTGAGAGGTAACATGGTAGGCAGAGAAAAGGCAGCATAAGCAATAGGTCTGGCAGAGAGCGAAGCCAAGCTGCCTGCCAGCATGCACACTAATGTCAAAATAACAAAGGCGATATTAGAAATTTGTGCTGCATCAAAGAATAAAATGCCTGCACTCCCCCATATGCAACCAGACAGACATGCCAATAGCACTTGGATCTTACCGTAATGAAATATCGTTTCCGTATCTGCGTGGGTCGTATCTAGACTTTTATAATGCCACCACCTCACCATAATCAATAAATACAGCACACTAAACCAGCCAATAGCGCTGAGCGAATAGGCTGTATTTTGCATCACCAATGTCATGGGTATCGCGCCAAGTGCATTACCGATAAGGGTGGCGGGACAATTACGATGAGCAATCAGAATTTTTTCAATATCTATCTTTTGTTGATATCGCCCCAGATCAGTAGACGATTGTTGGTTAGTAAATCGAAACATTAATCCAAACCAAGTTGGTGAGCTTTTTTACCGGCTTCGCTACGGCTTTGTGTACCCAATGCTTGAAAAATGGCACTGACGTGTGATTTCACGGTTGGCATGCTTATCGAGAGCTGTTCAGCAATCGCCTGATTTGAGAATCCCTGTCTCATCAGCCTTAACACTTCAAGCTGACGCTGGGTAAGATTGTGCTGACTCGCCCACTGCTCTGCTTTTGGTTTTAGCTTGTCCATGTCACTGTCTGGAAACACTTTCTGACCCAACATCACTTGCTCGATGGTCTGAAGAATGGTCTCTCCTGATGACGACTTAGGAATAAAACTCATAGCACCGAGGTTAAAGGCAGTATCAATATCTATCGGATCAGATGAAGCTGAAACAATAATAATCGGCACCAGAGATGATGAATCCGATAAAGACTGTAGCAACTGAAAGCCATCCATGATCGGCAAACGTAGATCAATTAAGGCCACGTCATATTGTCCCGAACTTAATTTATCAAAAGCCGCTTTGCCGTTATTGACAGTATCAATGATATCGATGTTATCAGCCTTGCTGAGTAAGGCTGATAAGCCATCTAAAAATAACTGATGGTCATCAACTAGTAATAGTTTCACGTCTGAGCCTGCCTTTTATTATTTTTATAGGTCATTATTCATAAAATTGAAAAATCAGCCTAGTTTAAATGAAAAAAAGCCGTCATTAACGACGGCTTTTTCATCGCGTTTCACATTGACTTTAACGTTGGCTCACACGACGACGTATACCAATGAATCCCATCAGTGCTGGTGCAAACAAGAAAATGGCTGCTGGTACGGGTACCGCACTGACACTTTCAGTAATCACCAGATTGGCAAAGGTATCACCGAAGATCACATCAAAATCAAACCCACTCATCAGCGGCAGAATGATGTTATCAAAACTGCCGACTAAGCTGCTGAAGGTCATGAAATTAAAGATCCCTGTTTTAAGCTCTGAACCGATAAAGTCAAAACTCAACACACCCGCCAGTGTCGCCACGCCATTTACAGCAAATACATCCGTGCTATTACCATCAAACTCGATATTCATTACACCAAATGTACCTTGGGTGTAATTGCCATTCACCGTCAGTTTACCGATAGAGTTACCTGGGGTCAGGCTGGCATAATCGCTATAGCTGGTGCCGTTCACTAACACATTGCTATTAATCACGCCGTGACCGTTCAAGTTACCGCCATTAATGTTGACGTTCTTTTGGTTCATGCTGCCATTTACTGTGGTGCTGCCAGCGGTTTGAATAAACTCACCACTGCCAGACACAATGTGGCCATCCGTCGTAATAAATTGACCAGAGTTGGTGATGATGCCGTTATTTTTCAATGTCCCTTGGTTGGATAAGACACCTGCATTCTCAATCGTTGCTTGGTTGTTGATCTCACCAAAGTTAGTGAAGTTACCGCTACTTTTATTGCTTATCTTTGAGGTATTCGATAGCGAACCAGTGGAGGCATTGGTCAGTTTTCCTTCATTGGAGAGGCTATTTTTATTATACAAAAGCCAGTGATTATTAAACTCACCGGTGTTAGTGATGACACCGTTATTCTCCATGGCCAGAGTATTGAACTCACCGGCATTAGCAAATGTGTTGTTGTTATAAAACTCCCCGGTATTATTAAAAAGCGCACCCGCGTTATTCGTTATGCGACCTGCATTGGTGAGTCTATTATCGCTAATGAATCGACCGCTATTATTGATTTGGCCGGATGAAGCCACATTGAGATCACCTGAGGCTGAGTTAGTCAGCTGACCGCTATTGCTCAGTAAACCCTCTACGTTGAACTCATCGTTATTATTGAGCACGCCGATATTATTGAGTGTTGCACCGACTTTATTTTTTAAGACAGAGGCATTAGTCAGTGTGCCAGCATTCTCAACGGTGCCGCTATTTACAAACACGCCAGTATTAACAATATTGCCTCCAGCTTTGTTTGTGATGGTAGCGGAGTTATTCAGCGTACTGCTGTCATTATTATTTATCACGCCAGTATTGGTAATGGTGTTTTCATTATCCAGCAGCCAATAACTTGTCAGCGTGCCGGCATTGGCAATAGTCCCCGTATTTTGAAGGCCGACAGAGTTAATTGCCCCTTCACTATTCAAGGTGCCATTGTTTAAAAACTCTTCCGTGTTATTGATTGTGCCGTTAACCGCATTATTGATAACACCATAATTTATCAGCCGAGCCTCATTTGACAGCATTCCCCGATTTGTCATCGTGCCCGTACTGGACAGTGTCATCTCAGCCGAACCAGTATTACTGATGTAATTATAGTTAGTTAACTGGCCACTGGTTGAAAACGCACCGGTATTATTTATTTGCCGGTTATTAATCAAGGCGCCATTATTCGCTAAGGTACCTGAGTTATTCAGCGTGCCATCGTTCGTTAAAGTGCCCGAAGCACTGTTGGTGAGTAAGGTTTCATTATCAAGCTGACTGTAATAGCTCATATTAAACTCACCTTCATTGGTGATGTTCGAGGGTGAATTTTTCTGATTGAGTAATTTGCCCTTCAGGTTAAGGGTGCCATCAGATTTATTGATGAGGGTATTAACGTTAGTAAACTCTGCATAGTCATCAATCAAAAACTGGCTGTAATTATTTACTGTGGCGCTGTTAACAAATTTACCCTGATCAATAAATTGGCCGTGATTATTGATATCGCCATAATTTGCCATAGTGGAATATAAAGTGGAGGTAAATGTGCCCTTATTGTTCAGCACACCGCCATTGGCAAATACACCGCTGTTGAGAAATTGCCCGTTTTCGTTGTTATTTAAAGTGCCAGCATTAGCAAATTGACCACTATCTGAGTTAATCAAGCTACCCGCATTGTTGAGTGTGCCGGTTTCGTTATTTCTGATAATGCCGTGATTGGTTAAGGTGCCACCGGCCTGATTGCTGAGTATGCCATTGTTATTCAAACTTGCTGTTGTATGGTTAACAAAACTGGCCATATTAGCGTTGTTGAATCTGCCAGTTTGCTGATTGTTGAAAGTTGCGTGATTATTTACGATACCATTTGCTTGATTATTGAAGGCAGAAGCGTTAGTAAATTGAGCACCACTGTTATTATTAACTACTCCGTTGTTATTGAACGTGGCATCCTTCTCATTAGACATCGTGGCATTGTTGTTGATTGTGCCAGTATTCTCTAGCTTACCCTTTTTATACTCGTTACCAAGGTAAGTATAGCCAGCTCTATTTACGAAATTGCCATCATTTGTAATTAAACCTGTATTCGTAAATTTATAAAATGTGGTGAATGAATGACTGGTGTTATTGTTTAGTTGACCTGAGTTAAGGAATATACCCTCATTTTCTACGCTAGAGTCATTTTGAAAAACACCTTCATTTTTAAAAGATGAACCGATTCTATTATGAAGAAATCTATTATTCTGAAATATGCCTGAGGCTCTGTTTTCAACTTGGCCATAACTGTTATTAAAAAACAATCCCGTATTTTCGTATAGACCAGCGTTTGTAATCTTTCCGTAATTTTTCATCGTAGGCAGCGATGTACCGTTATTTGTTACCACCCCATCTTGGTCAATGAATATATTGCCACTGTTACGATGCTCACCGGTCATTTCCCATCTACCATTGGTAGAGATATAACCGCCACTAGAATTCTCAAGGTAATGAGACTTAAAGACCGAGTTACTGCCATTTTGGATAGCCGCTTTATTCTGAATCTCGCCTCTATAACTATCAAAGGTGGCATTATTCTCGATTAAGTGCTCATTGCTTATCCAACCCCGGTTATCGATTAAGCCATTATTAATTACAGTGCCAGAAGTCATATTGACAAAACTATTACCACCACCCGATTTAAATAGATTGCCACCTGCTGTAATAGTTATTTTACTCGCGTTTTTATATCCATCTAAGCCGATATAACCATCGCTGACGGTGATGGGGGATGTGTTTGTACCATGGAGTCCTGTGACAGCATGCACAACTGACGGTGCCAGTAAAAATGAGCTGCACAGCAACGTAGTAGAGAGCGACAGAAACTGTCGTTGTTTATTTATCATCACTCGGATTCCTTGCGTTTGTGCAACCCAGCCACCTTGTTAAACAACAAGGCCTGTGGCTTTCCGTCCCTGATTCACACCAAGTTTGGCCGATTAAATAACACGCCGATCATAATGAAATGGGGTTGTAGCGACTATCAGCCAAAAGTATGATTTTGTGAGAAAAATAAATAAGCAATAAAAAAAGGGAGTCACTGACTCCCTTCTAAATATGATGTGATAAGAGAAATTAACTTTCTTTCTTATCTTTGCAGGATGGGCGTTTATCGCCCTTATGTTTTTTATGGGCGGCTTTGGCTTCTTCCTTAGTCACCTGACCATCGCCATTAGCATCCATCTTTTCAAATCGTTTTAATGCTGCTGCTGTCGCTTCCTCTTTTGTAATCACACCATCACCATTGGTGTCGATATGAGCGAAATATCCTTTTTTATCATGTTTAGCCATATCGTCAGTTGATGCTGGTTCAGCGAATGTCACTGTGCTCATTGCCATCGCGGCTAATACTGAAAAAAGTGCTGTTTTCATCATTAATCCCTCTTGTATTGGTTGGGATTTTTAGACTACGCCAGAGGAAGTTAAGGATCGGTTATCACTTCAAAAAGTCACACTTTGTTTTGAATACTCGCTTTTATATAGTCGATGGCCTGGCTTATTTGTTGTTCATCTGAAAAACGTCCCAGACTGATGCGTAAGGATGATCCTGCTTCTTCATCCGTCAACCCAATCGCTTTTAATACATGTGAAAGCAAGACCATTTCGCTGTTACAGGCAGAGCCTGTAGAAGCACAGACATTCGGCTGGAGTTTTTCTAATAGCTTATTCGCATCACAACCGATGAATTGCACATTGATATTGCCGGGATGACAATGACTTTGTGTGCCATTTAATTTAAATGGAATATGCGTCGCTTGCAGTTGCTGTAGAAACAAACGTTTCAAATGCGTTAATTGTTCACGGTGAGTTTTTGCTTCTTGTTTTGTGATACGCATCGCTTCAGCAAAACCAACACAGAGAGGCGTGGCCAGGGTGCCTGAACGCATACCAAACTGTTGCCCTCCTCCCTGAATAAATGGTGGTAACTCGGCCTGCAGATCATTTTTGATAAATATCGCGCCAATACCTTTTGGGCCATACACTTTATGTGCAGACAAACTCAGCATATCGACATTCCAGTCTTTCACGTCAATATCCATCGCTTCCGGTGCTTGAGCCGCATCACAATGAAACAGCGCACCTGCCGCATGTGCCATTTCAGCAAAGGTTTTGACATCCTGAATGGTGCCAATCTCATTATTGACCGCCATAATGCAGACCAGCAATGTCTGATCAGACAATAATGATTGATAAGCGTCTACATTAATCAGCCCGGTATTATCGACTGGAATTTCTTTGACTTTGTAACCTAGTTTTGCGGCATAAAAATAGGCGGCATTTTTAATACATTTGTGTTCAATTTCACTGATAAGAATGTCACGACGTTCAGTAGTATTGCCAAATATCACACTGGCAATCGCCTGATTGTTCGACTCAGTCGCACCCGAAGTAAAAATAACCTCTTCACTTGAGGCATTAATGCACTTTTCAATCGTGCTACGCGCAGTCTCAACCGCTGCCGCAGATTGCTGACCAAGCACATGGGCCGTAGAGTGTGGATTGGCAAAAATCTCATGATTGTAGGGTGCCATCGCGCTAACAACGCGAGGCTCTATCGGCGTGGTCGCCTGATAGTCTAGGTAAATTGAACTACCGATTTGCATTGACTGCTCCAAACAAGATCAAACTTACTGTTTGAGGTAAGTTATGACTAGAACATAAGCATGCTATTTATGCTGCCTAGTACATTATCAGAATAAGAATGTGATTAATTATAGGTGTTAAATCCCGAATATAAATACTGAATGTTAAAAATGTTCTGGAATCATTCCATATACTCAGTCATAACACCTATATAGGTTTAGAGCTGACAAAATAGTTATTCATCATATTTAATGACGACTATTTATCAATTCTCCAGCCTTTACCAAGCGATTTATAAATACTGATTAACTTTACTGCAGACTGTGTTTCGCTGACGGCAAGCGAATCTTCCGACTTGAGTCGTGTTCGTTGACTATCCAATACCGGTAAGAAGTCAGTATCCCCTAGCTCAAAACGCTGTGTGGCAATTGACTCGGCCTGCGTTGAGGTCCGTGCGGCATCTTGAAGGCGTTCGCGACGCTGTTCTTCACGGGCAAAATCACTTATGGCGGTTTTTGTTTCTTCAAGTGCCTTCAGCACTGTCAACTGGTAATTAGCCAATGCTGCCTGACTCTTGGCATCATTTTGTTTGATGCGTGCTTGAATACGACCAGTATCAAAAACACCCCAACTTAAACTGGGACCAATGGCACTGGCAATGGCGGAACTGCTACCGAAGGTAGATAAATTCGTCGCGATAAACCCCAGTGAACCGACAATATTTACCGCTGGAAACTGATCCGCTACCGCCAAATTATAGTTTGCTGTGGCGGCTGTCAGTCGCTTCTCAGCAGCTATAATATCGGGGCGTTCTCGAAGCAATTCAGCGGCATTTCCTATATTCACAGCCATCGGCAAACTGGGGATCGGCTTGCTCATAGCAAGTTGCTCGCTTAGGCGCTCAGGATTCTGTCCTGTTAATACCGATAAACGATTAATGGCTGCTGTTGCTGTTGCTTCACGCGACGGAATTTCTGCCAGTGTCAATGATAGCTGTGTTTCAGCTTGTGCAATGTCCAGGCGACTTGCTATACCACCCCGTGTCAGATTTTTTGTCAGCTCAAGCGTATCTTGTTGCACATCAGCATTTCGTTCAGCGATGTTGACTCTGTATTGTGCTCCACGTAATTCAATATAGGTTTTTGCCACTTCGGCCGCTATCGACACTTGCAGACTTTTTAGCTCCTCTTGCAACGCATCACTTTCGGCATCACTGGCTTTAATCCTGTTACTCACACGATCAAACAGATCCAGTTCCCAACTGGCATCAAAGCCAAGACTATAACTATTGTTACTACGTTTTCCAGAAGACGGCGTAGCCGTCTCTTGACTACGCCTTTCACGAGTGTAATCGGCATTCAGATCAGCAGAAGGCAACCTGTCATAGCCCACTTCTGTGGCTATCGCTCGTGCTGCCATTAAATTAGCGTAGCCAATCTTGATATCTAAATTATTTTGTAGCGCTTGCTCAACCAACTCACTTAAAATTGGATCATCGAAATGTTGCCACCACCTCACGATAGGTTTTGCATTCGACAGACGATCATTTCCGTCAGTAATCGATAGCAGATCATTGGCGGCTAAATCTGCTGATACTTGCGGTTTATCATTTTCCCGGAAACTTGCTGAGCATGCTGTCATGCTGATAATTAACAGCATGGTGCTTATATTTTTTAGCATTGTATTTCCCCCCTATTCCTGAGCCACAGACGCAGTTTCGGCCTGTGTCTTTTTGCTCAATTTATCGGCTAATTGACGCATCACCACATAAAACACCGGGGTAAAGATCAGACTGAAAATAGTGACACCGAGCATGCCAAAAAAGACCGATGTTCCTAGTGCATTTCTCAGTTCAGCACCGGCACCGGTAGCCGTCATTAGTGGAACAACGCCTAAAATAAATGCAAATGAGGTCATCAAAATAGGACGTAATCGTTGTTTCGCCGCCATCACCGCCGCTTCTATCGCCGTATTGCCCTCTAGTTCGTGTTGTCGTGAAAACTCAACAATCAGGATGGCATTTTTGGCTGCCAAACCTATCAACACCACTAAGCCAATCTGCGAGAAGATATTGGCATCCATGCCAACCAGCATCAGCCCGCCTAAAGCCGATAGAAGTGTCATTGGCACAATCAACATGACGGCAATGGGTAAAGACCAGCTTTCATACTGTGAAGCCAGGACCAAAAAGGCAAAGATGGCACCCAGCACAAACAACATGACGCCGCCCTTAGCAATTTGCTGTTGATATGACAGATCTGTCCATTCAATGCCAAAGCCTGAAGGCAAGGTATCATCCGCGATTTTCTGCACCAGTTTTAAGCTGTCAGCTGAACTGATCCCCGGTTTTGCCGCACCTATAATTTCCGCGGTGTTAAACAAGTTATAACGCGGTACACGGTC
This sequence comes from Methylophaga sp. UBA2012, assembly GCF_002335235.1. Lineage (NCBI taxonomy): Bacteria > Pseudomonadati > Pseudomonadota > Gammaproteobacteria > Thiotrichales > Piscirickettsiaceae > Methylophaga > Methylophaga sp. UBA2012. Next base: position 108,019 of record NZ_DDCG01000009.1, on the reverse strand, counting down.
GGGGGCTGTTTGTGGGCGAATAGTACCCAATGTGCCAAGAGATACCATCTGTCCATCCGCTGAACGTGTTTTAAGATTAGCAATTTGTTCAGGATCTAATCGATAGCGACTGTCCGCTTGTGCCCTAACTTGAAATGTTCTCCCCATCAGGTTGAAATCATTGACATAAACACTGCCAAGATAAACTTCCAATGTTTCAAAGACATTAGATATAGGCACATTCAGCATCTCCGCCTGATCTCTATCTAGGTCAAAGAAAAATTCAGGCGCACCAGCACTGTATGGCGAAAAGCCGAATAACATATCAGGGCTGGAATTAATCGCTTTTAGCAGGGCTTTATTCGCATTATTCAGCGCTTCGCTGCCTTGGTCTTCATAATCTTGTAGACGTAATGAGAAACCACCACTTGAACCAATACCTCTTACGGTCGGAGGTGGAATCACCGTAATTTGAGCATCAACAATTTTGTTAAGACGAGCCTGAAGATCCGTCATAATACTATTCAGATCTCGACCTGATTTAAGCCGTTCCTCATAAGGATAAAACTGTGCAAAAACGGTTGATGATGAGCTTTTATTGGTGCCCGTAGGCCCGTCAAAACCGGCGAAGGTATGGGCATATTGTATGCCCGGCACCTTAACAGCTTCTTCAGCTACCCGCAGTGTGACTTCAGTAGTACGCGACAGGGATGAACCCGGTGGCAACTGCACTGGTACGATTAAATACCCTTGATCGGAAGCAGGTACAAAACCTTTGGGAATGATGGCCGCCACATAAAAAGCCGCCACAATTAATCCGGCATAAACCAGCATCACCCACGGACGAAGAGAAATCAGCTTATTGGCCAATGTGGCATAGCTTTCCGACATCCGATCAAAGCCAGAATTAAAGCCATGTATCGATCTAGATAATAAACCTGATTTTGTTGGTTTTTTATCTGGGTTAGTCGCTAATAAGATGCCCGATAAAGCGGGTGTTAACGTCAGTGAATTAAATAATGAAATAAGCGTTGCCACCGCTACAGCAACACCGAACTGTCGATAAAATTGACCGGAGAAACCTTCAATAAGCATGGTCGGTATAAAGACGGATACCAGTACCAGTGAAGTGGCAATCAAGGCTAGAGACACCTCTTTCATGGTGACTCTTGAAGCCTGTTTAGCCGACATACCCTCATGGATACGTCTTTCGACGTTTTCCACCACAATGATGGCATCGTCGACCACGATCCCCACAGCCAGAACGATACCAAACAACGTTAATAGATTAATTGAGTAACCTAATACCGTCAGCGCCAAAAAGGTGCCCACTAAAGAGACTGGAATGGCAACAACGGGAATAATGGTTGCCCGTGGTTTTTGTAAAAACACTAACACCACCAACACAACCAAGATTAAGGCTTCGTAAATGGTATGGACTAAGTTATCAATGGCTTTAACCACAAAGAAATCCGTTGGGTTATAGGTGATGATATATTCCATGCCACTTGGGAAATCTTTTGAAAGATCAGCCATCATGGCTTTGACTTTCTCTGAGGTTTCAATAGCGTTGGTACCAGGTTGTTGTGTCAGCAACATCACCACAATCGGATCGCCATTTAGGAAGGCATTTGTGGTGTATTCCTGAGCGCCAATTTCAATTCTGGCAACATCGTTCAGCTTGACGATTCGTGCATCATCACCGCGTTTAATGATGATATTTTCAAACTGAGAAATTTCTTCTAACCGCCCTTGTAATGTAATAATCGGTTGAAAAGCACGATCAGTATCAACGGGCGGTTGAGCAAGCTGACCACCTGCTACTTGAATGTTTTGCTCACGAATTGCATCAACAACCTCACCTGCTGTCAGGTTCAGATTTGACATGCGATCTGGATCGAGCCAGATACGCATGGTGTAGTCGCGTTGACCCAACATATTAATTGAGCCTACGCCAGGCAAACGGATCAGTCGGTCACGAATATTTTGAAGTGTGTAATTAGACAAAAATAATTGGTCACGGCTCTGATCGGGTGAGCGCATGTGGACGGCCATAAGAAAATCAGGCGAATTCTTACGTACAGATATCCCTGTTCTGCGCACTTCTTCAGGTAAACGTGGCTCTGCTAAGGCAACCCGGTTTTGCACCAAGACTTGTGCCATATCAATGTCGGTACCAATTTCAAAGGTGACGGTCAGATTCATCCGTCCATCATTTGTTGCTTGTGAATACATGTAGAGCATACCGTCTACGCCATTGACCTCTTGTTCAATAGGTGTGGAGACGGTTTTAGCAATCGTTTCTGCACTAGCGCCCGGATAAGTAGCGGTAACAGTAACCGTGGGTGGCACCACTTCCGGAAATAGCGAGATCGGTAAACGCAGCATCGCTACGATACCCATAATTAAAATGGCGACGGACAAAGACACCGCAAAGATGGGTCTATCAACAAAAAAGGCGCCAAAGCTTTTATTGTCGTTATGTTGTTCTGACATAGAGGGATTTCTCTTGAAAAGTCGTTAATTAAGGGTTCAGAGCAAGCTCAGATTGAATAGCTACTTTGCTGCCGACCGCGACGTGATGAAGACCACCACTAATGACTCGCTCATCGCCGTTTAGCCCTTTCCGGATAACACGCAATCCATTCGCTATAGGGCCAACTTCTACGTGTCGACTTTCGACAATATCCTCATCATTGACGACATAGACGACATAATCGGTTTGCTCTAACACCAGGGCTTTTTCAGGAATAAGGATTGTTTGTGGGTTTTCCTGCTTAGCCAGTTCAACTCGTGCAAACAAGCCAGGTGTGAACTTGCCTTGATTATTATCAACGACAGCACGTAATCGAATTGATCCCGTTTGTTGGTCAATGCTATTGGACACAAAATTGATTTTGGCATCATATTTTGTGTCTGTATCGCCTTGAATTGATAACCTGACTGACGATGAATGGACATCATTGAAGCTCTTTGTTTCGTTATTTGTCAGGTTTAGAAAGGTATTCTGGTCAACATCAAAGATCACATAGATCGGATCAAGTGACACGATATTGGTCAGAGGGCTGGCATTTTCATCATCACCTCGAATCAAGTTACCTATATCGACATTATGTTGGTCAATTTTGCCGGTGATTGGGGCGGTAATCTGTGTGAAATCTAAATCCAGCTCAGCTCTGGCTAGGCGTGATTTGGCAGCCGATAATTGTGCTTCTGCCTGTTTTACCCTGGCTTTATCTTCGTCCACACGTTGTTTAGAAACGGCATGTGTTTTGTACAGTTCAATAGAGCGCGTGGAATCCGTTTTAGCCAATGCTAACGTAGCTTCTCGTTCTTCAACGGTGGCTTTTGCAATGGATACTTCGGCTTTAAATGGACGAGGATCAATAGAAAATAACAAATCCCCCTTGTTGACGATATCACCATCTTTGAAGTGGATTTTTTCTAAATAGCCAGAAACACGTGAACGAATATCCACATTGTTTACAGCGACAAATCGCCCTGCATACTGTTGCCATTCAGTAATATTTTCAATGGCAGGATGGCTGACGATTACGGTTGGAAACTGCTGATTTTGTGTGACTTCTTGTTGTTTATCGGCATAGGCAAAGTGATAGGCACTGAATGAACCAAGGCCAATCAAAGCTACCGCTATGCCGATAGAAATAGTATTTCGTTTCATCCTCATCCCTACTCTTTAATAATTGAATCTGTATATGTAATGGTCATCTGTTCTACAAAGTAATTGACTGGTTGGTTTGTAAATTAATTTGAGTTGACCGGTTGGTTTGTTTAAATAACTAAATAAAACCGCAATTAAGCGGTCAATGGATATGGCTATTTGTAACAGTTCGCCAGTGAATTAGTGCATGTCTTTAACATTCAAAATACGAAACACACCGTTTTTTAGATCACGTTTTAATGGATCAAGCGAGTTATGTATTCTCGCCAGAATAACTTGTCCCGTTATATAACAATAAAGCTCAGCAGCTAAGCATTCTATATCAGTAGATTTTGGCAACTGACCTTGCGCTACCATATCGCGAATAGCTGATGCGTAGTAATCTTCATAGCGCTTCAAGATACTATCTACTTTTTCACGTATATCTTGATCCTGCCCTGCCATTTCACTACCCAAGGTGGCGTAAGGGCAACCGCAAACCTGTTGATAGGTTATTGAGATGTCGGACTGTTTTTCAATAATGTGTTCAACGAGTTCTTCAAAACGTTTTATCGGTGGTAATGACTGCGAGAAAATTCTTTCGTAGTCTTGTTTCGAGTTCTCGAAATGATCTTCCATTGACGCCAAAGCTAAGTCAGCTTTCGACTTAAAATAGTGATAAAAGCTGCCTTTTTTTACCTCTGCTGCTTTGCAGATATCATCCACACTGACCGAACCATAACTATTTTTCCATATGAGTTCTGATGCTGTGCTGATTAATTTTTGCTTTGTATCTGTAGCTGGACGTCCCATACAACACCGTTGTTAAATTACGTTTGCATTAAATCAATAGTTGACTGATTAGTCAACTATTGTTGTTTTATATTTTTTAGGAAACTAGCTCCACTTCAATACTATGTACAGCACTGCTTTGGCCAATGTCGGTCTTTGCCCCGTCGTTGAGGATATTAATATTGGCACCTGTTTTTTCTAACGACGGCCAGCGTCCTTTTGGTAATAACGCCACTCCTCGCGGTATCCGGTCACTCGCAACAACGATAACCTCAAGCTCACCATAGTGATTCTTCAGTGTGATTTTTTGCCCTGAAACCAGTTGTCTATCTGCGAGTTCTTGCGGGTGAATGCTGACACTGGCTTTACCTGTTTTCATTGCAATTTTGTCGTCATTGCCATAACTGAAATTCATCAGAAAAGGATCAGCCGGCGATAAAAGGCGTAAATAATGCGTTTTTGGTGGTTGATCAGCGATGGCTACAGGGCTTTTGTTTAAACCAGCTGCCAGCCAGTTATCTGATGCGACGTCAATTTTGCCACTGGCTGTTGGAAAAACACCATCAGAATAATGAATAAGTGGCTGTTCAGACCAAGGCATACTGCCTTTCTTTCTTAGCTCATCGAAACTGACAGGCATGTTAAGTTGTTGAAAGATTTGCTCAATCAAACTTTGGTCTGACTCGAATAGCTCCTCATCGTTAAATCCCATCGCCGCAGCTAATCGACGAAATATTTCCTGATTAGGCAGACTCTCAGCAATAGGTTCGATAACTTTGTTTATGGCCGATACGTCATAGTGAAAGTAAGGTAATAAGACATCATCAAACTCAAGAAATGAGGATGCTGGCAAGATATAGTCAGCAAAGGCAGTCGTGTCGGTATGGAACAGATCAATGGCAACATGAAATAAATCATCACGGCTTAGTGCCTGATGTAACGCCTTTTGCTGAGGATTAGAGGCAGCAATATTATTATTCCAGGAAAACAAAGCCTTGCTCTTGTCTGAATTAGCTAATCTCTCTGCGAGATCCATATGGCTAATCGCTTGTGTAGCCGAAGAGTTCAATGCCGCACCACTGAGCCAATCAAGGTTAATTTGACGAGCCTCAGCCCCGTTAATATACAAAAATCCGCTACCGGGTTTGCCAATATTACCGGTACCGGCAATTAATAAACTGGCAGAACGCATGATATTACCTGCGTGTGTCTGCCGCTGTAATGCTTGTCCCAACCACAACATTGATCGTCCCAAGCCAAACCACTCTGCAGCTGTTTCGATATCAGTTACTGCCACACCGGTAATAGCTGCAGCGACTTCAGGCGTGGTTTTGTCAATTTCATCGATGATTTGATCCCAACCTAGCACCGAATTGGTAATAAATGTCTGGTCCAAATCGTCGTTGCGTGCAAGAACATGCAGTAAGGCAAAAGCGAGCACGGCATCTGCTCCTGGCCTGAGTTGCAGATGTAAATCGGCGAAATCAGCCGTCTCATGGCGAATAGGATCTATGACGATGACTTTGGCATGCTGCTTAACATCAGGTAGCCAGCGTTTATGCACATGCGGCGCACTGGCAGAAGGATTGGCTCCCCAAATGATAAGACAATCGGTATCCTTTGCTGTGCGCGGGTCAAAGCCATTCATTGACTGACCAAACATTAAGCTTAACGTCTCATGTCCGGCTTTGTTACAGACCGTGTCCGGATCAACTTCTGTTGCGCCGATACGGTTAAAAAATCGTAAAGGAAAATTTCCGGCAATAAGAGAGCAAATTCCAGTGTAATGAGTATGTAAAATTGATTGGCCACCGTACTCTTCGATAATAGAGTGAAGCCGCTGCGAAATGTCAGTTAAGGCCTCATCCCAACTCACCTCTTGGTATGAGTGAGTGCCTTTAGCTTCCGTGCGTCGTAATGGATGGCTTAAACGTTTTTTAGGGTCAATCCAGACACCGTTATAGACAAAGGCACATTTAGCACAAAGTGCGCCATGCGTCATTTCATGATCGCTATCGCCTAAAACACGGTTAATTTTGCCGTCAATAACAATGGCTGAAATACCGCAACTGTCATAACAGTCTCGTGGACAGGAGGTCTTGATGGTAGTTTGTTCAGAACGACGCATTTTGTATTTCTCCGATTACCTGATTCAGTAATTAAAGACGTCGTTGTCTGCTTAGTTTAGATAGATATTACAGTAGAAAATGAATCGTTTGTTATCGCACAAAAAAAACTGTTACCGATGAGGAGTGAAATCGGTAACAGTTAGAAGATTCATCATTAGCAATTTATTTTTTTGTTATTTCTTGGTGCTTATTGATATCTGTGTGATGCCTTGTTTGCTCTTGGCTATCAATAAGACTCGTACTGGTAACACTATCTAGTTTTTTTGACTCAAAGCCTTTGTTATCGGCAACGGCAACAGAGGCTGAGCTAGCGATACTTAGGGCACTGATAGAGAGAAAGGTATTTAATCTGTTCATAGGATGACTCCTTAAATTGACTGAGCTAACGCTTAGCTACAGTTCTGTTATAAACCTACGAAACTGAATTCTTGCTGAACGAGATTAAGGGAGGCTTAAGTAATTAAGCCATAAAACAAAATTGTGTTAACCACTTCAAATTATTGTGCAAATAACAGATACGGTGAAATACCGGTCCAACGTTTGAAAGCCCGGCGAAAATTATTCATATCATTAAAGCAGAGATATTCTGCAATTTGCTGACTATTCATTTTTTTGACTTCATACAAATAAATCGCTGTGTGTTTTCTGACTAGATCAATTTGTTGTTGAAAGCTGGTGTGGTGTTTTTTTAATTTACGCTTCATTGAAGCCGGACTGATTCCAAAGGCAAATGACACCTTATCCAGATTGAGCGGTTCATTGATATGTAATTGAATATAGTCATAGAGCTGGTCAAGAAAACTGTACTGACTATATTCCTCTGCTAACTGTTTATGGCTTTCTCTAAGCGCCCCATGAATACCCAGTTTTGAGGCATTAGGCCAGGGCTTATCCAGAAACTGTTTGGATAAACGCAAACGGTTCATCTGCTTATTAAAGCTGATGTTTTGTCCAAAATTTACCCAATACTGCTCAATATAATCTGGCTCAGCATAAGTGAACTCATAATGCCAGGGCACTTTTTCACTGGCTAACCAAGCCACCATAGAAACAAATGCAGTGATATGAGATTCAATAATAAAGGTCTCTTGTTCATGACTTCCTGTGCTGTCTAACCAGAACAAAAATACCTCTTCATCATTTTCATAATGACGAGGGGTATATAAGGGCGACAAAATTGAATGGTAATCACAAAGAATTTCAATGGCCTGACGCAAGTTAGTCACTTGTTGCAAAGCTTGGCTTACCGCGCCATAAAAACCAGGCAATAAGCGCTGACCCAATAAAAAACTGATATCATCAGCATCAATTAATTTTTGACAATTTTTTATTAATGTCAGGTATTGATCTGGACTGATACGCTTTTCTGCCAGTGCAAAGTCGTCTAACTGCAATCGCGCGCCCTTTAATAATTGATATGCCGAAATATCACGCGATAATGCCAACTCTGCTAATAATGCAGGTTGATAATGGCTAGCGATGCAGGGCGTATCAATTTCATACCCTGTTGTTTTAACCAGTTTTGTCATGAGTTAACTAGCCGCGACCACACGCTGCTTATCTTGGCTTAGTTGTAAATTTAAGCGTTTAATCAGCGAGTCAGAGTCATCTGTTTTTGCCATAGTGATAGCACAAGTGGCGCTTAGGTAAACACGCTGATGATGCGCTTTAGTTCGATAAGCAAAACTGGCTACTGCATTTTGAAGATCCAGACTGAGCTGCTTTGCATCTGCTTCATTGGTATTGTGAAGCAAGACAATAAAACGATCTCCGGCCAGGCGGCAGATTAAATCTTCATCACGAAGGTTCAGTAATAATAATTGGCAGACCAGCTGCAATATATGGTCACCCTCTTCCACCCCGTACAAACGATTAATCACATTAAAGTCATCCAAATCAATCGCTATCAGGGCTAAAGGTTGCTGCTGTTTTTTACTTTCATTGAGAGAGAGTTTGAGCTGCTTTTTGAGGTATGCCGCACCACCAATAGGGATAAGCTTGTCAAATAAACGATGCTCACGGAAATAACGTTCACGTTTTACCATTTGGGCACTGATGGCAATTTCTTCCTGATGCCAGTGATAAATGCCAAAGCTTAACAGCACTAAAGCAAGTGGAATCGGCATACTCTCCAACCAGTTATGCCAGATTAATGTCGAAGGCATATGGATAAATTCATCCATGAAATCCATGCTCCACGAGAAAGCGATAGCACATAAACCCAGAGCTAATAGTTGTGTCACCCTTCCCGCCGGTCGGCTACGAAGCAATAATGCCAGCCAGAATAAGGCCAGAATCACCATTCCACCTTCAGACATAACATCAAGCCAATTTATCGCTGATATGGCCTTCACTTCCCCCCATGTTCGCATGATAACGAAACCAGTAATGAAGGCCAGCGCCAGTCCGTAAAAATAGGATGTGTGTAAAAAAGGTCTTTTTTTCATTGGTTTAACCGAACTCTGACTGCAGTAATTAACTGAATGTCGGCGACACTACGCGAAAAAAATGACAGACTTATGACAAAGTTAGCAGTCAAATCAGCTCACAAAAATTGTCTTATTTTTTCATTTTTTTACATTACCCGTTGCACAAAATTCTATTTACATCATTGTTTTTATTTAACTTATCCGTTTACAGGCTTGCAGTATTGAGCATCAGTTTATTTTGCAAATCATAAGTCATATCAGCTCAATATCAAGCAAACGCAAACCATAAGTTATTGATTTTAAATATTTTAAATTTTCACTGTCATCTAACTGTCATTTAGCCTTCATACACTTGCCGCCATCAAACCACTATGACGACAAGGGTAGTTATGAAAACAATAGACAAAACCATTGAACGACCGAGCTTTAAACTCAGCCTGATTGCACTCGGAATTGCCAGCTTTATCAGCAGTGCTCATGCAGAAGAGGATATTAATCTGGAAACAGTCCGTGTCGTAGGGCAAGCAGTACAGATTGATGAAGCGCTCAAAGAGCAACGTAACTCAAACAGCATTGAGAGTGTTGTACATGCTGACGGTATCGGCCAGTTACCCGATGACAATGCAGCAGAAGCATTAGAGCGTCTGCCTGGTGTATCGGTAGAGAATGATCAGGGCGAAGGTCGGTTTGTCACGGTACGCGGACTGGCGCCTGAACTTAATGCTGTCAATATTAATGGTACCAATGTCCCTTCGCCAGAAAGTGGCACACGTGCGGTGGCATTGGATGTATTACCCAGTGAGTTAGTGCAGTCATTATCGGTCGTTAAAACACTGACCCCCGATATGGACGCCAACTCATTGGGTGGCACCATCAATGTAGAGAGTTTATCGGCTTTTGATCATGATGGTTTGTTCTACACCCTGTCTGCTGAAGGCAGTTACGATGACAATATTGATAAAACCAGCCCTAAAGGATCCGGGGCGGTGAGTAATATTTTCAGTATCGGTGATGGTGTTGATAACTTTGGTGTCGCCGCCGCATTGAGCTGGCAAAAACGAAAGTTTGGTTCTGATAATGTGGAAACCGGTGGCAAATGGGAATTCACTGACCAAGCTCGTTTAGAAGAACTTGAACAACGTGATTATGAAATTGAACGTGAGCGCTTAGGTTTAGGCGTTAACTTCGATTACAAAGCTGACATTTACACAAATTATTACTTACGTACCTTATTTAGCCGTTTCACTGATACCGAAACTCGTAACGCAGCGGGTATGGAGTTTGACAGTCCACAGCTACCGAGTGAATCAGGTACCGGCGCGACAGGCTATCGTGAATTAAAAGACCGTAAAGAAACACAAGAGATCCAATCCTATGTATTGGGTGGAGAAAAGATTATTGGCTTGTGGACGATTGATGGTCAGATAGGTTACAGCCGCGCCAGTGAGGATACGCCGGGTCATATTGCTGGTGCTAAGTTTGAGGGTGGCTTTGATAACGTCGGATTTACGGATACCTCAAAACCACGCTTATTTGCAGGTTCTGATTACTACGACCCCAGTAGTTTTTCACTGGATAAAATCGAATGGGAAGAACAAAAAACCACCGATACCGAAAAAAATCTAAAGTTTGATCTTGCCCGTGATTTCACTATTCACAACTATGCCTCACAAGTGAAATTCGGTGGCAAGCTATCACGTCGCGAGAAAGATAATGACACCAATGCCTGGGAGTTTAAAAACTTTGGCTCTAACGATACTGGTTTAGGTGCGTTTGCCGGCAGTAATGTTGATTATTCATTAAATAATTACGGGCCGGGCATCAGTAGCTCCGCTATCAAGAATTTGCTGTCAAAGCTGAATTTTGACAGCAATATTAATACAGAAGAAACACGTATTAATGACTACGTTATGAACGAAGATATTAATGCGGCCTATGTGATGAATACCTTGGATCTGGATAACTGGACTCTCATCGCGGGTATGCGCTATGAGCAAACTGACTTTGAGGCCAAAGGAACCGGTATTCGCGATGATGTATTCCAGGAAATCTCCAGCAAAAATAATTATCACCACTGGTTGCCTGGCCTTCATGCACGTTATTACATCGATGATAAAACCCAAGTAAGAGCTGCGTGGACCAATAGTGTTGTTAGACCCACATTTGAAGCGCTCGCTCCTGGTTTTTCTATTGAAAGTGGTAACAAAGCCAGTTTTGGCGATCCAACGCTAGATCCAATGACAGCTAATAACTTTGATTTAGGCATCGAACATTACATGGGTCGTGCTGGTGCAATCTCTGCCTATGGTTTCTATAAAGATATTTCTGATTTTGTTTATGAAACGGATATAGCAGGCTCAGGTGCATTCCAGAATTTCAAAGAAGCTAAAACATTCAAAAATGGTGATACCGCGAAAGTCTATGGTTTAGAACTGGCTTATAGCCAAAAGTTAAGCTGGCTACCCTCACCATGGGATGGCTTATTAGTGGGCGCTAATTTCACACTCAGTCATTCTGAAGCGGATATCGAAGGTCAGAATACCAAACGCAGCATTGATTTACCCGGTCAATCAAAACGGGTCGGTAATTTCATGCTCGGTTGGGAAAACGAAAAAGTCAGCATGCGTTTATCTGCTAACTACAAATCGTCTTATCTGAAAGAAGTCGCCGCTGTCAGTGATAAAAACCATGACGCGTATGTAGATGATCAGGTGTTCCTTGATTTTAGCAGCAGCTACTTTATCAGCAAAAATGCTCAAATCAGCCTGGAAGCGAAAAATCTGACCGATGAACACTACTACGTTTATACCGGTAGTAAAGCATACAACAATCAATATGAAGAATACGGTCCAAGTATAAAAATTGGATTTACTTTAACTAACTTCTAAAACATATTGATAAATATAGAATATAAAATGAAAAATTTAACATTAAAACCGAAATTATTAGCATCATTAATGATGATGTCTTTACCCCTTTCTGTGCTTGCAGATGACACGCTCAAAGCCATCAATGCAGAAGGTAATTCACATATTGAGTCAGCACAGCTAGTTAGTAAAACCGGTATTCCCAAGGCTGACCGTCTGGTGTCTTACAAACACAAAGGTATTGCGCTTGAAAACAATCAAGGCAAAACACTCAGTTTATTAAAAGGTCACTTTGGCAGCATAGATCATCGACAGTTGAAGCAAGGATTGCTGTTGGCAACCGTAGATCTGGATCGCCAACAAGCCATGCTGACTGTTCTCGATGGCGCTTCTGATAACTGGACAGCAACCACCTATCTGCCTAAACCCGCCTTTAAAATCGAAGGGGTTTGTCTATATCAGGATGAAGCACAAAATGGGTTCTTGTTTCTGGTTGGTGAACAGGGACAAGGAGAGCAATGGTTGGTAGCTGATGCTACCTCCCCCATTGCTCTCCCTCAATTAATTCGCCATCTGAGCACGCCACCTGATAGTGAATACTGCCAGGTAGATGACGCTCAGTCACGACTGTATATCAATGAAGAAAAGGTAGGCATCTGGGCTTATGATGCCCATCCAGAAGCAGAATTGAGCCGTTTCCCAATTGCGATGACCCACCCTTTTGGACAGCTGACAAAAAGTGCTGTTGGCATGGCAATTGTACCCGGTGGCTTGTTAGTTCTCGATGCAAAAGCCAACGTGTTACACACTTATATCGATAACAAAGGAAGTTGGCAACATCAGTCCGAATTTGCTCTGCACAATGTGCTAGAGCCTGAGGGTATCAGTGCAAGAGTGGACGGTGAGCAGTTAGAGATTGCTATCAAACACGATGCTGGAATTGCTTTTTATACCTTACCATGGACGCATACATCGCTGACATCGCCCCCGCCTATCCCGCTGGTTAAACCAGCAATACAAACCGATGCTGTACCAAGCTTAGGCGATGCGGCTGATGATCCAGCTATCTGGGTCAACAAAGCCAACCCTGAACAAAGTCTGATATTAGGTACGGATAAACAAGGCGGTTTAGTTGTTTATGATTTAAAAGGCAAAACCCAGCAATTTTTGCCTGTTGGACGACTGAATAATGTCGATGTCCGTCATGGTTTTCATTTCAATGGTAAACAGATTGATTTAGCGGTTGCCAGCAATCGTGATCATAACTCACTGCATGTGTTTGCCATCGATCCAGCAAGTCGTCTTGTCACTGAAATGGGGGAAGTTAGCACCACGGCACAGGATATTTATGGCCTTTGTATGTATAAAAATAAACAAGGTGATATCTACACCATTGTGAATGATAAAGACGGCCGCTTTTTCCAATATCAGATGCAGGACAAACAAGGCAAGATTGCCGGTGAATTGGTCCGTGAATTTAAAGTTGCCACGCAACCTGAAGGCTGTGTGGCCGATGATAAACATGATCGTTTATTTATTGGTGAAGAAAACAGAGCAGTCTGGACACTTGATGCCCGTGCCGATCAATCTACGGTGATGACTCAGGTCATGCCTGTCGGTGAACATCTGAAAGACGATATCGAAGGGATCAGTTTGTATCAGAACGACAAACAGGATTATCTAGTGATATCCAGTCAGGGCAATGATAGCTATGTTGTGCTTGATGCTCTGCCACCCTTCACTTATCGCGGTGTATTTCGTATTGGCTTTAATACAGCAGCCGGCATTGATGGTGTTTCAGAAACAGATGGTCTGGATGTCAGTAGCGTCAATTTTGGCCAACCATGGCAGCAAGGCATGTTAGTTGTTCAGGATGGACGCAATCGCATGCCATTGGAAAATCAAAACTTCAAATATGTGCCCTGGTCAGAGATTGCTGATCAACTCGGCCTGTCTAAACTGAGCAAATAAGGAGTCAATCATGGAAACTGCAATGCATGAAATGACTATTTGGGGTCTGGTCAGTGATGCCAGCGTTTTAGTAAAAATTGTGATGCTGATTTTAGTACTGGCATCGATGGTGAGCTGGTATCTGATCCTCTGGCGTTCAAATGTATTAAGTCGTCTGGAAAAACAAAATAAGCTGTTTCAACAGCAATTCAGACAAACGGCGGATATGACGTCATTACCTGAAGCAACAACAAAAGCGACTTTACACAAAGCGATTCCAGCCATATTTCAGGCTGGCTGGCAGGAGTATGAGAAATATCAGCATATCACCACTATGCCGCAGGATGAGAAGGTAGAAAATGTAGAACGTGCCATGCTGGTGAATATTGGCGAGCAGGAAGCCGAACTTGAAAAAGGTCTTTCTTACCTGGCTACCATTGGTTCAGTCAGCCCCTACATTGGCTTGTTCGGTACGGTCTGGGGCATTATGAACTCGTTTATTGGCCTGTCCCAGGTTGAACAAGCAACATTAAACACCGTGGCCCCAGGTATTGCTGAAGCCCTGATTGCCACCGCTATCGGCTTATTTGCAGCGATCCCTGCAGTGGTTGCTTATAACCAGCTGAGTAAACGCGCCGGGGCTATCAGTACGCTTTATTATCATTTTGGTAATGAGTTCATCACCCGATTACAGCGAGTGATGCACCGAGCCCCATTGGCAAAGGCTGCGTGAGGTCGTCATGCTAAGAAAACCGGTTGCTAAACATGCCTTGAAGGCAGAAATGAATGTGGTGCCTTATATCGATGTGATGCTGGTGTTGTTAGTGATTTTTATGGTCACAGCTCCGCTACTGGTACAAGGCGTTAAACTTGAATTACCTAAGGTTGCAGCGGAAGCGTTACCCACTGATAGTCAGAAAACGATTCTGACTTTATCGGTGGTTGCTGATGGCAGTTATTACTGGAATGTGGGTTCAGAAGTCGATATTCAATCCCGCTCAGATCAAGCAGTCAGCTTGGATGACATGGTCGAAAAAATAGCGCAGATTAAACAGCAGAATGACAAGCTGCTATTTTTTATCCGTGGTGATAAAGCCACGGATTACGCTTCAGTTGTAAAAGCGATTGCCGCATTACAGCAAGTGGGTATCGATGATGTGGGCCTGATTACGGAGTCGCCCGATGCCTGAGTTAGCTATGCGTGATCCACTTTATCTAAGTAAACCGTTTACTGCCTCTGAGATAAACAAATCTGCATTAATTGAAGTAGGTTTGTTTCATATTGCCATTGCCGCATTATTATTTCACTCATGGACACCGGTGACTCACCATGAACCGGTCGTTAAAACAGTGAATATCCGCATGGTCGAACTTCCTCAGCCGGTAAAAAAAGCCGTGATCGAAGAGGTAAAGCCGGTGGTTATACCTGAACCTGTTATCGAGCCAAAAGTTAAACCTAAACAAAGTATTGTTGAAAATGAACTGGCCTTTAAACGCGTTGAAAACCCCATAGCCAAACCGATAGAAAAACCCGCACCAAAAACACCTGTAAAAAAGAAAATAGAAAAGCAAATAAAACCACTTAAAGACAAGCCGGTTCCGCCTGTCAGCCAACCGACAAAGCAAGGAAAACCTGCAGAAAAGTTGCCTGACAGCCCAGTACTGGCAAGTAGTAATAAGCAAAATGTGCCACAAAAAACACAAAGTAATCTATCCGAGCTAGCAACTGAAACATTTTCTGTGGAACACTATAAACCGATTGAAAAACAGGTACCGGATTATCCCAGAACTGCTTTGCGTAAAGGTCTGGAAGGTGATTGCACTGTTCGATATACCGTAAACAAACAAGGCCGTGTAGAGTCTCCCGAGGTATTGGCTGACTGCCATCCGATGTTTGAACGGCCATCATTAGCTGCTGCCAAAACCTTTCGTTACGCGCCTCGTATGGTTAATGGAAAAGCGGTACCTGTACCGAATGTTCGTAACACCTTTGAATACCGTATTCATTAAAAGAAGATAACTCGCCATGACACAGCCAACACACTCAGATTTTCATCAACGCCTGGCATCTTATGATGATGAGATTATTAACAGCACCGAGCAAAAAAGCCTGGATAAAATGGCGTTATCACGCCGTGATGTTTTAAAAGGCAGTTTAAATGCCGCCGTTATAGGCTTTCTAGGACTGAGCATGGGTAGTCGTTTTGCCTTTGCCGGTGAGAATGTCATCCCCCCTGCCCCTTATATTGGTTTTCAGCCTATTCAGCCACGTACCGATCCCTTATTTGATGAAGTCGTGGTCGCGGATGGCTATCAGGCAAAAGCCTTCTTCTCCTGGGGTGATCCGGTGGAAACAGGAGCAACAAAATGGAAAGCCGATGCCAGTAATACCTGGCAGGAACAGCTGAAACAGGCTGGTGATAACCATGATGGCATGCACTTTTTTGCCTTTCCCGACAACAATAATCGTGGCTTGATGGTGATCAATCATGAATACATTAATCCCACCATCCATACCGATGGATTGATTTATGATGGCAATGGCAAACGTTTGCCCAACGATGTCAAAAAAGAACAAGCGGCTCACGGTGTCAGTGTCATTGAAGTGAAAAAAGACCGTCACGGTGAATGGCAACGCGTTTACCCCTCACTCTATAACCGCCGTATCTCAACATTAACACCGATGCAGGCCAGCGGTCCCTTAGCCGGTCATGACCTATTCAAAACAGTCGCTGATCCTGATGGCAATGAAATTATCGGCACCTTGAATAATTGCTCGAATGGTTTCACTCCGTGGGGTACCTATCTGGCCTGTGAAGAAAATTGGCATAACTATTTCGTCAATCACGACAAAACAGATTACCAATCTCGTGTCTCTCATCACCGTTATGGCATTTCTAATGACAAAAACGACAATTATTATGGCTGGAGCACGATTGATGCGCGTTTTGATGCAACACCGGATACCTCATTGCCCCATCAGGGTTACGTCAATGAGCCTAATCGTTTTGGTTGGGTCGTCGAAATTGATCCTTTTGATCCGCAAAGCAAACCCATTAAACGCACAGCCTTTGGTCGTTTCTGCCGCGAGTGTGTAGCGCCGTCACTGGCTGAAAATGGTCAGTTGGCGTTTTACTCTGGTGACGATACTCGTGGTGAATATGTCTATAAATTTGTACCGTCTCAACGCTTTGATAAAAGCCAGATGGACAATAATAAAGACATATTGGATGAAGGCACATTGTATGTGGGGCGTTTTAACGATGATGGCACGGGTCGTTGGTTACCATTGGTACATGGTAATGAAGGGCTAACAGCAGAAAATGGTTTCCCCAGCCAGGCTGAAGTTTTAGTTAATGCTCGGGCTGCGGCTGATCTATTAGGTGCAACACCCATGGACCGTCCGGAGTGGGCCACAGTGAATCCGCACAATCTGGATGTTTATGTGTCACTGACCAACAACAATAAACGCGGCAAAGAATTTGCCGTTAATGCCGCCAACCCACGTCCTGATAATCGTCATGGTCAGATAATCAAAATCATGGAAGAGCAAGCCAATCCGGCAGCTACCTCATTCAACTGGTCATTATTCGTTATTGCAGGTGAGAAGCAAGACGCCACTGATGCTGAAGGTCACAAAGTAGCCGATCATTTAGTCGGTAATATTCAAGGAGATATTTTCTCCTCACCTGATGGTTTAGGCTTTGATCAGGATGGCCGTTTGTGGATTATGACTGACTATGATGACGATGATCCGTTCATGGCAAACATGGGCTGTAATCAGGTGTTATGTGCCAACCCGCAAACGCAGGAAATCAAACGCTTTTTAGTTGGACCGAGAGGCTGTGAACTGACCGGGATTACCTGGAGTCCTGATTACAAAGCGATGTGGGTGAATATTCAACATCCAGGATTAAGCTACCCGGCTTCTGATGGTAAAACACGCCCACGCTCAACAACGGTGCTGATTACTAAAAATGATGGTGGTGTTATCGGCAGCTAAACGTCCATTTCTGGAACGTTGTGGATGTGACTGAGTCACTATAGATACACAGGTAAGTTACCCCGTGTTTATTACTGGGATGACTAAAACGATAGCATTTAATTTACGTAGAAACACACATAAAGGCTGTAGTATTAGGCAAGTGGTTTCTCATCGTTCCGTCTATAGTATTTTCACCTCTAATTCTTTTATCTAAGGGAGTTACATCTATGAAAACTGTTGGTTACGCAGCTCATTCCTCCGATACCCCGCTCGCCCCATATCACTTTGAACGTAGAGAATTACGCGATAATGATGTAGCAATGGAAATCCTCTATTGCGGTGTGTGTCACTCCGATTTACACGTTGCCAGAAATGATTGGGGTGGGTCTTCATACCCTGTTGTGCCAGGTCATGAAATAGTCGGCCGTGTGACTGCCGTTGGCAGCAATGTCAGCAAATATAACGTCGGTGATCATGTCGCTGTTGGCTGTATGGTCGATAGCTGTCAGGAATGTGATGAATGCCATAACGACCATGAACAATACTGTCGTAATACTTTTACACTGACCTATGGCTCACCTGATCGCATCACCAGCGAGATGACACAAGGTGGTTACTCCAAACACATCGTTGTTCGTGAAGAATTTGTATTACGCCTGCCAGAAAATCTGGATCTGGCTAAAGCCGCGCCATTATTATGTGCCGGTATCACTACTTATTCACCTTTGAGAGAATGGAATGTCGGCCCTGGTAGCCGTGTAGGTGTCGTTGGCATGGGCGGTTTAGGTCATATGGCCATTAAACTCGCTGTTGGTTTAGGTGCTGATGTGACAGTCATCAGTACATCACCGAAAAAAGAAGCCGATGCGCAAGAACTGGGCGCTCATAACTTCTTGGTATCTAAAGATGAAGACGCAATGGCGGCTGCCGCTTCCAGTTTTGATCTGATTATCGATACCGTGCCAGTAAATCATGATCTTAATCCTTACATCCCACTATTAGATAATGATGCCACTCTGGTTATGGTCGGTCAGATTGGTCCTATTGAAGGGCCAAACACAGCGCCGATGGTTTTCGGTCGCCGCCGCATTGCGGGCTCATTAATTGGTGGTATCAAAGAAACTCAGGAAATGCTGGATTTCTGTGGTCGAATGAACATTCTGCCTGAATGTGAAATGATCAAAATGGATGAAATTAATACCGCCTTTGAGCGAATGGAACGTTCTGATGTGCGTTACCGTTTTGTCATCGATATGGCATCATTAACGGCCTAATCCTATACGGGCAGTCAGTTTCTGGCTGCCCTTTTCCTTGTTTAGATAGACCTGATGAATACAAAACCTTTGGCTGAATTACTTAGCCGTTATGCTCCACACGATGGCTTGTTTGATTTACCTATCGCAGGTGTCCGCGTTTTTCGTGTATCTAAAATTGACGAAGTCGCTGTTCGTGGTAATAGCCAGCCCGGTATCTGCATTATTGCTCAAGGCGCTAAACGCGCCATTATCGGAAGTGATGTTTACGAGTATGACGATTCCAGAATGGCTGTTTATTCAACGGAGGTGCCGGTCTCAGCCAAGATTATTCAGGCCAGTGAAGATGAACCCTACTTGTGTTTGATTATCGATATGGATCAGCAAAAGCTGGCCGAAACGGCACTAAAGGTGTTTCCCTACGGTTTGCCTAAAACCGCACACACCAAACCGATTTTTATTGGTCAGGCTAATCCGCATATTATCGAAGCAGCTACCCGTTTAATTGGTTTATCAGCTCAAACAGAAGTATCAACCTTGCTGGTTCCGTTAGTGATGGAAGAAATTTATATCCGCCTGTTACAAAGTCATATCGGCAAACTGGTCGTGCAGATTGCGACTAGAGATTCCCATCTGCAAAAAGTCTCGGCTGCCATTTCCTGGTTGCAGGAAAACTTTACTGAACCGATGAAAGTCGATGAACTGGCTGAACGGGTCAATATGAGCATATCGTCATTCCATCATCACTTTAAAGCAATAACGTCGAAGAGCCCGTTACAGTTTCAGAAAGAGTTACGTCTGTATGAGGCGAAACATCTGATGCTGTCAAAAATGATGGATGTCAGCACTGCCTGTATGCACGTAGGTTATTCCAGCGTGTCACAATTTAGTCGGGAATACAGCCGCTTTTTTGGTCAGCCGCCCAGTAAAGATATTCAACTTCACTCGATGGCTATCTGAAATAACACAAGCTATAGCTGTAGAGTAAAAAGGCGGAAAGCACTCACAAGTGGACGACATAAATTTAGAATAAAAAATTGAATGTACTTTTGTGAGTGCTCTCCATTGCGAGCGATTGAGTTTAGATAAAATTAACTTAACTCACAACATGTGATCCGCTGCTATTTTGAATTAATGCACAAAATAAATTTATCATGGCCCAATCTATCCACATTATTTATCACCCTATTTCTTAGCGACCAAAGACGTCGATAGCAGACTATCGGGCCTGCTACTAAAACATTTCACGACGGTTTTTGATTAATCCAGGTTCACGGTGACAAATTTTTCACGCTTGACGGCAATAAGAAAAACCATTCCAGCCACCATAATCATCGCGGTCAACATCAAATCAAGATTGTAATTACCATTATGGCTGGCCAGATAGCCCGCTGCGGCTGGAGCTATGATTTGGGCGATACCGTAACAAATTGTTAAACGCGCCATGGCTTTTGCCGGGTTTTTTGGAAACTTGTGACCGATAAAGGTCAGCATCAAACTTACAATGCCGGTGAAGGTACAACCAAAGATTGCGGCAGCAATCAGGTTGGCTAGTAATGAATCTGAAAATACCGGGATCAGAATCGCCACCGTCTGTAGAACATAAGTGAGCAATAAGGTATTGATCTCCCCTGCTTTATTGGCGGCTTTATCCCACAAAAAACAGGCAGGTGCCGCTGCAAGTCCTAGCACCACCCAAATCCAGTCACCCTTACCGGCTAACTGCGGCATATTTTCAAGTATAGCGACGATAAAGGTGGCACTGACTACATAACCGACTCCAGCACAGGCATAAGCCAAGATAAGTTTTATCATCCAGCTGCGGGGTGGCTCAGCTAGCGTTTGCGAGGCTTTGTGCTGTGTTGAAAGTGGTGGTGGTATCCATAACCAGGCAGGTATAAAAAATACGATGCCAAACAGTCCCATCAGGATCCATTGACTATCCCAGGCAAAAAAGCGGTTCATCAACACTACGGCTGTTCCCGGTATCGCTATACCGAGGCCAAGCCCCATAAAATGTAATCCAAGTTCTGGTTTTAACTGGTGATGCTTCAGCCAGCTCAATACAAAGCCTGAGGATAATATGACGCCAGCGGTTCCACTCACTCCAGCAATGAACCGTAATACAACCCAGCCATACAACTCGGTAGTCATGCCCATTGCGATGGTGGACAGCACGGCAACTAACAAACAACACTGGTAAAAACGAAACTTAAATGACAGGTTATTGGTGAATGACACCAATAACACCCCCATCAGATAACCAATATAATTGAAGGTGGCCAACCAACCGCTATTGACCAGTGATAAATCTGTCTGCTTAAGCATCAATGGCAGAAATGGTGTGTAGGTAAAACGAGCGATGCCCACTGTCAAAATCACTGCGCAAATACCAGCCGTGATGACTTTTATTCGCTGAACTTGTATCACTGATGGTATCTGCGTCATGTACATTTCATTAAAATGAATAAACAGCGTGCATGGTATCACTTGCTGAGGTCATCATGACTAGCTAGAAAAAATAAAGACGCTGGGATGCAATAGCTTCCCAGAGTCTTAAACAAAGCAAAACGGACTTATGGAATTATTGAGCAAAATCTTTTTGTAATTGGTTTAAGCCACCTTCATAAACGCCTGTTATTGCGTCAATCGCGGCTTGATCATCAGCACCATTCGCATCAAACGATGAACTCCAGCGAACATTCGCTTTACCCTCGCCTGCACTGCTAACAGTAATCGTCGACTCATAGTTTTTGACAGGAAGTGGTGAAGCCATAATCGCATAAGAATAGCTGGTATCAGCATCTGAATAGGCCGTTAGTTTCTCTGTGATAGTTGCGCCATTTCCCAGGCTTAATAGACGTTCAGCACCCGGCTGGTTATTTTGGCCGGTCTTGATTTCACTCATCACCACAACTGGATGCCAGACATCCAGACCATTAAAGTTACCTACCATTTTCCATACTGTGGCAGGATTAGCATTCACGGTAATCTGCTTATCAACCGATAAAGCACCTGCTGCAAGGCTGGATAAACTGGTCAACATGATTGCCGCAGTCAATGCGGTTTTTAAAACTGTGCGTGTAGTCATTCTCTCTTCCTTCTTATATTTTTGAGGAAGTATGATTATTTCAGCCAATACGATTTAACACTATTCTCCTGATGGACTAGTCCGATCGAACTAAGTAACGTTATTTCGTAACCACAGATATAAAGATTCAGGCTTAACAGGTTTGATAAGAACATCAAACATAGTGGCTTGCCTAATGGTTTGTTCCCGTTCCATAGAAGCTGTCACCATCAATGTGGGGATGGTTTGTTTGTAGAAATTGCTTATCAACCGGCTCAACTCAATCCCATTGTCTCCAGCTAAATAATAATCAGCCAAAATGACATCTGGCTTTAGAGGTGATGCCTGTAGATATTTCTGCAGAGTGGCTTTATCTGCAAAGCTCTGACAGTCACAATCCCAGCTTTCCAGCAGCTGTTGCATACCATATCGAGTGTCAGCATCATCCTCAATTAACCAGATAGTGAGGTGCAATGGTTCAAATGACGCAGGTTGCATTACGCTGCTGTTCATAGCAACGGCATTGTCAGCATATGGCACATCAATGTAAAACAGGCTGCCTTTACCTGCTATTGAATCAAAAGCAAAATTTAAATTGAGGCTTTTCGCTGTTTTACTCACAATCGACAAACCCAGTCCTAAGCCTTTATCCACCATTTTACGGGCTTCTTCCTCCCTATAAAAAGCCTGATAAATATGCTGTTGTGCCTGCGGTTTGATGCCAATACCTGAGTCGAGCACACAAATACGGATAAATTGAATATGGCGTCGGCATCCAATAATGACGCGACCTTTGGCTGTATAGCGAATCGCATTACTCAGCAGGTTTCTCAGCATGCGTTCAAGTAAGTTAGCGTCTGTTTTAATGACTGCTGAGCTATAGATATAGTGAAATTCAAGCCCTTTATCTTCTGCCACCACCTCAAATTCAACAAATAACTTATCTAACAGCTTGCTGACAGGAAAAACATCAGTCTGGATAGTGAGTTTACCTGCATCCAACTGACTCAAGTCCAGCAAAGCACCAAACATGGTATTCATATTATCAACAGCAGAATGGATTTTTCCTGACAGTACTTTTTGTTGTTCGCTACTCTGACTTTGAGCTAATAACTCCGTTAGCAATCCGATGGTATGAAGCGGTTGTCTGAGATCATGGCTGGCAGCACGTAATAAGTTGGACTTGGCTTCATTAGCTTCGTCAGCCAATTGTTTTAACTGTTTCTGTATATCCAACTGCTGATGGGTGCCAGCAAGATGGCTGCTCATCTCTGTTAATTGCTGGGTTCTTAATAAAGCCAGAAAGAGATAAACAGACAGTAAACTAGTGATTAATGTGCCGGCAATCAGACCAACATAAGGAATAAGTGACTCTGAAGCCCGGTGTGAACTGACATCAGGAAAAACACTGATAAGCCATTGTTTATCAGCTACTTGCAATGGAAACGTCCAGTGCAAATCTTTACTTTTTCTTAACTGAGTAACACTGGATAATATCGTATTTTTGTTATAAAGCAATTGTTGGCTGTTTGTACTACCATCGTATAAAGCCAAGCCGACATCATCATTATCAAACACATCGCCAAACATCCCTTTAAAGTCATACAAGCCGACCACATAACCTAATAGGTTTTGCTCTTGGTCAAATAAGGGGTGAAATGCCTGAAAGCCATATAAGTGTTGTTGTTGATAAAAAATGGAAACACGATCGGTAATGGCTGTTTTGTGTGTATTGCTTGCTTTACTCATTACATGTTGACGGGTAGCCACTGCAGCTAAATTAAGGCCATATCGCAGATCAGTGCCTAAGGGAGGATAGACTGCCCGCACAGGAAAGTAGACGGTATGTTCATTAACGGGTTTCGGCATGCCATGTCCAGTAACCTCATAAACGTGATAATCGCTTATCCCCTCGGCACGAACGTGTTCCTCAAAAACAGCTAGTGCTTGCTCAGTCACTTTAGGCACCCAGGCTAAACCACGTGTGCCGGCATGGTAATGTGTTTCCGTATCAAATATACGTTCTAGCTGAGCAGTACTGATGTCCCCCTTGGCTTGGTATAAATCAGCGACATTTCCCAGTGAGTCGAGTGAAATATCAATATTGGTTTGGATTTGTTCGATATGAGACCTTACATTTTTTTCTGTTTCCAGAAACAGTCGTTGTTGGGTGATTTTTTGCAGCTCTAGAAAACCGAGCAATGAAAATGACAGACCACATAACATGACCACCACTGCCCAAATTGCAATAGTTCGGGCGCGTTTTGGTAAGAACCACTTTTGATGCGTATTCATGGCAATGTGATTAGGTCATATCAAGGAGACAACAAAATAAGGTCATGCGATACTTTGCCATAGAACAAAAAGGAATGATAAATAAACATCATGAAATTGCTGATTGCTGATGACCATGAGCTTTATCGTGACGCCTTAGTCATGCTGATAACGCAACATTTTTCCGAATATAGCTGTACTGAGGCGACGAGTTTTGATGAGTTGATTCAACGAATACAAACTGAACAAGACTGGTCAGCGTTCATTGTTGATTTACACATGCCCGGCCTGAATTTCGTTGCAGGTATTAAACAGATTAAGACACATTTTCCAGACGTTCCCCTAATTGTCATTACCTCTTCAGATAATCCTGAAGACACTCAGAGCGCGATGGCTGCAGGTGCTTTAGGTTACATCCTTAAATCAATGAAAAATGAGGAAATTATCCAAGCTTTAACCTTGATATTAAACCATGGCATTTCGATTCACCCGGCCATCCCCAGTGAAGCCGTTTCAAACAACACCTTTGACTTTACACCTCGTCAGCAAGAAGTATTTGCCATGATGTCAAAAGGTGCTTCAAATAAACGTATTGCCTTGGATATGGGCTTAAGTGAAAGTACCGTTAAAATTCATGTCCGCGCTATTTTGAATACACTTCAAGTCTCAAACCGAACTGAAGCGGTATTGAAAGCTAAACAATATTTAGATACATAAAAAAAGCCCCACATCCAGTGGGGCTCTTATTTCAGCTGTCGTCATGCATTAAATGATGTCGGTGAGACTCAAGTTCTGCTTTATACCTGGGATGAAAAACCCGGTAATACGTTATGCCTATCGCAATCGCTAATAAAACGCTCATACAGGTTGCCAACCAGTCTGAAGCCGTCATTGCAGCAATATCCATTGCAAAAAATTCACCAATAAACCATTTCATTATTGACTCCTTATCGCTTATGAAGTGGCTGACTGAATAACAGGTTTATTTTGTCTAACCGCTTGACGAATAGTGACCGTCACGTTGAACAGCATAACAACAGCACCAAGGAAAAAGACCAAACCACCCACAGCACGCATGGCGTAATAAGGATGCATCTGTGCGACTGATTCCACAAAGGTATACGCTAAATTGCCGTAATCATCATAAGCACGCCACATCAAACCTTGCATAATGCCTGACACCCACATAGCTGTGATGTAGATAACGGTACCGATGGTCGCCATCCAGAAATGGGTGTTTACCAGTTTGGTTGAATACAAAGGCACTCGCCATAGTTTTTCGACCATATGATAGATAGCACCGATAGATACCATGGCAACCCAACCCAGTGCTCCCGCATGAACGTGCCCAATCGTCCAGTCTGTATAGTGAGATAAGGCATTAACCGTTTTAGACGACATAACTGGGCCTTCAAATGTCGACATGGCATAAAAAGCCAATGACACAATCAGGAACCGTAAAATATAGTCTGTACGCAGTTTGTCCCAGGCACCACTTAAGGTAAACATGCCGTTAATCGCTCCACCCCATGAAGGAATAATCATGGCCAGGGAAATAGCCGCACCCAGTGATCCAGTCCAGTCAGGTAACGCGGTGTATTGAAGATGGTGAGCTCCTAACCAGACGTAACCAAACACCAACGCCCAGAAGTGAATAACCGACAAACGATAAGAATAAATCGGACGATTAGCCTGTTTAGGTACAAAGTAATACATGATGGCAAGAAAGCCTGCTGTCAGGAAAAAGCCAACGGCATTGTGGCCCCACCACCATTGAATCATCGCATCCTGAACACCGGCAAAAATAGAATAGGATTTCCATAGTTCCACTGGAATAGACAGGCTATTGACGACATGTAAATAAATAATCGCAATCATCATCGCCAGATAAAACCAGTTAGCCACATAGATATGTGAGATACGACGAATGGCGATAGTCATAATAAAGTTAAAAGTAAAAGCCAACCAGACAACTGTGATTAATACGTCCAGAGGCCACTCCATCTCAGCATATTCTTTTGACTGGGTATAACCCAATGGCAGCGTGATAAACATGCCGATAATGACAACATTCCAGCCCCAGAAAGTGAACCAGGCCAGTTTATTACTCCATAAAGCGACACTGCATGTGCGTTGAACAACATAATAGGCTGTCGCCATTAATGTGCTGCCGGCAAAAGCAAAAATCACCGTATTGGTATGAACAGGCCGCAGCCGTCCAAAACTCAGGTAAGGATTATCAAAATTTAATACCGGCCAGGCAAGCTCAGAGGCGATCCATACACCTACACCAGTGCCGATCACCAAATAAATGCACGCCATGACCGTAAAAAACTTCACAATATCGTAATTATAGGGTTTTGTTTCCATTTTATACCTCTCTGTGTTTTGCCCTATTCAGCGAATATCCTGGCGTCGTCTAAACAGAGGTTCAGGATTTAATACTGAACCAGCGTACATCGTGCTAATACCAGAAATGCCCTTAATCGCATCAAACACATCTTTATCCTCTCTGACAGCAAAACTATCGAAACCACAACGATGCATATGGCTGAGTTGATCCCGTAATACATCACCTGTCGCTCGCAACTCTCCCTTCCACTTCAGTCGTGTTCGTAACTCTACTGCCTGGCTATAGGCCCGACCATCAGTAAATTTAGGAAAATCGAGTGCGATAAGCTCCAGCTGTTCCAGCCAGGGTGATAAGGTATAAATATCGGCATCATTCTGCAGCCACACGGCTTTTGCTCTGTTAGCTGGCTGATGTTCAACAGACTCGACCCACAGGCTAAACGGTAAGATCAATTTTTCATGCTCGGAATGTTGATCAATATCTTCCAATTCTTTGATCAAAATCCAATTATCATGCTCGATAATCAGAGGCTGCTCGGTATCACGAAGGCAAATAATATTTTTCATTAATTCATCTCCGCTGTTTGGTAAACACGTTCTTTGAAAGGCGGGATTCCAATACGATCAACTGTGTCACTGAAGCTCTCATCCTGCTCTCTGTATTCAAGAAAGACATTGATAAGCGTGTCGATAACATCTGGCACATCATCCGCCAGAAATGATGGCCCAATCACTTTGCCCAAACGTGCATTTTTGCCTTGATCACCGCCGATGGTAATTTGATACCACTCCACACCATTCTTATCGACACCCAAAATGCCAATATTGCCAATATGGTGATGGGCACAGGCGTTCATGCAACCAGAAATATTCAAACTCAGTGAGCCAATATCATGTAGATAATCTAAATCTGAAAAGCGTTGCTGTATTGCCGCAGCAATTGGGATAGATTTTGCGTTTGCCAGCGAGCAGTAATCAGCACCCGGGCAGGTAATCATGTCTGTTAGCAGGCCAATATTAGGTGCAGCGAGATTTTCTGACTGAAGAGCAGTCCATAAAACAAAGAGATCGGCTTTTTTTATTGAAGGTAGTACCAGATTCTGCTCATGGGTGACCCGAATTTCTGCAAAGCCATATTGTTCTGCCATATCAGCAACAGCACGCATTTGATGTGATGTCACGTCGCCTGGCGGTGTTGCAGGGCCAGGTTTGGTCGAAATCACAACTGAAGCATAATCTGAGTGTTTATGTTCATGTGTATTCCGTTTAATCCAATTGGCAAAGGCATTATTTTCACTCAGTAGATATACATATTCTTTGCTATCTGTTGCCTCATAAGAGTCAATACCAAATTGTCTGGCAACACGCTGAAACTCATCTTGCGTTAACTGAGCTGGTCCCCCTTTCAGGTTCTGCCATTCCTTTTCCACTTCAGCGGCAAAAGCTTCTATACCGAGACTCTTCACCAAAATCTTGATGCGGGCTTTATATTTATTATCACGTCGGCCATGACGGTTATACACACGCAGTACGGCTTCCAGATAGGTCAGCATTTCCTGCCATGGCAGATCGGTTTTTAATAACTCACTGATGATCGGTGTACGACCTAGCCCACCACCGGCCATCACTTTAACTTTGATTTGTTCATCATCAGCATCACGATAAAGATATAGACCTATATCATGCGTTCTTACTGCAGCACGGTCTTCGGTTGAGGAAGACACAGCAATTTTAAATTTGCGTGGTAAAAACAGGAATTCAGGATTAATCGTCGACCACTGACGAATAATTTCTGCGTATGGCCTTGGATCAACCACTTCGTCAGCTGAAACACCCGCAAACGCTTCCGTGGTGACATTTCTGACACAGTTGCCTGAAGTCTGAATAGCATGCATTTCGACATCAGCCAGTTTCTGCAGGATATCAGGCACTTGCTCTAGCGTTATCCAGTTGAACTGAATGTTTTGACGTGTAGTGAAATGGCCATACCCCTTATCAAACTGATCGGCAATATCCGCTAGAGTGCGTAGTTGATTTGCAGACAAAGTGCCGTAAGGAATCGCCACACGTAGCATGTAAGCATGCTTTTGTAAGTAGAGACCATTTTGTAATCTCAGTGGCATAAACTCTTCATCAGACAACGCGCCATTGATATATCTATTCACTTGATCACGGAATTGTCTGACACGCTCTAAAACGAGCGCTTTATCATAAGAATCATACTGATACATAACTAACCTTTTGTAATATCTAACCTAAATTAAGGGGCAATAAACACCGCTTTATAACGGTTACTGATGGCTGAACTCCCTTCACTCGTGGCGACAAAGTGAAATTCATGCAAGCCCGATGAGGTCGTATCCGAAGGTAATCTGACTAAGGCTGTGACAGGGACGATTTTACCTGGCTGTATCGTAATGCCCTGCTCTAAACCAACTACGCTGGCTGATGGCAAACCTTCAATGTGATAGTTCACAACGAGTGGCTGATCTGTTTTATTCAGCAGTTTTAAGGTGTATTTATTTTGAATGTCACCATTACTCATTTGTATATACAAAGGTCTTCTTTCGTGAACCACATTAAATTCCGTGGGTTCAAAATGAGTAAATCCATAGCCGACACCAATAATAGAAAATGCCATGATCAAACTGTAAACAATGACTCGAGGACGTTTCCAAAGGCTGACTTTAGGTTGACCTTGGTGAAGCTCTTTATGAGATGCGTAACGAATAAGGCCTCTTGGCTCATTGATTTTATCCATGATGCTGTCACAGGCATCAATACATAAACCACAGGTGATACAGCCTTCTTGCTGACCTTTTCTTATATCAATACCAGTGGGACATACAGCAACACACAATTTACAATCAATACACGAGCCTTTATTAGCCTCTTGCACACCAGAGCGTGATAACTTACCTCTTGGTTCACCGCGAACAGCATCATAAGCTGGTAAAACCGTTTCCTGGTCATACATCACCCCCTGCAGACGTGCATACGGACATAACCAGAAACACACTTGTTCACGCATAAAGCCAGCAAACCAATATGTGAAAAAAGTAAATATGCCCATGGCTACCCAAACTGGTGTGGCTGCCTGAAGAGAGAAAATATCGCCCCATAACTGATAGGCATCGGTAAACCAGGCTGAAAATGAGATGCCAGTAAGGATGGCAATCACTAACCACACAATATGTTTGCCGAGCTTTCGAATAGCTTTATTTGCCGTCAAGGGAGCGGCATTAAATTTACGCTGTTTCTGTGGCGTATTGCCTTCAAACTGGCTTTCGATAAAGGTAAATACATCAGTCCATACGGTCTGGAAACAGAAATAACCACAAAAGACACGACCGGCAATACTGGTGGCAGCAGCCAATAAGATGGCGAAGAACAATAACGTCAAAGACAGTACCCAGATATCCTGCGGGTATAAAGTCAAACCAAATAAGTGAAATTGTTGTTTAGGAATATCAAGTAAAACAGCTTGATGCCCATCCCAACGCAAGTAAGGGCCGAGAAAGTAGATTAGCCAGACAGACATGCCAAAGTTTTTTAATGTCCTGAATCGGCCTTTCATTCGCTTGGCAATGACATTCTCACCCTCACCGGTATGTACTTCCCAGTCGGATAAGGCATCATAAACTTCAACCTTAATGGGTATTTCTGATAGTTTGCTCATCACAGGAACTCCTCTGTGGCTAAATGCTGAAAACGAGTATGTTTTTTTAGTTATACGATGGTTTTTGAACGAATTAATCCTGGCCGGTATAAATCCGACAACAGCGTTAACCCTTGATTTAATGACTCATAGTCACTGCTGGCCCCGAGTGATATTCGAACGGCCTGACTACGACTTCGGAACATGACAAATGCCGTTGAAGGCACAATAGAAACCCCTATCCTGCTTGCTTGTTCGGCAAAATCTAATGCTTTGTATCCATGTGGCATTCTCAACCAAAGATGCGGTGAGGCGGGATGAGAGGCAATATCACTTTGCTGAAAAATTGACTGAGCTAATGACTGTCTTCTGATATTTTCAGTCTTAATCGCCTGAGTGATCTCATCAATTTTGTGATGCCTGATCCAGTGTGAAACAACGGCCGTCATCAATGGTGGTGCCATTAAATGACTGATTCGCATTTCTTCCGTCAGCCCCAATGCATCATTAATATTGGGTGAGGCGACATAAGCAACACGTAAAGATGGGCTGAGACATTTTGAGATTGTGGCGATATGCCAGGTGCGATCACTTGCCATGTTGTAGAGTGACGGCAGTTTTTCATCGATAAACTGGTAATAGGGATCATCTTCAATAATGGTCAGATCATATTGATTTGCTAAGAAAATTAACGACTCTCTACGCTGTACAGACAAGGTCGCTGTTGTGGGATTATCAATATTGGGGATGACATACAAAACATCGATTGTTTGTTTCGCACATTGTAGTTGTAGCTGTTCTGGAATGATTCCCTGCTCATCCATACTGATACCGACAACGTCCAGTTGTAACTGCTCGGCCATCGCTCTCAATCCGGGATAGGAAAACTCTGGAGCAGCTATGGTTTTGGCGCCTTTACGTTTGAGATAACTCAACAAACAAAACAAAGCGCTGTGAGCACCACTTGAAATCAAGAGTTGATCGCTATTTAAACCTGTAAGTTTCGATGATAGCCATTGCTGACCTGCTTCACGATCATCCGGATGACCGGCTGTTTCCTGATAGCAAAGGTGATGTGATGCAGAAATACCGGATTGACTAAGCTCGCTGATAGCTTCGGAAATTTTTTTCTCAAGATTCAGTCCGCTCGGAATGGGCGGGTTGTTCATGCTTAAATCCAGCGGTTTGCCTTCAATAAGCTGAGATGAGTTGTAATGAGAGAACGTGGTTTGAGCGATAAAGCAGCCATTTCCCCTCTGTGTTTCAACCAGACCTCTTCTGGCGGCCTCATTAATCGCTCTTGTGACCGTCGTCAAATCGACAGAGAGTGCATCAGCGATTAGTCTCTGTGCAGGCAAACGATCACCGGGTTTCAATAAGCGGTTTTTTATATCCGCTTCAATAGCATCCACGATACCGATGTATTTAACCCGGGCATTTGTATCAATTCTTGGTGACCACATAGACATCATCTACTCCACTGCCATTTGCCGTACAATTTGGAGTAGATGCTATGCTTCACTATCTTTGTATGCAATAAAAACATACAAAATAAGTTATTGTATGGATTGTTATTTTTTTAATTACATACAATCAGGTCTTTTTGATGGCATTTGAATGTTGTGCTTGCGCAAAAAAGCGTGTTTAACGCTTACACTCATTCCCACATCACATCAGCGTTGGCATTAACTGCTGCTTGTAGAAGCTCAATCAACGGCAAAGCGCGTTTTGTAATGGGTATATGAGAGTTCTCTTCATCATCACTATCATCGTCTTGCCCATCCCTCGCTTTGGCTTCGGTGACGGCATGTTCTAAACGCTGTAGATAATCTGATACATCGTCAGCGACAATAGCCCCTGGAACCGTACCGCTATGCCCCATAAGTTTCAGTAAATGAATGGCAACATCGCCAAACATGGTGATATCGGCATACGGTTTAGTTTTAAATGTGACAATCATGAGATCTCCCGTCGTCTGTTGCACAATAAGCAACATGTTACGTTGAATTAAGCGGTGATGTATAAAAGATTATGAAGCGGGTGTAAGCGTATCAGCCAGCCACTTTATTCATAAATATAACGAATTTCATTTGCAGGCAAAGGGGCACAGAAATAATAGCCTTGCAGCACCACTTCATAGTCATTATCTTTAAAGAAGGCAAGTTGCTCTTCGGTTTCGACGCCTTCTACAACGACTTCTAATTTGAGTTGTTTTGCCATCGCAATGATCGCGGTGACGATGGCAGCATCATTGTCATCGTTCACGAGATCATCAATAAACGATTTATCAATTTTTAACGCATGGATAGGAAATTTTTTGATGTAACTGAGTGATGAGTAACCGGTACCGAAATCATCAATGAATATTTTTACACCAATATTTTTAAGTTTTTCTAATATGGCGAAACTCTCATTTAGATGGTGCATCATCAGGTTTTCTGTAATTTCGACTTCAAGGTATTCAGCCGGTAACTGATAACGGTCTAGAGAGGCTTCGATAAGTTCAAAAAGTTTATTTGGTTTCCCTGTATGTAAAAACTGTCTGGCAGATAAATTCACTGAGATGTGTGCAGGAAAGCCTGAATCCAACCACTGTTTGGCTTGTTCGCAGGCTTTATCAATCACCCACTCACCTATAGAGACGATCAGACCGCTTTTCTCAGCAATAGGAATAAATATTGACGGAGAAATATCTCCATGTTCAACACTATGCCAGCGAAGCAATGCTTCAAATCCCACCGTATCACCAGTGACAATGTCTATTTTTGGTTGGTAATAGAGTTCTAGTTCATTATCAACAATGGCACGACGAAGACGGTTTTCTAACTCAAAATGATTTTGTACAGAGCTATTCATATCATCGCTAAAGAAATGATATTGGTTTTTACCGAGTGCTTTAGCATGACGAAGTGCGTTATCCGCATCTGATAAGGCCTGATCAACACTCTCTATACCATCATTAAAAAAGGCGATACCGATACTGATAGATACATATACTTCGTGCTCACCGATAATGAAAGGCGCGTGAAAACTGCTGATAATATTTTCTGCAATATTCGCTGCATCAACAGGCTCGTTAATGTAGGTCATCAGCACGACAAACTCATCACCGGCAAAGCGTGTTAGAGTGTCATTTTTACTCAAACTTTCAGGTAATCGTTTAGCCACTGCTGATAAAAGCTCATCACCTACCAAGTGTCCTAGTGAGTCGTTGACTCTTTTAAAGTCATCTAAATCAATAAATAACAGTGCTTGAGAGAGTTTTTTCTGAGCAGCGAGCTTGACAGCTTGCTGAAGCCTATCTGTTAATAATGATCGATTGGGTAAGCCAGTTAACGCATCAAAATAAGCTAAATAATCTAAATCGTGTCTTGCCTTTTCAACTTGCTCAAGTTTTTGTGCGTTATCCAGTGCTAGAGACAAAGTATGAGCAAAACTTAAGGCAAATAATTCATCATTTTTATCAAATTGCTGACCTGATAGCTTTTCGCTTAGCAGAATATAACCAAAGGTATGAGCGTCACGTCTAATAGGCACAAGTAAAACTGAAGAGAGATTATGCTGCCCTTCTTGGCATTCGGCACATAATTCATTCAGTAGTTGCGGTTTATTTGGCAGGATATTTTTGTGTAGTGACAAGCATTGATGAAATATGGATAACTGTTCAGCAGTAAAACCAATACCTGTTGTGTCAGTAATTGAATAATTGTTATCTATAAGCTGAACTGATGCAGAATGGCATTGAACAATTTTTGCTAGCGCTTTGATACCTTGGAATTTCACTTCTGGCTCAGCAGAAATTGTCGCTAGACAAGCTAATAAGTCACGAGAACGATGATGAAGTTCTTCCAGACGGTTTGACCATGAAAGCAACTGTTCATGCTCTTCTTCAATCTGTTCAAGTGAAGTATGAGATTCTTTGAGGAGATGCTGTTTTCTATTGACGATTCGTTCAAATATTCCTGAACGAGTGATAACGCCAGTAAAACGATCATCTTCAATAACCGGTAATAAATCCTGACCATTGATATCTAACATGGCCAGACTTTGTTCTATTGGTGTTTCAGGCGTGACAAAAATATTAGATGATCTGTTACACAAATCAGCGAATATCCAGTCAGGATGTTTTGATACTTCCTGAAGTGTCACCAGGCCACAAAACTTGCCGCTATGAGGAGATTCACTAAAAACGGCGAAGATCGTATTCTTATCAATCTTTCTTGGTCGCTCTTCATCCAGTACGTACTGAATCGAATCCGTTTGTAAACAATCCCTTGCAAATAGCGTATTCATTTTATTCTTGATAAATGCACATCAATACTAAGTTCGATATGTAGTACTTCGTCTGAACCTAGCAGTGATTTTGTATGAGTCAGAACAAAATCCATTAATTGCTCTTTACTGATTCTCCTTAATAAGGACTGACGAATCAAGATATCACCGATGACATCATCATCCACTTCGATATGTTCGTAAGGAGTTTTTACCAGCAGATCCAAAGCCCGTTTCATTGCAATACAACCTATTGGTGCATCTTTGCCCATAACAAGCATATCTTTCAGGGGAGGCATTTTATATTCACTGATTCTAGCTGAGATATAGGAACCTGACTCTGAGCTTAATGACATCCTTTTCCTCTTCTTTATAAGGTTAATGATTGATGAAACTTATTTATCGAGACTTGGAACTCGGACCTATTAAAAACAGATTTATTTATTAATTGCAAATAATCGTAAAAGCAAAAATATGCATAATGCATACGCATTTCAAATCGAAATTTTTAAATTTTGATTTAAGCTATTGAAAATAATTCGATAGTCAGTGATTTTATTGCGCTGTCATAAAACGACTGCGTTTTAAGAAGACGGTAAATCATCATAATATAAACCTTACATTGCAACTGCTAACCGCCGCGCTATCTCTCAACTGTAATACATTAAAATTCTACCGTTAAAAAAAGAATAACAGACCTAGGAATTTTTCCTTTGATCGTAGAATACGTGAAACAGTTGGCACAAATTCAGGCTGACTACATTAAGTAATTAAAATCGACCTGGAATAACTTCTCAACGGCCATGATATCGCGCTGGTTTGATATAAAGATGATCAAGTGATCATCTGGTGCAATCACTAATGACTTATCTGAGAACAATACTTCACCTTCACGCAAAATTGCTGCCACAGAAGCACTGGGTGGCAGTTTGATTTGCTCGATATGCCGGCCAACCACTTTTGATGTATTAAAATCACCATGAGCGATGACCTCTATAGCTTCAGCGGCCCCCTGTCTAAGTGAGTGCACTGTCACCACATCACCTTTACGAATATGTGTTAGCAGACTACCAATTGTGATTTGTGCCGGCGAAATAGCCAAATCAATACTGGTGCCGCTGACAAGCTCGACATGACTCGCCTTGCCGATGATCGAAATGACTTTCCGCGCTCCCATGCGTTTGGCAAGCATGGCAGAAAGAATATTTACTTCATCATCATTTGTGACGGCACAAAATACATCTATCTTGCTGATATTCTCTTCTTTTAATAAGTTGGCATCGCCCGCATCACCGTGCAAAACAACCGTCTTTTTCAAATCCTCAGCGATAAAACGTGCACGCTTGGCGTCAGACTCAACAATTTTTATTTTGTGATTAGATTCAATTCGTTTGGCAAGTTGACGACCGATATTACCGCCACCGGCGATCAGGATACGTTCATAGGTTTTGTATGCATGACGAAATACTTTAACCAGTTTAGAAATATGATGAGTCAGTGCTAAAAAGAAAATCTCATCACCGGGCTGTAGTGCCACTTTGCCTGTAGCTTGAATAACTTCGTTATTTCTGAAAATAGCAGCAACTCGCATTTTTATATCCGGCAAAATATCAAGTAACTTGCTGATGGGCTGGCCCGCCATCGGGCTTTCATCACTGACTTCTACCGCAACGAGTTGCGCCTTGCCATCAAAAAATTCCACTACCTGTAATACTTCAGGTTGATCAATTAAGCGTTGAAGATAAGCGGTAACTAATTGTTCCGGACTGATAATGACGTCAATAGCGAATGCTTCAGGTGAAAATAAGGCAGGATATTCAACATAATCAGAAGCACGAATTCGTGCCAGTTTTTTGGGGGTTTTAAATAAAGCACTGGCCACCTGACAAGCGACCATATTAATTTCGTCATTCTGCGTGACGGCGATTAACATGTCGGCATCTTCAATGCCTGCTGTTACTAATGTTTCCGGAGATGAGGCATGTCCATTAACCGCACGGATGTCCAGGCGATCCTGAATACGTTCGAGTAAGTAACTGTCAGTATCAACGACAGTGACATCATTACCTTCATTAACCAGACTCTCAGCCGTTGAGCTACCAACCTGGCCCGCACCCAAAATAATAATTTTCATCGTTTTTCCTCTGCTTTTAATGACGCCAATAAGCGGGAATAAATAAAATCAGCAAGGTAAAGATTTCCAATCGACCTGCTAACATTCCGAAGACCCCAAGCCACTTCACCACGTCATTCACACTGACAAAGTTAACGGCCACCTCGCCCAGCCCTGGTCCCAATAGATTAATGGTGGCGACCACGGCCCCAAATGCACTTTCCAAGTCTAATCCTGCCGCCATCATCGCGACGGTCAGGAATAGCGATGTGACGATATACAACACATAAAAGCCCCAGACTGAATACAACACTTCTTCTGAGACGGCTCTTTCACCTTGTTTCACAACGACAACGGCGCGGGGGTGGGCCAGATGAAATAACTGTCTTAAGCCCAGCTTGGCTAATAACATTACCCGCATCACTTTTACGCCCCCCGCTGTCGAACCGGCACAGCCACCAGTAAATGACAAAATCACCATGATCAACGGAATATGCAATGGCCAGCTGGCAAAGGTAGCGGTACCAAATCCGGTACTGGTCAGTACCGAGGCAACCTGGAAAGCCGCATAACGCAGAGACTCTGTAACAGAGCCATAAGCATTTGACAGGTAAAGACTTGCTGCAACAAATAAGCTGGCAAATAAAAACACTAAACCATAGGTTCTGACTTCAGGATCTTTAGCATAAGGAGAAAGCAGTTTCTTTCTGAAAACAATGAAATGCACAGCAAAGTTAACGCCACCTGCCAGCATAAAAACAATCGCGATCAGTTCAATAAGTGGGCTGTTATAAAAACCAAGGCTGTCATCATGGGTTGAGAAACCACCGGTTGCTACAGTAGTGAAAGCATGGCCAACCGCATCAAAAACAGTCATGCCAGCTAAGTAATAAGCAACACCACACAGGCTTGTCAGAATCAGGTAAATAATCCATAAAGAACGTGCTGTTTCAGCAATTCTGGGGGTGAGCTTTTCATCCTTTGCAACCCCAGATGTTTCAGCTCGATAAAGCTGCATGCCACCGACACCGAGTAACGGCATAATCGCTACCGCAAGTACGATAATCCCCATACCACCAAGCCATTGTATTTGCTGTCTGTGATACAAAATTGACTGCGGTAATTGATCCAGGCCAGTAATAACCGTTGCCCCGGTTGTGGTAAAGCCGGATATTGATTCAAATACGGCATCGGTCAAATCCAGATGCAAACCAAAAAGAAACGGTAAGGCACCGACCAATCCTAATAAAATCCAAAACAACGTCACCACAAGAAAACCATCTCTAACCGAAAGCTCTTGTCGCTGATTTCGGTTCAGCTGCCACAATACCAGTCCGATAACGATGACAGATAACATGGATAGCAAGAAGACATTCAGTTCGCCATCCTGATAATAGAGCGATACTATGATGGATGGCACGAAGTTCAGACTATAAAACATCAATAAGATACCAAATAGTCTTAGAATGGCTCGCCAATGCATAGATTAACTATCCTCAATTTGTATGACTAACTGTGAAAAGAAACGACAGCAATGAAAAATAAACATTACTTAAGCGCTTCTGAACTGCATTATGCCTTGCAGTATTAATCACATTGTAAAAATAATATAAAAATCACCTAAACAATCGATAGATAACGTGTTCAATATAACTAAAACGACTTCTCTGCTGACAGGATATTGGCTTGCTACATTAACTGTTATCGGTATTAGTCTTATCACCGAGTTGTTGACGCCTTGGTTACCTCATACCAGCTTATTACTGCTGTTTATGGCTGGCATTGTATTTATTTCTGCCAAAACAGCATTGGGGCCGGCCATCTTTGCCAGTGCACTGAGTTTTACCGTGTTCAACTTCTTTTTTACCGAACCATTTTTTAC
This sequence comes from Methylophaga sp. UBA2012, assembly GCF_002335235.1. NCBI lineage: Bacteria > Pseudomonadati > Pseudomonadota > Gammaproteobacteria > Thiotrichales > Piscirickettsiaceae > Methylophaga > Methylophaga sp. UBA2012. The sequence continues at coordinate 69,353 of NZ_DDCG01000009.1, read as the reverse complement.
GCTTGATATCACTCACCGCCATGATTTTGCGACCTTACTTTTATTTATCTCTGTCAGTTTGATTACCGGAAATTTGGCCTCGAAAATGCGTCTGGCAATTACAGATTCAAAGCAGGCGTTTGATCGTCAGCATCGTTTTTTTTCTTTTAGTCAGAAAATGACATCTGCCGCCACAAGTCAGGAGGTGATGAGCAGGTTGAAACATGCCATTGTTCAAACAACATCCACACCTTTTTGTTTTATTAACAGACATCAACAACAGTTCATCTGCACCCCATCGACATTATCAGTACCCGATGATGCAATACTCGAGAGCATCTGGCGGCATGAGAATACGTATTTGCAGCAGATAAAAGGTCAGTTTTTCAGTTTAAGATCGGCCGATAAAACACTGGCACTTATCTATGTGACCAAACAATTATCTGAATCGCAATCTGCTGCCCTCCATACCTTTTCCAATCTGGCGGCATTGGCCTTAGAGCGAACTTTACTGGCTGAAGATTTAGAAAAAACCCGGCTGATATCTGAAACAGAACAATTACGCTCTGCACTATTGTCTTCCGTTTCGCATGACCTTAGGACTCCGCTTTCCTCCATCATTGGCTCAGCTTCAAGCTTACTTGAATATCAAGAAAAACTGTCTCAACAGGATCAACGGCAACTGCTGACCACCATTCTTGATGAGTCACAACGACTGGATCGACATATTCAGAACTTATTAGATATGACACGATTTGGCCAGGGCAAAGTCACATTAAAACGTGACTGGGTCGATATTAAAGACATCACCGCAGGTGCTTTATATCGGCTTCGTGATGAATTGGATAAGCGACATATTGAAATCGATATCCAGGACAATATGCCAATCATCTGGGTACATGGTCTGCTCATTGAACAAGCACTAGTGAATATTCTCGATAATGCGGCGAGAGTAACGCCGATCGGGGGACAAATCCATTTAGCAGCCAGACTAACAACAAGCTGCATTGAAATCGATATTTCTGATAACGGTCCGGGTATTGCCGATCAAGAAAAAGAAAAAATCTTTGATATGTTTTACAGCGTAGCCCATGGTGATTCCCAAACCAAAACAGGCACAGGATTGGGTTTGGCTATATCGAAAGGGATGATTGCCGCACATGGCGGTAATATTAACGTGTTAGATAATCCATCTGGTGGCACAATCATGCATGTCACCCTGCCCAAACATCCTGTCGTCTATGGCCCGGAATAATGAACATCGCAGCCAAAACTATTCTTATCATTGAAGATGAAGCCCAGATCAGACAGTTCCTCAGAATCAGTCTGGAAGCACAATCACACACAGTTGTTATAGCAACAAATGCTTCAGAAGGACTTGAGTTAGCAAGCAAGCAGCCTGTTGACCTCATCATTCTCGACTTAGGTTTGCCAGACAGAGATGGTCAACAAGTCATCAAAGAACTGAGAAAGCGTTCTCAAATCCCTATCATCGTTTTATCAGTCAGAGCCAGCGAAGATGAAAAAGTCAGGGCACTTGATGCGGGTGCCAATGATTACGTTACCAAACCTTTTGGTATCAGTGAATTAATGGCAAGGGTTCGCGCACTGATTCGGATTAATGATAATCAACCCAGCACTCAAGCCAGAATACAGTTTGATAATTTAACAATTGATACTCAAAGCCATGAAGTCTGGTTAGACAATGAAGCTATCCATTTGTCTCGTAAGGAGTTTGAACTGTTGTATCAGCTCACAGTAACGCCGGGACGGATTCTTACGCATCAGCAATTACTTAAAATTATTTGGGGAGAGCACTTTGTCAGTGAAACGCATTATCTGCGAATTCTGGTGGGTCATCTTCGCCAAAAACTGAATGATGATCCTATGCAGCCCCGTTTTATTATTACCGTGCAAGGGATTGGTTATCGATTCAAATACTAAACTATTTATTCCCTTCCCCACTTGAATATCTGCACCGACAGCGCTCACAATGCGTCATTCACTCTATCAGGATATCTGCATGCTCAAACGTCTAGTCACATTACCTGCCTTGCTTGTGTTGTTCAGCAGCTTTAGCCTGTCTGCAGCGACGCTAACGGTTGATGGCTTAGCCAATAAAAACACACCTAAAGCGACCGATGTTGCCTTTCAGCTAATTGATATGAAGACAGGGAAAACACTGGTAGCTCAACGCGCTGATCAATTACAGCCTCCCGCCAGTTTGCAGAAATTAGTGACCGCATTAGCAGCAAAACTGTACCTTAAAGATGACTTTCGTTTTGTTACACGTCTTGAACGTCATAAGGATGATGTGATTGTTCGGTTTAGTGGCGATCCTGACTTCAGTTCTGATGATTTAGATGCCTTATTTCAATCACTTCGCTCCAGCCAATCCGTTATCAAAGGCAATATTTATATCAATGGATCGATATTTGATGATTATGAGCGTGCTATCGGATTGCCCTGGGACAATCTGGGTGTTTGTTACAGCGCCCCCTCAAGCAGTATTTCTATGGATAAAAACTGTGCTACTGGCAATTTATACATCAAACCAGGTGCCAGCAAACCCTCGGTTTTATTGTCAGCAAAAAAACCGATTCATATCGATACCTCCACATTACAAATCATCAAAACCAAACCGACCAGCGATGACTATTGTCAGATGAAGTTATTAGCTGACAATAAAAATCACTATCAGATTGGTGGCTGTATCCATGAGTCTTCCCTGCCGGTTAAATTAAAATTCGCCCTGCAAAACACCACCGCTTATGCAAAAGCTAATATTGAAGATGCATTAAAAAAAGCCGGTATTCAGTTTAAAGGGAAGATAGTCAGGGATGACAATAAAACCGGAAACGTGATTACCGAACATCAATCAGCGCCGTTAGACACTCTGGTCAGGGATATGCTTAAACATTCCGATAATCTTATTGCTGACAATATCTTAAAAACCATAGGTCATGTGTTTTATAAACAGGCAGGCAGCTATGAAAATGGCATCTCAGCGTTACAACATATCCTCAAACAACAAGCGAATATCGATTTAAGTCATGCGATGTTAGTCGATGGTTCAGGTTTATCCAGAAATAACAGACTGTCCGTAGAACAATTGATACAAGTCGTGTCGTATATTTTCAAACATCCCGAATTAGGCTTAATAAATGACCTTCCTGTATCCGGTGAAAGTGGTACGCTGGCGTTTCGCAGCAGTGTTAATAAACCACCATTAAAAGGTCAGATACAAGCAAAAACCGGCACACTGTATGGCACGTACAATCTGGCAGGAAAGATTCGTACAAAGAGTAATCATGATTTATTGTTTGTACAGATTGTCACCAATTTTCATCCTGCCGATGAAAAACAGTCTCGTTGGCCAGTAATGAAATTTGAAAAGTCGCTATATGAGTCGATTTATCAACGTTTCTAATGGAGTCACCTCTCGCAATTTAAGGCCGAAATAGGTAGAATTTTCGGCTTCTTATCACGTCAAATTCTTGGAAAGTTAACCATGGCTCAGTACGTATATAGTATGAATCGGGTGGGCAAAATTGTTCCGCCAAAACGAGAAATACTGAAAGATATTTCTTTATCCTTTTTCCCTGGTGCAAAAATTGGGGTGCTTGGTCTTAATGGCTCGGGTAAATCAAGTTTACTCCGGATTATGGCTGGCATCGATCAAGACTATATTGGTGAAGCACGACCAATGCCGGAACTGAATATCGGCTACTTACCTCAAGAACCAGAGCTTGATGATAGTAAAACTGTTCGTGAGGTCGTTGAAGAAGCGGTCTCTGACGTCAAAGGCGCACTGGATGAACTTGATGCTATTTATGCTGCTTATGCCGATCCAGATGCTGACTTTGATGCGCTAGCCAAAAAACAAGCAGAACTTGAAAATCTGATTCAGGCAAAAGACGGTCATAATCTTGAAAATGCTCTAGAGCGTGCCGCTGATGCCTTACGTCTTCCAGCATGGGAGACGCCTGTGTCAGTCTTATCTGGCGGTGAACGTCGCCGAGTGGCATTGTGCCGTTTATTACTCGATCATCCTGATATGCTCCTGCTTGATGAGCCTACCAACCATTTAGATGCAGAATCTATTGCCTGGATTGAACGCTTCTTACAAGAATATCCAGGTACTGTTGTTGCTATCACCCATGATCGCTACTTCCTTGATAATGCGGCTGGCTGGATTCTGGAACTGGATCGTGGTCGTGGCATTCCTTACGAGGGTAACTATTCTTCCTGGCTTGAACAGAAAGATCAGCGTTTGCAGCAAGAAGCAAAAGAAGAAGCTTCCCATCAAAAAGCGATTAAAGCGGAGCTGGAGTGGGTCAAACAAGGTGCTAAAGGTCGTCAGACTAAATCTAAAGCCCGTTTGAAATCATTTGAAGAAATGAATTCGCGTGAATTCCAAAAACGTAATGAAACACAGGAAATCTATATTCCACCTGGTCCACGTCTCGGCGATAAAGTTATCGAACTGAAAAATGTCACGAAGTCGTATGGCGAGAAATTGTTATTTGAAGACCTGAGCTTATCCATTCCTGCAGGTGCTATCGTCGGTATTATCGGCCCTAATGGTGCGGGTAAGTCGACCTTATTCCGTATGATTTCAGGTGAAGAACAGCCTGATTCTGGAGAGATAGAAATCGGCAGCACTGTTGAGTTGGCTTATGTGAATCAGTCACGTGAGCTGGATGGTAAAAAAACAGTATTTGAAGAAATTTCTGATGGTGCTGACATTATCACTGTCGGCAATTATCAAACTCCATCACGTGCTTATTGTGGCCGTTTTAACTTTAAGGGCTCTGATCAGCAAAAATTTGTTAAAGACTTATCGGGCGGTGAACGTAACCGATTGCATATGGCAAAACTGCTCAAGTCTGGTGGCAATGTGTTATTACTCGACGAACCGACCAACGATCTTGATGTGGAAACCTTACGGGCACTTGAAGAAGCCATTCTGGCCTTCCCTGGCTCTGCGGTGGTGATATCGCATGATCGCTGGTTCCTGGATCGCATCTGCACCCATATCATTGCCTATGAAGGTGATTCATCTGTCGTCTTCTTTGAAGGTAACTACAGTGAATATGCGGAAGACTACGCAAAACGTTTTGGTAAAGATCATCAACCAGAACGTATCAAATATCGTCGGATAGGTTAAAAAATAAACTGCCCGTGTCTACGTAATGCACGGGCAGTATTCTGGCTATTGAATTATAAAATGACAGAATCTTTTTTCATGATGCGTATGTCTAAGTGATGAGATGATAAGTAACATAACTGTGATACCCACGCTATGAAAAAAGCCCAAATAGCCCGCTTAAAATTGCGCTGTCCAATCACGCTGGGTCGCCAGCATGAAATCAATATACCCTCAGGCTGGTTCGATCTTGTCTTCACCATGTGTGCGGCTATTGAAGATGAAGCACAAGCTATCAATAAAAAACATCGTCAACGTATGTTCTTACCGAGAATCGTTTTTATTGAAGAACATCAGGGAAGAATCATTTGTGACGTGATTAATGGCACCAAAGATATTAGTGAGATTATTAAACAGGCACAAATGCGCTCTGCAAAATCCTGCATGAGCTGTGGTGACGAAGGTAGTCAGTTCCGCTTAGGCAGAAATCTTGTCACCCGCTGCCATAAGCATCGTTCAAGTGAAATGCACTATTAATGATCTTTATGTTGTAAGCAATTATCATAAACCGCTTGTTCTACCTGCTCTTCTGTTTGTGACTCAGGAAACGTAAATGCGAGGTTTATCGCCAAATCAATCACTTTGAAAAACTCTGTATGCATAAACTCTGGAGGTGTCGCTTGTTGCATCTCCCCCATGGTTTTGCCCTCTAAACGTTGTGCAAAATAATCTCCAGTTAAACTCGAAATCTGCAAGCATTGTTTATCAGGCTCGTCTTCAGCTACAACAACTGCAGAATATAAAACTAGCAATAATAATGTCTTGATATAGTGTTTCATCACACCCTCTCTGTACGAACAACATGAGTACTAGGACTTCTAAGTAACGAATTAATTTCTTCACAGAAATTTTTAACCCGCTTATTGATAATATGTTCGAATTAAATATCAGGAAATAAAATGAAAGCATTACTAATCATTGCTCACGGCAGCCGCAGGCATCAATCAAATGATGAAGTGACAAATATTGCTAAGCAAATCAGAACATGTGAAGAGCATGATTTTGATATCGTAGAATCTGCCTTTCTTGAGTTAGCGGAGACCTTAATTCCAACTGGTATAGAGCGCTGTATAAAATCCGGTGCAAAAGAAATTATCGTAGTGCCCTATTTTCTGAATTCTGGTACTCATGTGACTAAAGACATTCCTGAAATAATCTCTGCTCAGAAGTCACTTTATCCGGACATCAACATTACACTGACTCGGCATCTAGGTGCTTCACCTGTCATGCTCGACTTAATCTTGCAGACAGCATCAGATACCGTGATAAATTAAGATGTCAGCCAAGTTCATCCAATATAGTACTTTTGCAGCGCCGTTAATAATGCATCGTAATGCGGGCTACGCTAAATAACCTAAGATGGTATATTAATATCATCAAAGGATATCTGTTTTAACCATAATAAATCATCTAAACAAGCTCAAAATAAAAGGGATGACAATGGAGAGAGAGCGGTTTAACACAGTATGGGATCGTGATGGAAGTCTGAAACGACTACTAGGGGATGAAGCACTTCTGCAAAAAATGTTAGTCATGTTCCAGCAAAGTAACACGCAAACTCTAAGCGATATTTCGCTCGCTATAGAAAAAGATGACTATCAAGCTGTTAAAGGCCTTGCTCATAAATTGAAAGGAAGTGCATCCGCTATCGGCGCTCCCAGAGTTGTCGAAGATTGCGTGATCATTGAAAGTGCAGCTGAGCATGAGAATAACGAGACTATCAGACAGACTTTCACACAGTTGCAGCACGATATAAATGGAATACTGGCGGTTATCGACAGTTACCTAAAGACGACTCCATCATCCCCCACCTAAACAGAGGCTATTGCTGAAGGGAAAAGCTGCTTAAAATTACGACTTGTTACTTGCGCAATGTTCTCAACACTATCACCTCTCAGTTCGGCGAGAAACTCAGCGACATGTTTTACAAAAACAGGTTTATTAGTTTTGCCACGATGAGGAACAGGTGCCAGATATGGTGCATCTGTTTCAATTAAAATTCTGTCTAAAGGTAATTTTTTGGCAACTTCTTGCAGGTCCTTTGCACTTTTAAACGTTACAATGCCCGACAAAGAGATATAGAAACCAATATCTAAAGCGCGTTGAGCCGTTTCCCAATTTTCAGTGAAACAATGGATGATGCCACCGGCATCACGGGCATTTTCATTTTCGAGAATCGTCATCGTATCTTCACGCGCTTCACGTGTATGAATGATTAACGGTTTTTGGGTTTGTTTCGCCGCTTCGATATGAACTCTGAATCGATCGCGCTGCCATTCCAGCTCACCTTCACTTCTAAAGTAATCTAAACCCGTCTCGCCAATGGCAATCACTTTGGGGTGATTGGCTTCAGCAATTAAAGCATCGACGCTATATTGCTCATCAGCCTCAACATTTGGGTGAATGCCTACACTAGCACTGACATTAGAGAAATTTTCAGCAATATGTTTAACATCAAGGGAGCTTTTTTTGTCTATGGCAATGCACAGAATATGATCAATACCTTGACTCTCTGCTTCACTGACTATGGCATCAATGCCACCCTCTTCGTCTGCCAATAAGTTAAGGTGACAATGTGAATCAATATACATAAAACAATAACAACTTAAATAAGGAAAGGAATCGGATAAAAGCCAGTTACATAGTGTAAGTGGCTTTATCAGACTTAAGTTTATCTACTAAATAATTCTCAATTTTGCCTCTAACAACAGAAGCACTTCCATCAATATCACTGAAATGCACACCAATACCTGCAGCTTGGTTTCCTTGGGCTCCCCGCGGAGTAATCCAGACAATCGTGCCAGCAACAGGTAATTTTTCTCCTTCATCCATCAGTGATAACAGGATAAACACCTCTTCTCCCAACTGATAACTCTTTGTTGTCGGGATAAATAGCCCACCATTTTTCACATAGGGCATGTAAGAATGGTAAAGCATATTTTGATCGGTAATTTTTAGTGACAAAATGCCTTTTCTTGGATTAGAAGCCATCGTATTACCTGTTTATTGCTGATGTTGTTGAATCTGACTAGCATGCTGCATAATCGTCACCATCAAATCTTCCATCAGTAAGGTTTTATTTAGATTATTCTGTGAAGATAGTAACTTCATTGTATGGATGATGCAATCTGAAATCCCCCAGTAATGCTTGATTAATGCAGGATCAGGCATTTCCTGTTTATCCAATAGTGATACTAGCTTGGTTTGTATCATTGCCTGTTGCTGATGTAATACAGACATCAGGTCAAAAGACTGCCACTGAGCAGAGAGTTGCACTGGATTAGCCTTGCATCGCATTAATGCTGCCATGCCACTAAATACACTCTTGCTCTGTTCAATCCCTTCTTCACCAATTGTAAGCGCGGCCAAAGGCGCTCCATGTGCCAGATTGAGCAATGTAGTTAAATCTTGTTCAGATAAGTCACTGTGTTGTTTGAGCCAGTCTATAGCGATACTACGATCAGGCGTTGATACAGAAATTGTCTGGCATCGACTTTTAATCGTAATGGGTAACTTTCGCATCGATGCAGCAACCAGAATCAGTGTGGTGTTTTCTTGGGGCTCTTCAAGTAGCTTTAACAGACTGTTAAAAGCATTTGTATTCATCTGGTCAGCATTTTTGATAATGACTGTTTTTGCCGACGAAATTTTTGGCATCAACGATTGAACATCTTTCAACTGACGGATTTGATCTACTTTAATTTGTTTACCTGCTTCTTCAGGTGCAACAACGCTATGATCCGGATGACTTTCTGCTGCATATAGTTGGCAGCTATGACACATACCACAGCTATCAAAGTCCTCAGTAACGCTTAAACACAAAAGACTTTTTGTCAGCTCACTAGCAAGTAAATCGTTATCTAGTCCGTGTATGCCATGAATAAGAATGGCATGTGGAATACGTTTCGCCTGATAAAGTGAAACAATATGCTGCCAAGGTGTTTGATGCCAGGGATAGAGTGACATGGTCATACTGATTGAAGTAGCTTGTTTAATGATATAGACACTTGCTGCTGAATATTATCAATAGACTGACTGGCATCAATAATTTGAATTCGCTCTGGTTCATTCACCGCTCTATCCAGATAGCATTGACGAATTTTCTCAAAAAAGTCTGTCTTTTCTTGTTCAAAACGGTCTTTTTCTAAAAGGCGTTGATTAACCCGCTGCTGACCAATCTGAACAGGTAAATCAAATAACAAGGTTAAATCTGTTTTTAGCCCATCCAAGGTCCAATCAGACAAAGACGATATACGTTGTTCATGAATACCTCGCCCACCTCCCTGATAAGCAAAAGTCGCATCAACAAAACGGTCACAGACAACCCACTTTCCAGCCGCCAGAGCAGGTAAAATTACCTGCTTGATATGTTCAGCTCGTGCAGCGAACATGAGTAATAATTCTGTATCGTCACTCATGCCGTCTTTTCTTGGTCGCAACAATAATTCACGAATTTCTTCGCCTAAGGGCGTACCACCGGGCTCACGTGTAACGATAACTGATTTATTGAAATTCTCAAGGTAGCTTTTGATGAACTGGATTTGTGTAGATTTCCCTGCACCTTCGATACCTTCAACGCTAATAAATTTACCTGTCATTTTTTTAATTGATACTTTCTTACGGCTTTATTGTGATCGGCCAGATTAGATGAAAAAATATGTCTACCCTCTGTCCCTGTCGCCACGAAATACAAACTATCTCCACTTGCAGGATGGAGGGCGGCATTAATAGATTCCCTACTCGGTAAACAGATAGGCGTGGGTGGTAAACCACTGCGTGTATAAGTGTTATAGGGCGTATCTGTTGTCAGATCTTTTTTACGCAGATTACCATCGAAATTTTTTCTGATACCGTAAATCACCGTTGGGTCAGTTTGCAAACGCATCCCTTTTTGTAAACGACGGACAAACACTCCGGCAATTTCAGGTCGCTCATCTGCTACAGCGGTTTCTTTTTCAATAATAGATGCCATGATTAAGGCTTCGTATGGTGATGTATAGGGTAAGTCTTTTGCACGATATTCCCATGCATTCTCCAACACCTCATGCATTTGTTTGTTCGCACGTGCTAAAAATTCAATATCTGTTGTATCTGTTGGAAAATGATACGTTTCAGGTAGAAACCAACCTTCACCGTTTTGATCAGCTTGTCCTAACGCTGCCATCACAGCGGCCACATCCGGATTTTCTAAGGTATGTTTTATTTTAACGTTAGCTGAGACCATATCCACCAGGGATTGTGCTGTCATACCTTCTACAATGGTCATTGAGTTCATAATGACCTTGCCTGACACTAATCTGTTAAGTACATCCGGTAAGGTATCGTCAGGTAAAAGTTGATATTCGCCTGCCTTGATTCTGCTTGCTGACTCGTTAGCCCGTCCATATAACTGCAGATAGATGGGAGAGATTGAGGTGATATTACGCTCATACAACTCCTCACTGATTCGTTTCAGATTACTGCCTGGTGTAACAATAAACTGAACGGGTTCCGAGATATTCAACGGTGTCGTCATGAAGCGATTATATTGAATAACAATATAGGTACATATGCCAGCGGCGATAAGCGCTGGAAGTAGTGTTTTGAGTAACAAATTATTTTTCATGTCAGCTTTCAGCAGTATCCAATGCCTTTTGAATTCTTTTTGTTATATCCCCATGGGGCCATTGTTTATTCGTACCATGCAGAGCAGTCACTGGCCATACCCTGATAAGACTATTCGTGACAAACACTTCATCCGCTTGATAGAGATCATCCAATGTTAATGTGACTATCTCATGAGGTATATCTAAAGTACAGGCTAGTGCCAATATGCGCTCACGCATGACGCCTTCGATACCACAGCTATTCAGATTTGGAGTGAATAAACAGCTATCACTGACCATGAATACATTGCTCATTGTTCCTTCAATAAGTTCATCGTCATAGTTCAGCATTAATCCTTCAGCAATATCTGCTGAATCCCATTCATTTCTAGCAATCACCTGCTCCAAACGGTTTAAATGTTTGATTCCCGCTAATAATGGATTTTTTGCCAAACGCGTCGAACACAGTTGGACAGTAATACCTGATTGATGATTGAGCGGATAATCAGGCAAAGGGTGAAAAGAGATGATGCGTTGAGGTGTTGAGTCTTTAGGTGGTTTATACCCTCGTCCGCCAGAGCCTCGAGTGAGGATAATTTTAATAACACCTTCACCGGATATTTGATTGCAAACAATAAGCAACTCTCGCTCTAATGCTGCTATATCATTAAAGTCTATCTGCAGACGTTTACAACCTCGCAACAACCGCTCTGTATGTTCTTTGAGGTATTCTAGCCTACCATTTCGAAATGGTATCGTTTCGAACAGACCGTCGCCATACTGAAGGCCACGGTCTGCTACTGATAGCATTGTTTCCGGTTGACCATTTATCAGAATCACCGGCTTACTCAGCTTAACTTAACTTTTTAAATATAACAGTACCGTTAGTGCCGCCAAATCCAAATGAATTTGACATTGCCACGTCAATTTTCATTTGTCTTGCCGTATTGGGTACATAATCAAGATCACATGTTTCATCCTGATTATCGAGATTGATAGTAGGTGGTGCAATCTGATCTCGGATAGATAAGAGGCTGAACACAGCTTCTACACCGCCTGCTGCACCAAGCAAATGGCCAATCATTGATTTGGTCGAGCTGATCGCAACATTATTAGCAGCATCACCCATCGCTTTTTTGATGGCTTGGGTTTCAGCAGCATCGCCTGCTGGTGTTGATGTACCGTGCGCATTAATATAGTCGACTTCATCCGCATTAATGCCTGCGTCTTTCATCGCGTTTACCATACAACGAGCCGCACCTTCACCGCCTTCAGATGGCGATGTCATGTGATAAGCATCGCTACTCATGCCTGAGCCAACTAACTCAGCATAAATTGTGGCGCCACGTTTTACGGCATGTTCATATTCTTCCAGCACAATCACGCCAGCACCATCACCAAGAACAAAACCGTCACGGTCTTTATCCCAAGGACGACTAGCAGCAGCAGGGTCATCATTGCGTGTAGATAAAGCGCGTGCAGCAGCAAATCCACCTAGCCCTGTTTTAGATGTAGCCATTTCAGCACCACCGGCAATCATGACATCCGCATCACCGTATTGAATCATACGACCAGCCGCTGAAATGCAGTGTGTTCCTGTTGAACACGCTGTCACGATGGCTGTATTAGGACCTTTCATACCGTACATGATCGATAAATTACCTGAAATCATATTGATAATGTTACTCGGTACGAAAAATGGGGAAATCTTGCGAGGTCCACCACTTAAATAACTGTCATAACCAGACTCAATGCCGGGTAAACCGCCGATACCTGAACCAATGGCTACACCAATTCGTTCAGCATTCTCATCAGTCACCACTAAACCAGAATCTTCAATCGCTTCTTTAGCTGCGGCAATACCATAATGGATAAAGGTATCCATTTTTTTAGCATCTTTTTTTGGAATTACGGTTGTGACATCAAAGTTTTTGACACTTGCACCGAAGCGAACACTAAATTCTGAGACATCAAACAAGGTCAGCGGTGCAACACCACTTTTACCTGCAACAATATTTTCCCAGCTTTCTTTTACCGTTAGTCCAACTGGAGTAACAGCACCAAGGCCAGTAACGACAACGCGTCTTTTAGACATCAGGTTTTCCCCTCAAACCTACAGGTATACATGACATAGCCGCCTAGCATGCTTTCACACACTAGACGGCTATCATAAGCGCTTTTGATTATATTAAGACTGATGTGCGTTAATATAAGAAACAGCTTCTTTAACTGTAGTGATTTTCTCAGCTTCTTCGTCTGGGATTTCACATTCGAAAGCTTCTTCCAAAGCCATAACCAACTCTACTGTATCCAGAGAGTCTGCGCCCAGGTCGTCGATAAATGAAGCATCCGCAGTTACTTCATCAGCGTTGACACCTAATTGTTCAACAACAATTTCTTTTACGCGAGCTTCGATATCACTCATAACTAATATTTCCTTTGGTGGTTAATACATCAAACAATGTGCAGGCATTTTATAGTGCCTGCACCATTGAGACAAGCTAAATGGCGATCACCTTGCTTGACTCAAAAATAAAATTCTTAATTAATAATCACTTAGCGATTATTAACTCATATACATGCCACCGTTGACATGTAATGTTTCTCCCGTTACATAACCGGCATTCATACTCGCCAGATAGCTCACTGCAGCAGCAATCTCTTCTGGTGCACCCAAACGTTTTACAGGCACTTGTTCAAGCAGTGCCGTTTTATGTGCTTCTGGTAAAGAACTGGTCATATCCGTATCAATAAAGCCTGGTGCGACTGTGTTGACAGTGATACCTCGAGTACCCACTTCACGAGCCAAAGACTTACTAAAACCAATGACCCCAGCTTTTGCTGCAGCGTAGTTAGTTTGTCCAGCATTACCCATTGCACCAACGACTGAGGTAATGGTAATGATTCGTCCCCAACGAGCTTTAGTCATCGCTCTAAGGCAACGTTTACTCAGCTTAAATATTGGTGTCAGATTGGTGTTGATAATGTCATCCCACTCTTCATCTTTCATACGCATTAATAAATTATCACGCGTAATACCAGCATTATTCACCAGAATTTCTGGTGCGCCAAATTCGTTTTCTATGGTAGTGACCACATTATCAATGGCATCGGCATCAGTAACATTAAGAACGATACCACGCCCATTAATGTTCGCCTCTTTAAGAAAATCAGTGATTGTTGCAGCACCGCTTTCAGAGGTTGCTGTACCAATCACTGTAGCGCCTTGCTCACCTAAACTAAGTGCAATAGCTTTACCAATACCACGTGTCGCTCCAGTCACCAGAGCAATTTTTCCATCTAAGCTCATTCTATTCTCCTAATGCTTGCTGAGTTTTTTCAAGCGTCGCTATATCAAATAAAGGTAATGCGGTAAGAGACTTATCAATACGTTTAGTCAAACCAGCTAAAACTTTACCTGGTCCACATTCCACAATGTGATCTACATTTTGCGCGGCAAGCCACTGAATAGTTTCGACCCAGCGAACCGGGCTATATAATTGTTGCGCCAGCAATGATTTAATAGCATCTACATCGACAGCAGATGTCACACTCGCATTATGAATAACGGGTGTTGTTGGCATCCGGATGTCTATTTCATTGAGTTTATTAGCTAATTGCTCTGCGGCTGGCTGCATAAGTGCACAATGTGATGGCACGCTTACTGGCAATATCAGAGCACGTTTAGCACCTTTATTAGATGCTATTTCAGTCGCCTTTTTAACCGCTTCGGCAGACCCTGCGATAACGACCTGTCCAGGCGAATTAAAATTTACTGCCTCTACAACGCCGGCGGCTGATGCTTCATTACACACCTCGCGTACCACATCATCATCCAACCCCAGTATAGCGGCCATCGCCCCTTCGCCAGCAGGCACAGCTTGTTGCATATATTGGCCACGTAATTCAACCAGCTTGACTGCATCAGTAAAATCGATTGCATCGGCGGCCACAAGCGCCGTATATTCACCGAGACTATGACCAGCGAAATACGCCGGTTTTATATCTGAAACTGATTGCCAGACACGCCACATAGCAATACCAGCAGTCAACATTATTGGCTGAGTACGATCAGTTTGATTTAAGAGTTCTTCAGGACCATTAGAGACCAAGTTCCAGACGTCATAAGCTAAGACATCTGAAGCTTCTTGGAATGTTTGTTTTACGAGGCTGTATTCTGCTGCGATCTCAGCGAGCATACCTACAGATTGAGATCCCTGACCGGGAAAGACAAAAGCTGATTTCATTCATTACCCCTGAATATATCAGTACTGAATAAGCGCTGAACCCCATGTAAATCCGCCACCAAAGGCTTCAAACAATAAAGTTTCACCACGTTTTATACGACCGTCACGAACAGCAACGTCGAGGGCTAAGGGAATAGATGCCGCTGAGGTATTGCCATGTTTATCAACAGTGACAACCACTCTATCCATCGACATCTGTAACTTTCTTGCTGTAGCAGCAATAATACGAATGTTAGCCTGATGAGGAATAAGCCAGTCAACAGCAGTTTTATCCAGCTGATTGGCTTCCAATGTTTCATCAACAATGCTGCTAAGGGTTTTTACTGCAACCTTAAAGACTTCATTACCTTGCATATCGATATAAGCAGAATCATCAGTAGCATCCGAACCTGGGCCTGCTGGCACCTGTAATAAACTGCTGAAACTGCCATCGGAGTGAATATGCGTAGAAATAATGCCAGGTTGTTGTGATGCCTGAAGAACGACTGCTCCAGCACCATCCCCAAATAATACACAAGTATTTCTATCTGACCAGTCAATAATACGCGAGATGGTTTCTGCACCGACCACTAGAACATTTTTCACACCACCTGCTTTAATGAATTTATCAGCAATGGTCAGTGCATATACAAATCCAGTACAAACAGCTTGTACATCAAATGCCGGACAACCAGCGATATCAAGTTTCGCTTGTAATAATGAGGCTGTACTTGGAAATATTTGGGTAGGTGTGGTGGTCGCAACGATAATGAGATCAATCTCATTATTCGTGATTCCGGCAGCTTCAATGGCTTTAACAGAGGCTTGGTATGCAAGATCTGTTGTGGTTTCGTTCTCGGCAGCAATATGACGTTCTTTTATTCCCGTCCGATCAGTAATCCATTGGTCACTGGTTTCGACCATAGACTCAAGATCATGATTGCTGAGTACTTTTTCTGGCAAATAACTGCCAGTACCCGCGATACGAGAATACATCACAATACTTGTCCTTCCAGCAACACTTCCAGGTGTTTAGTTATATTTTTTGGTACATCCTTAGCGGCTTCGATAATCGCAATATTGATAGCGTTAGCGAAAGCAAACTCATCGGCACCACCGTGACTTTTAATCACGATACCTTGCAAACCAATCAGGTTTGCACCGTTATAGGCACGGGGATCTAACTCATTACGGAAATGTTTTAAGACAGGTGAAGCAATTAAACCTGCTAATTTAGTGAGCCAATTACGCGAAAATGATTGCCGTAAATAATGACGAATCATATGAACGACGCCTTCGCTGGTTTTTAGAGCAACGTTACCGACAAAACCGTCACAAACAAGCACATCGGCTTCACCATGGTATAAACCATCACCTTCGACATAACCGATGTAATTAAGATCAGTCTGCTCTAACAGGCGTGATGCTTCTTTTACCCGTTCATTACCTTTTATCTCTTCAGAACCGATATTGAGTAAACCAACTTTAGGTTTGTCTTTACCATCCACAAGTTCAGCGAGAACAGAGCCCATTAAGGCAAACTGGACTAAATGTGCAGCACTCGAATCAACATTTGCCCCCAAGTCCAGCACATAGGTATGTCCTTTCATTGTTGGTAAAGCTGAAACGATAGCCGGTCTTTCGATACCTGGTAATGTTTTTAGTACAAATCTGGCTGTTGCCATCAATGCACCAGTATTACCTGCACTTACGCAAGCGGCTGCTCGCCCCTCTTTAACTAAGTTAATCGCTACACGCATAGAAGAATCTTTCTTCCCGCGTAATGCTTGCGATGGTGACTCATCCATCTCTACTTGCTGTGAAGCATGATGAACAATTAAGCGGGGTTCGTTATCTACATTATTTTTTTGAAGGTGAGAATGAATTGTTTGTTCATCACCGACAAGAATTAATGTGACATCCGGATGTTTTTTTAATGCTGATATGGCAGCGGGGATCACGACTTGAGGTCCGTGATCCCCGCCCATTGCATCAATTGATATCGTCAGGCTCAATTGTTTTTATGCCTTATTCGCTTTTATCCGCAACAACTTTACGACCACGGTAATAGCCATCAGCTGACACATGATGACGACGGTGTAATTCACCAGAAGTTGAATCAACAGATAATGTTGTTTCGGTTAAGGCATCATGTGAACGACGCATTCCACGACGTGATGCACTTTTTTTGTTTTGTTGAACAGCCATGACTAAAAACTCCTAAGCCTTTTAAAAATTCAAAATTATTTTTTTGATTTCAATGCAGATAATACTGCGAACGGAGATGCCTGTTTTTCAGGTTTCTCCCCTACCTCTTCGTCCCCAGATTGCCATACCTCTTTCGGCAAACAATCAAAATCATGTTTAGGCACTAGGGGAAGTGCCAAAATTAACTCATCTTCCACAACATCAGCAGGGTTCACAAACTCCGATTCATCAATTATCCAAGGCTCGTATTGCTCAGATAATTTACTGACTAAGCGTTCATGTTTTACCAAACCCAACAATGTTTCTATTGTTATTGGGTAAAGCAGCTCTCCCATACAACGCTCACATGTCATCGACAACTCTGTGACAAACTGACCCTGCATATAGGGAGTCCCGATTTGATCAATATCAAATCGCATCTTGACCTTAACCGTACCCGCATCATTGAAGAGAGAGGGTTTCAAACGTGACAAAGATGTCAGTTCAATTTCCCCTTCAAGCTCTCGCCCATTATGAGCAAAACGAAACGGATCTATTTCTTTTGGCAATTGCTGGTGCATAATCGACGGGATTATATAAGAAATATCGAAAAACAGCAAAGTGGATACGTATATGGCTTCATAATCTTAATTGTTATGTAGCTCAATTACAGCATTATTTTTATCAGATGTCTGTTTACTGAGGTCATTTCGCATCGCATCGATGTAATATAGATAATTGGCATCAATATCTCCCGTGATGTACTCCCCATCAAAACAAGAGGTATCAAAGCGTTCAACATCGCTCTTTTTATTAATAGCTGAGACCAGATCTGGCAGATCCTGATAAACAAGCCAATCTACGCCAAGTTCCTTGGAAATTTCTTCGACACTTCTGTCATGTGCCACAAACTCATTTGCAGATGGCATATCGATACCATAGACATTCGGGAAACGAACCGGTGGGGCTGCTGAAGCCAGATAGACTTTATTAGCGCCCGCATCTCTTGCCATCTGAACAATTTGCTGTGATGTTGTGCCACGAACAATAGAGTCATCGACTAACAGTACATTTTTCCCTCTAAACTCCAAATCAATCGCATTTAATTTTTGACGGACAGATTTTTTACGCATGGTTTGACCAGGCATAATAAACGTTCTGCCTATATAGCGATTTTTGATAAAACCTTCTCTATACACCACGCCTAGATCGTATGATAACTGCAATGCAGCGCTACGGCTTGTATCTGGAATCGGGATAACCACATCAATATCATGATCCGGAAACTCACGTTTAATTTTATGGGCCAGTTTTGTCCCCATACGCATCCGACTTTTGTGAACAGAGATGCCGTCCATCATAGAATCAGGTCTGGCAAAATAAACATATTCAAAAATACATGGCGACTTGATGGGATTATCAGCACACTGTTGAGAATAAAAGTTGCCTTTTGTATCAATAAAAACACATTCACCTGGCTCAATATCACGAACTAATTCATAGTCCAGGATGTCAACAGCGACACTCTCAGAAGCCACAACATATTCAGTCCCCTGCGCTGTTTCACGTTTGCCAATGACAGCTGGGCGAATACCGTATGGATCACGAAAAGCCATGACACCAACACCAGAAATCATCGCAACAGCGGCATAAGCGCCTTTACAACGACGATGCACTTGAGCAACGGCTTTGAAAATGTCTTCAGGCAGTGGTGTCAGCTTAGAACTATTTTGTAATTCATGAGCCAGCACATTGAGTAGCACTTCAGAATCAGAATCAGTGTTGAGATGACGACGGTCCGTCTGGAACAATTCGTCTTTCAATACTTTTGTATTGGTTAGATTGCCATTATGTGCCAGAGCAATACCAAAGGGTGAGTTCACATAAAATGGTTGTGACTCAGCTGAGGTTGAACAACCTGCAGTGGGATAGCGAATATGACCAATCCCCATCTTGCCTTTAAGACGAATCATATGACGGGTGTGGAAAACATCTTTAACGAGTCCATTATCCTTACGTAGGAAAAACTTGCCATCATCGTCGCAAGTCATAATTCCAGCAGCATCCTGTCCTCGATGTTGCAGTACGGTCAATCCATCATATAAGGCCTGGTTAACCTCAGAATGACCCACAATACCAATAATTCCGCACATAGTTTGCCCTGTCAGGAAGTTAATTGTAGTTGATATGTTGAGCGATATCTGCTGGTAACAGATCACGCACCCAAACCGCTAGTTTGATGAAATGCTCTAGCAAGATAGAGTTTTGCCACCAACTGTCTGCTGGCATTGGTGTCGCACCAGCAGCTAGAACCAAGATAGTGACAATGGCGACACCTCGTATCAAACCAAAGATAATACCCAAAGCACGGTCAGTACCGGTAAGCCCGGTTTTTTCAACAACTTGAGATATTAGGTGATTGACCATAGCGCCAAGAATCAATGTCACTGCAAATAAGACAAAAAAAGCCAGAAATAATCGTATGGATGGAGTCGATATATAGTCAGCTAATAAGGTAGACAGATTCGAGTAAAAAAGTATGGCTACCCAGAAAGCTAAAATCCAACTAGCTAATGAAAGCACTTCTTTCATAAAGCCCCGGACGATACTGATAGCGGCCGACAAAAAAATCAGACCTATTATCAGATAGTCAACCCAAACCATAGTTACCCCGCAACGAGCTGCGATCTAAACCGTGAATTTTAACAGATTAACCAACAACAACCCAGTATTTTTACAGTTATATTTCATTGTCTGTTTTAGACACAAAGATTAAGGTTGATATTGCAAAATTTGCGTAGATAACTTGAGTTTCTCGCTGAGCATTTTTGCTGTTTTTTCTAATTTATCGCGATCTGCCACAGGCTGTAGACGAACACGGTAAATCGGGTTTTTATCCGTTTTCACAATTTCAATTAATGGATTGTATCCCATGGACTCCAGTTCTTTTGATAGTGCATCTGCATTATCACGTACGCCAAAGCTGGCTAATTGTAAAACCCATAAAATCTCATTTTTTTGTTCTGCAGCCTTTTCTGGAGCTGGAGCTGGAGCTGG
>NZ_DDCG01000009.1:48129-48821 GCF_002335235.1 Methylophaga sp. UBA2012 | reverse complement strand
GAGCTGGAGCTGGAGCTGGAGCAGTATGTTCCTTTTCAGTCAGCTTTTCATTGTCTTTATTTACTGATGTGTCATCTGACTGCGTAGTCGGTGCAACCTCCTGAGGTGTCACTGGCGGTTCAACACGTTCCGGTTCATCATCTAAAGGCTCAATGATGGAATCAAAAGGAATTGGCTTATCCACGATATCGTCGATATCATTCTTTGCAACAGAAGCTAATAACAACCAAGCAATAACACCGATAACAAAGAGTAATAAGGCAGCCCCTATCAAGCGTTGCTTTTGTACCAGTGTCATTGCTTGCTCCAGTGATTAATGATGATTGGGTGAGTTTACCTCATGATACTTATTTTTATCAGAGGCAATAACTCCCGTTTCGTTATTGGCTGAAGGCATATGCTGTAAGGCAACATCGAGCACTTCATAGATCCATTTAACAGGAATGATAGTTAAACCTTGTTTAACATTTTCAGGAATTTCCTTTAAATCCTTAACGTTATCGTGAGGAATTAATACTGTATCTATTCCACCTCGATGAGCAGCTAACAGTTTTTCTTTTAGTCCACCAATGGCTAATACTTCACCACGCAGCGTAATTTCACCCGTCATAGCTACATTCGCTTTGACAGGAATGCCAGTGATAGCTGAGACTAATGCGGTACACATACCAATACCAGCACTTGGACCATCT
>NZ_DDCG01000009.1:47807-47938 GCF_002335235.1 Methylophaga sp. UBA2012 | reverse complement strand
CATCTTTCGGTGTAGCACCTTCAGGTACGTGGATATGAAGATCATGTGTTTGAAGAAAATCTTCACTAATGCCCCATTCTGTTGAACGAGACCGAACAACCGTTGTAGCTGCCTGGATAGATTCCTGCATA
>NZ_DDCG01000009.1:0-47616 GCF_002335235.1 Methylophaga sp. UBA2012 | reverse complement strand
TCCTGCATAACATCACCTAATTTACCGGTATAAGCAGACTTACCTTTACCTGGCATAATAGCTGATTCAATCGTTAATAGCTCACCACCGACTTCAGTCCAGGCTAATCCGGTTACCTGACCGACACGATCACTTTCTTCTGCCACACCATATTGATAATGATATACACCTAAGTATGTTTCGATATTATCGGCCGTCACGATAACTTTTTCTTTTGGCTGCTCAGTAATAATTTGTTTCACTAATTTACGGCAGATTTTAGAAATTTCACGTTGTAAATTACGTACACCAGCCTCCCGGGTATAACGCCGAATAATTTCCATGACGGCATCTTCCTGAATATCAATTTCCTCAGCTTTAAGACCATTGTCTTTGATCGCTTTAGGCAAAAGATATTTCATGGCGATATTGAGTTTTTCATCTTCTGTGTAGCCCGCAAGACGAATAATCTCCATACGATCACGTAATGCATCGGGGATATTCAATGTATTTGCAGTACAGACAAACATAACGTCGGATAAATCATATTCAACTTCTAAATAATGATCGGCGAACGTTGAATTTTGCTCAGGATCAAGCACTTCAAGTAATGCTGATGCAGGGTCACCGCGAAAGTCTTGAGCCATTTTGTCTATTTCATCAAGCAGAAATAAAGGATTTTTTACTTCTGTTTTACAAATATTCTGTATGACTTTACCAGGCATAGAACCTATGTATGTGCGACGATGACCACGGATTTCAGCTTCATCTCTAACACCACCTAAAGCCATTCGGGTGAACTTACGATTAGTCGCCCGCGCGATAGATTGTGCAATCGATGTTTTGCCCACACCAGGAGGACCGACCAAGCAAAGAATGGGACCTTTTGATTTTTTTACACGTTTCTGGACTGCAAGGTATTCAACGATACGCTCTTTGACTTTTTCAAGACCGTAATGGTCTTCATCCAAGACCTCTTCAGCCTTGTGCAAATCCAACGTCACTCTTGAGCGTTTTTTCCAAGGCACTTCCAGTAACGATTCAATATAGTTTCTAACTACAGTCGCTTCTGCAGACATTGGCGACATCATGCGAAGCTTTTTCAATTCTGATTCCGCTTTTGCACGTGCTTCGGCCGGCATGCCGGCTTTTTCGATATTCGCAGCAAGCTCATCCGTCTCGTTTGCAGATTCGTCTATTTCGCCTAACTCTTTCTGAACGGCTTTGAGCTGTTCGTTTAAATAGTATTCGCGCTGGCTTTTTTCCATTTGTTTTTTAACACGGTTGCGAATACGTTTTTCAATCTGCTGAATATCAATCTCGCCTTCAAGGAAAGCCATTAACTTCTCAACGCGCGCTTTTACATCACTCATCTCAAGTAACATTTGCTTATCTTCAAGCTTCAGTGTCATATGAGCAGCAACGGTATCAGACATACGCGACACGTCCTCGATACTCGAAAGCGATGAAATCACCTCAGGTGGAATCTTTTTATTTAATTTGACGTATTGTTCAAATTGACCCAATAACGTTCGCATGAGAACATCGGCTTCACGGTCATCTTCGATATCATCAATAAATGGTGCCACTTCGGCTTCTGTATGCGTATCATGATTATGGAAATAAACCACATTTGCACGCTGTACACCTTCGACCAATACTTTAACCGTACCGTCAGGCAGTTTCAGTAGTTGTAAGATATTTGCCAGTGTTCCTGTTTCATATAAACCATCAGAGTCAGGCGTATCTTCTGATGAATCTTTTTGTGCAACCAACAGGATTTGTTTACTTTCATCCGTTGCCGACTCAAGGGCTTTGATAGATTTATCTCTACCAACAAAAAGTGGTATCACCATATAGGGATACACGACAACGTCACGTAAAGGTAAAACAGGAACAACCTTTATGTTGTTATCGTTTGAAGTGGTAGTTAGTTCATTTTCCATTAAGGCAAACCTCTTACATGTGTCTGTAGACACCCAATTTAGGACATGAATTCAATATGGGGTCAGACAATAAAAAATCAAGCATACAGAAATCGTATGCTTGATTTAATGTGCAGATACAACGGTATAGTTGACTGATTATTTATCGCCAGAGGCCATATCAGTGCTTTGATCTTCGTAAATCAAAATAGGTGAGTTCTCACCAGCAATCACACTTTCATCAATCACTACTTTGGAAACGTTATCTGCTGACGGTAACTCAAACATAGTATCAAGCAACACATTTTCAATGATAGATCGTAAACCACGAGCGCCTGTTTTTCTCTCCATAGCTTTTCTGGCGATAGCTCTTAATGCATCATCTCTGAACTCAAGTTCAGCATTTTCCATATTGAATAATTGTTGATACTGCTTAGTTAGTGCATTTTTAGGTTCAGTTAGAATCTGAACCAATGCTTTTTCGTCTAGCTCATCCAATGTAGCAACTACCGGTAGGCGACCAACAAACTCTGGAATAAGACCATATTGAATAAGATCTTCAGGCTCGACCGTCCGTAATGACTCACTCAATGGCTTATTGTCATCCACACTTTTTACTTCAGCAGAGAAGCCAATACCACCTTTTTGGGTACGATTTCTGATAACTTTATCCAAACCAGCAAAAGCACCACCACAGATAAATAAAATTTTACTTGTATCTACCTGTAAGAACTCTTGTTGAGGATGTTTGCGTCCGCCTTGTGGTGGTACAGAGGCAATCGTTCCCTCAATCAATTTCAGCAATGCTTGTTGAACACCTTCACCACTCACATCGCGAGTAATTGATGGGTTGTCTGATTTGCGAGAAATTTTATCTATCTCATCAATATAGACGATGCCTGTCTCTGCTTTATCAACGTCATAATCACATTTTTGCAGTAGCTTCTGGATGATATTTTCAACATCTTCCCCTACATAACCGGCCTCTGTAAGCGTGGTAGCATCAGCCATAGTAAAAGGCACATTTAACTGTCTGGCTAATGTCTCAGCTAATAACGTTTTACCGCTACCGGTAGGCCCGATTAAAAGAATATTGCTTTTAGACAGTTCTACGTCGTTATCTTTATTAGCCGTACGAAGACGTTTGTAATGGTTATAAACCGCAACAGAAAGGTAACGCTTAGCGCGTTCTTGTCCGATCACGTAATTATCTAGTGCATCATTAATTTCGCGAGGTGTAGGTAATTTACTTTCGGCTTCTTCAGTCGCCATTTCCTGCATTTCTTCACGAATAATGTCGTTGCATAGATCGACGCATTCGTCACAAACAAATACAGATGGACCAGCGATTAATTTTTTTACTTCATGCTGACTTTTTCCACAAAAAGAGCAATAAAGTAATTTATCATCGTTATTTTTGTCGTCGCTCATATTTTTACTACCTTACGCGTCATCTATAAATTTTATCGGCCGAGATTGCTTATTCTGTAGGTCGGCTTGTTAATACTGAGTCGATTAAACCATATTCGACAGCTTGTTCACCGTTCATGAAGTTATCACGGTCAGTATCTTTACGAATTGCTTCTATATCTTGACCAGTATGCTTGGCAAGAATTCCGTTTAAACGATCACGAATACTCAAAATTTCTTTTGCGTGAATATCAAAATCAGAAGCTTGTCCCTGGAAACCACCTAATGGCTGGTGCACCATGATACGTGAATTAGGCAGACAATAACGCTTTCCTTCTGCACCACCGGCTAAAAGAACCGCGCCCATACTGGCGGCCTGACCAATACACAATGTGCTGACATTAGGTTTAATAAACTGCATGGTATCGTAAATAGCTAACCCAGCCGTTACTGCACCACCAGGTGAATTGATATATAGATGAATGTCTTTATCAGGATTTTCTGATTCAAGGAATAACAACTGGGCAACTACCAGGTTAGCCATTTGATCTTCAACAGGGCCGACTAAAAATATGACACGTTCTTTTAATAAACGAGAAAAAATATCATACGAGCGTTCACCACGAGATGTTTGCTCAACGACGATAGGCACCAGTGCGTTTTGAATCATACTGGTTTCTTCACCAGAAAATTTATTTGTCATAACCATCCTAATTTCAAGGTCCCAATAAAAAAACAGCCCATACCCATTTCACATGAGTACGGGCTGCATTCAATATCAGCGTTGTTAATTAGTTAGATACTGCATTAACGACGTCTGAGAATGTCGATGTACTCTCTTCTACTTTAACATGGTCATAAATCCATTCAACTACCATGTCCTCTACAACTGTCATTTGAATTTCTGACAGTCTTTCTTGATTGTTCATGTAGAAGGTAACAACTTCTTCTGGATCTTCGTAGCTAGCCGCAATCGCGTCAATAGCTTCTTTTACGCGATCTTCCTCAGGACGAATTTCGTTATCAGAAATAATCTTACCAATCAAAAGGCTTAACTTAACGCGCTTTTCTGCATTTTCTTTAAAATTGTCAGGATTGAAAGGCAAACCTTCAACATTTACGCCCTGATTGCGGAGATTGTTTTTTGCTTGCTCAACAAGATATTGTGCTTCACGTTCAACAGGGGCTGACGGTAAAGCAATTTCATTGTTTTTGGCCAATGAATCCATCGCTTTACGTTTGTTCAGTGTTTTTAATGCTGATTTCAGTTCACGTTCCATATTGGCACGGACTTCTTTTTTCAGTGCAGCGATGCCATCTTCGACACCACACAGTTCAGCAAATTCTTTATCCAGTTTAGGTAATTTTTTCTTAGCAACTTGTTTGACGGTAACAGCAAATTTAGCTTCTTTACCTTGTAAGTGCTCTGCACGGTAATCTTCAGGGAAAGTTAATGTAACTTCAACTTCCTGATCGGCTTTTTTACCAATTAATTGTTCTTCGAACTCAGGCAACATACGTCCTTCGCCTAATTCGAGTAACACATCCTGACCCTTGCCGCCCTGGAATTCTTCACCGTCGATGGTACCAACGAAATCAATAGTAATGCCATCGCCTTCTTTCGCACCACGTTTTAGTGGTTCCCACGACATACGCTGTTCACGTAGCGTTTCCAACATACGGTCTACATCTTCATCAGTCACTTCAGCAACTGTTTTTTCCAATGTAATGTCATCAAGTTTGACACTTTCTACTTCTGGGAAAACTTCGTAGTTAAGGGTATAGATAAAGTTACTGCCTTTTTCATCCATACTATCGATATGTGGAGGACTAGCTGGATTAACACCTTCTTGGGTGAAGGCTTCACGCATGCTTTCCTGAACAAGAGAGTCAATAACTTCACGACGTGCAGATGGTCCGTGTGTTTTAGCGACCATGTTCATCGGTACTTTGCCGGGACGGAAACCCGCCATTTTCACATTAGGTCTAATTGACTTAAGGCGTTCCTGTACTGCTTGCTCGATATTGGCATCTTCGACTGTGACGGTCATACGGCGACCAAGTTCGCTCACGTTTTCTACAGTAACTTGCATTCTCTAACCTCAAACATGGGGATTTAGGCATGGCGGTTTCGCCATCCGCCTATTGTAGTAATGGTACGAGAGGAGAGACTCGAACTCTCACAGGTTACCCTACTGGAACCTAAATCCAGCGCGTCTACCAATTCCGCCACTCTCGCATAATCATTTATCAGGCATGCCTGATGCCTGAAAGAAGTCGGCTATTATAGCGATAACATTTCGATAAAACTAGCCTTGAATCGCTAAAAAACTAATTCCCATGTTCGTTTGCTGGCAAAACTGCTGAAATGCAATGAATTCTTGCTGAGAAATATCTCGCTTGCTCGAACTTCGATCGGCCATAAACAAGCCAATAACTTTATTTTTTACCACTACAGGCATGAGCAAATACGATGACCCTTCTAGCATGGCTCTGATTTGTTTGGAAATATTGTCTTCGTTACTTTTCTCTAGAAATAAAGACTGACGCTGCTCTACTACTCTTTTAAATACCTGATTGGAAGCCAGATCAATAATTAACTGCTGTTTAAGCTCATCGACCTGTTTTCCTAGCCCTGTTTTGCAGGTTAACTTTGTTCGTGTTTCATTCAGCAACATGAACACAGCCCGATCCATACCCAAACCGCGCGTGAGTCCTTCAAGCGTCATTTCCAGAACAATACTGATTGATGGTAGCGGCAGCTCTTGTAGTACCTGTGTCATCTCTTGTGACACTCTCATTAGATAGTCAAAATCGGGAGCAGAAAAATCATTCAGAACATCAGGAATATCAAGCTTTGGTAAGGCTTCAGCTTCATCGATATGGTCGGGTAACAGAATTGCCCTGCTGATTTGTTCGCTTCCGTATAGCACTGTCAGCTCTTTCGATTTGTTCACATTAGATAGAACTAATTTTTTTGCTTTTTCAACTGACACATCACAAATTTGAGCCACACGCTTAGATACTGTTTCTAGCTCTACCTGCTTCCATCCCTGCTGTGCTGTTGTTGCAATATCAACAGCCAGAGAAATAACCTTGGTATTTTTTGCCGACAAGCGATTATTCAAATAGTCATTAAGTAACTCGCCTAATGACCAATCATGACAGAGGGTTTTTGTTAAGTCAGTCAGTCTGAAGCCCAACACTTTCAGCTCTGCCTTGGTTGACTCTATTCCTTCATGCATTTCATTCAACAGTGTCAGGCTTTCTTCACCAGCAAATGCCCAAAATGCCATATAGCCAAGACGTGAAAGTAAGGTCGCAACAAAAATATCTTCGGCGTCGTCTAACTTCAACTGTTTTGCAAACTCTTGTGCTTGAGTAGCTGCATGAAATGCAAAAGCCATTTCTTGAATCAACTGGGCGCGTTGTTCACCTACTCTCAGATTATCAATGAGCGCCATTGACAGTGTAATGACTTTTATTTGATCAAACCCCATGACCATTACTGCACGAGAAACAGTGCTGATGCTGTGTCTGGTTGGATTGAAATGAACGGTATTGGCTGCCTTCAAAACCCGACTGGTTAAAGAGGCATCCTGAAGAATAATATTAGCCACATCTGATGCTGAACTTTTACCACTATGTAATGCCTTGGTGACATTCGCCACAGTGCCAGCAAAGATTGGCATATCCTCTTCACTGAGTTGTTTTATCCAATCAGATATCGATGCATTGACCACTAGAGGTTAATCCTGCGCTTTTTTTTGATTTGCAACACCATGCGGAACATGTCCGGTAGCAACATGTTCCACAGCGGATTGACAATGCTTTTCCTGGTCATCAAAAAAGATATCCGCACCGAATGATTTCAAAAACGGGCCTTTATCCATTCCTCCCAGGAATATAGCTTCGTCAATTCGTATATCCCATGCTCTTAGAGTACGAATAACACGTTCATGTGCAGGCGCAGAACGCGCTGTGACTAATGCTGTTCTGATAGGTGATGCATTCTCACCGTATTCAGTCTGAATCTGATTCAGTGCCATCAAGAAATCTTTAAATGGTCCACCGGGTAAGGGTTCACGCGCGGTCTGCTGCTCATTTTCAGTGAAAGCTTTCAAGCCTTTTTCTTTGAAAATACGTTCCGAATCATCAGAAAAAAGAACAGCGTCACCATCAAATGCGATTCTAAGCTGATCACTGTCATTATTACTTCTGATATGTGATGGCAGAATAGTGGCGGCAGCAATACCGGCTTCCAACGCCATACCCACGTCTTCAGGACTGGTTGATAAAAATAGATGTGCGTTAAAAGGCGCTACATATCTGTACGGACTGCTACCTGATGTAAATACCGCACGAGTAATAGCTAATTTATGATGCTGTATGGAATTAAAAACGCGTAGTCCAGTATCGGCAGAATTACGTGATAACAGAATAATTTCAACTTTAGGCGTATTGGGATTGTTATCATTCAATGCCAATAATTTACGCACTAAACTAAAGGCGCCGCCTGGTGACAGAGGCACATCTTCATTTTCGATTTGATAGTTACAATAAGCCTCTGTGCCTTGTTCTTCATAGATTCTATGACTTTCATCCAAATCGAATAAAGCCCGAGATGAAATAGCAAGAACAAGTGGTTTGGTTTCCATTATATTTTGACATCCCTCAACAATGATTGGCCGTCAGTACGAGCAATTCTGATGATTCGCTCCCATGCAATCTCTCCAAGTTGATTTACACTTGGTTCCTTAGCAAGCCCCTGCAAATCTTCATCTAAGGTTCTGATAACAGAGACTTCGCTGGGTTTACCTTTAGGAAAGTTACTATTTTCAGAAAAGACTATACGGCAAAAGATTGGGACTTTCGGTGCTAATAACTGCAACGCATGTTTAGTGTTGTAGATCCGATGTAGTGGATTGGTGAACTTGAAGCTTCTACCGTCGATAATTTGTGTCCATTGATCTATGTGATCGGCACCAAATAAATGTCCTGACATCGGATATGTTTCAATAATCAATAACCCTTGCTCAATCAGCAGTAAGCGTTCTATTTCTATCGCCCCACCTAAACCATCAGGAATAATAATAGATTTTGCTTCTTGCTTTTTTATTGATTGTAATGAACGTTCCAGCTTTCTTGAATAACGTGAACGTTTTCTTTTACGTTTAATCACAAACACTAAACACAGTAGAACACACACCGCGACAGCGATGGTTATTTGAGTGGATAAATCGAAGGTAATAATTGTACTGGCCTCAATATTGTTGTGTGCTAATTATACGAAATCGTCACCGTATTGTATTCACTTTATGTTATGACTCTAGCGGTAAATGAGTAATCGGATCTTCATGGATAATCACTTCTGCATCATCGAATAAGTCAGCTATCTGATGCTCAAGTTTATCGGCAATCTCATGTGCTTCTCTTAAGGTCAGTCTTTCATCCAGCTCCAAATGAAGTTGTACAAAGACCGTTGTGCCTGAACGCCGGGTCCGTAAATCGTGTAATCCCCTTGCTTGAGGATGATTCAATATCAATGCACTAATTTTTTCCCGCTCTTCATCCGGCAATTCATGATCCATGAGTAAATCAATCGATTCTTTCACAATGCCCCAGGCACTGTGCAAAATAAACAATGCTATGGCGATAGCAATGATAGGGTCAGATAAGTACCAGCCATTCATGCTAAGCACTAATGCCAGGATGACACCGCCATTGACCAACAAATCTGTTTTGTAATGAAGGGCATCCGCTTTAATTGCGGTTGAGTCCGTCTTTCTGATGACATAATTCTGGAATGTCATTAATGCTAATGTAGCTACAATAGAAAACAGCATAACAGCTAGGCTCACCGTCATCCCCTGCTCCATTGCCTCGGGTTTGAACAGACGATTTATAGCCTGAAGTAGCAGGATGCCAGCAGACCCTGCGATAAACATTGATTGACCCAGACCAGCGAGTGATTCTGCCTTGCCGTGACCAAAACGATGTTCTCTATCTGCTGGTTGTAATGCGTGATGTACGGCAATCATATTTAAAATAGATGCCAAAACATCCAAACTAGAATCGACTAATGTGGCTAATACACTGACCGAATCAGTCAGGAACCAGGCAAATAACTTGGCTATTATCAAAGTGATGGCTGTCGCCACAGAAGCGTATGTTGCCATCCGCATCAAATGTGCTTTATCAATGTGTTGAGGCTTATTCATGGACTTAGTATAGTGGATTACATTCAAATAGCGTGAGTCTAGCAATAATGCTGCTCAATTGTTTCATTCAGGAAAGTTTTTATGCCAATTTCGACGATAAATACCACACCTTTTGAAGGCCAAAAACCAGGCACTTCTGGTTTACGCAAGAAAGTAAGTGTATTTAAACAACCCCACTATCTGGAAAACTTTATTCAATCGACTTTTAACGCGCTGGGTGATTGTGAAGGTAAAACCCTCGTTGTCGGTGGCGATGGCCGTTATTATAACCAAACAGCCATACAGATAATTCTGAAAATGGCAGCAGCCAATGGTTTTGCTCATGTCTGGGTTGGTCAAAATGGTATTCTGTCGACACCTGCTGCATCATGCGTTATCAGAAAATATCAGGCTTTTGGTGGCTTGATTTTATCTGCCAGTCATAACCCCGCGGGTATTGATGGTGATTTCGGCATAAAATTTAACACGAGTAATGGCGGTCCAGCGCCGGAATCAATTACCAATCAAATCTATCAGCAAACAGCTGAAATCAGCCAATACAAAATATCCAATGCAGCAGATATCGCTCTTCATAAATTAGGCACGCAGAGTTTAGGAGAGATGAGTGTTGAAGTAATTGATTCCGTAGTCGATTACACAGAATTGATGGCAACTATTTTTGATTTCCGTGCCATACAAGCACTACTAACTTCCAGCAACTTTTCTATGCGCTTCGATGCCATGCATGCGGTCACCGGTCCTTATGCAATTGAGATTTTAGAAAAACGTCTAGGCGCCCCTGCCGGCACAGTGATAAATGGTATTCCATTACCTGACTTTGGTGGTGGTCACCCTGATCCGAATCTGACTTATGCCGAACAACTCGTTACAGAATTATTTTCTGATGATGCGCCTGATTTTGGCGCCGCTTCGGATGGCGATGGTGATCGTAATATGATCCTGGGTAAACAGTTTTTTGTCACCCCGTCTGATAGCTTGGCGATTCTCGCTGCGAATTCACAGTACATCCCTGCTTATAAATCTGGTATTGCGGGTATAGCTCGCTCAATGCCAACCAGCCAGGCCGCCGATCGCGTTGCTGAAAAACTGGGTATCGAATCACATGAAACGCCGACCGGCTGGAAGTTCTTTGGTAACTTATTAGACGCAAATCGCGTCACTCTCTGCGGCGAGGAAAGCTTTGGCACAGGCTCGAATCATATTCGTGAAAAAGATGGCTTGTGGGCAGTCCTTTTCTGGCTAAATATTTTAGCGGTTAAACATCAGTCCGTCGCTGAGCTGGTTAATCAACATTGGCAACAATTTGGGCGGAATTATTACACTCGACATGATTACGAAGGTGTTCCTACTGAACAAGCAGAAGCGTTAATTCAACATCTGCAAACTCAGCTCCCAAGCTTGCCAAAGAAACAGTTCGGAGAGCGAGTTGTCAGCTATGCGGATAACTTTAGTTATCATGACCCTATCGACAACAGTATCGCTGAAAAACAAGGCATTCGTATTGGCTTTGAAGGTGGTGACAGAATTATTTACAGATTGTCAGGTACCGGAACAGAAGGCGCCACATTACGCGTATATATCGAATCTTATGAAGACAGGCCTGATAGACTAAATCAAGATACACAGACAGCCTTATCTGAGCTTATCGAGCTGGCAAACCAGTTAGCCAATATAGCTGTGCTAACAGGTAGAACAGTGCCCACAGTTATTACCTAAACTTAATAACATTGAAAAATATCATGCAGACATTAATACTGGGCTCCAGCTCACCGTTCAGAGCTGAAGTTTTAAAAAAGCTGGGGATAGACTTTATACAACACGCACCCGATATAGATGAATCTGTACTTGAAGGGGAAACAGCCCCATCACTGGTTGAACGCTTAGCAAAGGAAAAAGCCTTAGCCATTGCTAAAGACTACCCTGAAGCACTCATTATTGGTTCTGACCAGGTTGCAGTGATAGATGGCAAAATCTTAGGTAAACCCGGCAATCATGAAACGGCTGTAAAACAGCTTTTATCTGCTTCAGGTAAGGCTGTCACCTTCTATACAGGCTTAGCCTTGTATAACGCTCAAAGCCTAACGATGCATCACTTAGTAGAACCTTTTACTGTTCATTTCAGATCACTGTCTGAAAAGCAGATTCACTTTTATCTGGAACAAGAAAAGCCCTATCAGTGTGCTGGCAGTTTTAAATCCGAAGGCTTAGGCATTGCTTTATTTACTAAATTAGACGGCGATGACCCAAATAGTCTGATTGGTTTGCCACTGATAAAACTCATTGAGTTGTTGAACAAGGAAGGCGTTGATGTTCTTCAACTCAATGAGTAAAACATTTATTCGTTTGCTGATTGCTCTTTCAGTTTTTCGGCATTAGCCATAGCAGCAGCTTGTGCTGCATAATTGTTCATTGTTTTTGTCATAAGCTGACGAGCGGCTTTTGAACGCATTGACTTAGCCATACCTTCAACTAAACTGCTTTCAACGCCGTTGGACGTTAAATGCGTTTTCAGTTCATCAAGGTGGTTTTCACAGCTTTGCATAACTGCTTCAGCGGCTTTTTGTGGGTTTTCAGCTGTATGATTCGAATGCAAGTGTCCTTGCATCATGCATTTATTGTAGTCTGTGAGGATAGAATACATTTTCGTTTGTGCTGCTTCTGGCATATCAGCAGGTGTGACATACTCTTGAGCGATAACAGCTGAAGATGCACTTAATAAAAGTGCCGATATTAAAAATTTTTTCATTGCGACTCCATTGTAGCTAAAGCATTATTTAACACCCATCAGATTGACTGATGAGTTAGGAAATAATTCCCGATAATACGCCAGATATAAATAATATTCACACCACTCTTTTCATAGAGTCACAATGATTTCATCACAAACTAAATTTATAAATAAAGAACAAAGACTTAGATTTTGAGTAAAAATTACATGAAAAACGCGATCAACGATGCCAGACTCAATCAACTGACTACCTGGGTAGAAAAACTATTTCCTGATGATCATTTAAATATCACTGTAGCCTCCAGTGATGCCAGTTTCAGAAGATATTTCCGCTTGAAACAAACTAACAGCTCCTACATCGTGATGGATGCACCACCTGAGCATGAAGATATAAGCAGCTTTATCAAAGTTGATGAGTTTCTTGCAAAATATGATGTCGCAGTACCACATATCTATGCCAAAGATGAAGATAATGGCTATTTAGTGCTCAGCGATTTTGGCGATACTTCCTTTTTAAAGTCATTAACATCTGCCAATGCCGATAATCTCTATCGGAAAGCCATTAATGAGTTAATTTCTATGCAAAAAACTCATCCGGCAAACACATCATTGCCTGATTATGATGAGACAAAACTACGGGATGAAATGTCACTATTCCCTGATTGGTTTCTGAGTCGACATTTAGACTTAAAAGTCCCGAAAATACTCACCGCTGTCTATGATTTTCTTATTGATGAAATACAACAGCAACCTAGCTGCTTTGTTCATCGTGATTACCACAGCCGAAACCTAATGGTCTGTGCCGACAATACCCTCGGTATTATCGATTTTCAGGATGCGGTGGTCGGCCCAATTACCTATGATTTGGTGTCATTATTGAAAGATTGTTACATTCAGTGGCCAGCTGAACAGCAGCAGAACTGGCTAAACTACTACAAAGAACAAGCAATAAATAACAAACTGATTACACAATCCCAAGGTAAGGATCTACAGCGTTGGTTTGATTTGACCGGATTGCAGCGACACCTTAAAGTGCTTGGCATCTTTTGCCGCCTCAACTATCGTGATGGTAAAGCTAATTACCTTAATGACTTACCTCTTACGCTTCACTATGTACTGGAAGTCTGCGAGCGATACAAAGAACTTGAGGCTTTATATGAGTTTCTTACCTTTACCCCCGAAATTATGGCAATAAAATGAAAGCAATGATTTTAGCTGCAGGCCGAGGTGAACGCTTGCGACCTTTAACAGATCACACTCCCAAACCGCTTGTATATGCTGGAAATAAGCGTCTGATTGAATACCTTATTGATAATTTAGTATCTGCAGGTATTCAGGAAATCGTGATTAATTATGCTCACCTGGGTGAACAGTTTCCTGCTGTTCTTGGCAATGGTGAGAATTACGGTTGTCGCATCGTTTATTCACCCGAAACCGCTGGCAGCTTGGAGACAGCAGGCGGTATAACTCAAGCATTAAGTCTGCTGGGTGACGAACCATTCATTGTGGTCAATGGCGATATCTGGACGGACTTTGACTTTTCTGTGCTAATAAGACATGCGCTAGCAGCTGGTACTGACTGCCATCTAATTATGGTAAACAATCCTGATCATAATGCTGATGGCGACTTTGCAATCCAAGCGGATAATTTAGTCAGCCTTGAAGGCAAGAGTAAATTTACTTTTAGTGGTATTGGCCTCTACCATCCTCGACTTTTCCAACACCTGAAAGTCGAACGCAAAGCGCTTAGGCCATTGTTTGAAGAAGCGATAAAAAATAAGCGGATGACTGCAGAGTTATATGATGGCCGCTGGTCTGATATAGGTACGATAGAGCGTCTGGAAGCATTAGAGCAAGAGCTAAATTAACTAAGCTCTTGCTCTGCACATAAAAACTCTAATAAAGCCTTTTGTGCATGTAATCGATTTTCAGCTTCATCCCATACAACACTTTGTTCACCATCAATGACATCGGCGGTGACTTCTTCGCCACGATGTGCAGGTAAGCAGTGCATAAACAAAGCGTCTTTTGCTGCCAGTTTCATGATGTCATTATTGACCTGAAACTCAGCAAAAGCTTCTTCACGTTTACGTTGTTCTTCTTCCTGTCCCATGCTGGCCCAAACATCAGTTACAACAAGATCCGCATCTTTTGCCGCCTCTGCTGGATTATTGAATAACGCAATTGTGGCATCTACCGACGACACAATATCCGCTTTCGGTTCATAACCTACCGGCGTGGCTATATGCAGCTCAAAGCCAAATTGTTGCGCAGCATTGATATATGAATGGCACATATTATTGCCATCCCCAATCCAGACCACTTTCTTACCTTTAATTGAACCACGATGCTCTTGATAAGTCTGCATATCGGCTAATAACTGACATGGATGAAAATCGTCGGTCAGAGCATTGATTACCGGAACAGAAGAGTATTTTGCAAATGTTTCAATCTTGGCATGTTCAAAGGTACGGATCATTACCGCATCCACCATAGATGAAATTACACGTGCAGAATCTTCTACAGGTTCACCACGGCCAAGTTGAGTATCATCAGGTGATAAAAATATTGAGCCACCACCAAACTGTATCATGGCTGATTCAAAGGAAACCCTGGTACGTGTAGATGACTTTTCAAAAATCATCGCCAGGACTTTATTCTTCAAAGGCTGGTAAATTTCACCTTTATGCTGCATTTTTTTGAGCTCAGATGCACGATTAATTAATGCTTCTAACTCATCAGCACTCAAGTCTTTTAAAGTTAAAAAATGTCTCATGTTTAGGCTACACTCTCAACCTGTTGCGAAGACAAAAACTCGAGTACGAGTTTACTCACCTTATCTACGATCATTTGGGACTCCTCAACATTGAGGATTAACGGTGGTAATAAACGAATAACAGATTCTGCTGTGACATTAATCAACAGACCTTCTGCTAGTGCTTTTTTAACCAACTCAGCACAAGGCATTGATAACTCGATACCAAACATCATCCCATGTGCACGCACATCTTTCACGCCAGCTTTGCCAAGCAGTCTTTGCTGAAAACCTTCCAGCATTTGTTTTCCAAGCACGTTGACGTGTCCCAATATGCCATCTTCTTCGATCGTGTTTAATACGCTTAATGCTGCACTACAGGCTAACGGATTGCCACCAAATGTCGAACCATGATTACCTGCTTGTAAAATACCAACAGCATTACCAGCAACAAGACAAGCGCCAATTGGCATACCATTACCCAGCCCTTTCGCCAAGGTCATCACATCAGGTACGAGCTCTACATTATGTTGATAAGCAAACCATTTACCCGTTCTGGCAATACCTGTCTGCACTTCATCCAGCATCATCAGTAATTTGCGTTGTGTACAGATGGCACGAACACCCGCTAAATATTCACTGTCAGGTATTTTAATTCCGCCTTCACCTTGTACAGGTTCAAGTAACACTGCCACAGCTTCAGGCCAGTGACCAATCGCCATGCGTAAAGCATCAAGATCATTGTATGGAACACGGACAAAGCCAGGCACTAAAGGATCAAATCCTACCTGTACTTTAGCATTACCTGTAGCAGTCAACGTCGCCATTGTACGACCATGGAAACTGCCATCCATTACAATCACTACAGGCTTATCTATGCCTTTACTGTGGCCATATTTGCGAGCAATCTTAATTGCAGCTTCATTGGCTTCTGCACCTGAATTACAAAAAAACACCTGATCCATTCCAGACAAGGCCGTTAGCTTATCAGCCAGTTTTTCTTGCAAAGCAATATGGTACATATTGGAAGTATGTACTAATGTTTCCGCCTGGTGCTGAATAGCTCGCGTCACAGCAGGATGGCAATGCCCCAAATTACATACAGCAATACCGCTTAACGCATCAAGATAGCGTTTTCCATCTGTATCAGTTAACCAAGCGCCTTTACCTTCACTAAAAGTGACGTCTAGACGTCCGTATGTGGGCATGACCGACTCTGTCATGGCTTGTACTCCTTGCCCTGACGGCATTAAAAAAAACGGCTTTTTAAAGCCAATAAACGAAAAATGGCAGTTTCAAATGAAACTGCCATTTATCAAAAATCGTGTATTTTATAATGTTATAAAGTAATAAACAAATTTACTCTACAACACGATTAACTAGCCAGCAAAGTTTGCTGATACGAAGTCCCAGTTAACCAAGCCCCAGAAAGCTTCCAGATATTTAGGGCGTGCATTACGGAAGTCAATGTAATAAGCATGTTCCCAAACGTCAACAGTCAATAAAGGTTTTTGACCATCTGTCAGCGGGCAGCCAGCATTACTTGTGTTAACGATAGCAATACTGCCATCAGCATTTTTGACTAACCAAGTCCAGCCTGAACCAAAGTTTGTCGCCGCTGATTTGCTGAATGCTTCTTTAAATTCATCAAAAGAACCAAATGTGCTGTCGATAGCAGCAGCTAAATCGCCTTCTGGAGCACCTTTTGCATTTGGTGTCATGCAGTTCCAGTAGAAAGTATGGTTCCAAACTTGCGCGGCATTATTAAAGATACCACCAGAAGCTTTAGTGATGATTTCTTCTAATGACTTACCTTCAAATTCAGTACCCGGTACCAAGTTATTCAAGTTAGTCACATAAGTTTGGTGATGTTTACCATAATGATATTCAAGCGTTTCTGCTGAAATTGTTGGTTCTAATGCATCCTTAGCATAGGGAAGTGGTGGCAATTCATAAGCCATGTTTTTATCTCCTAATATGTGAAAAATAACCGAGTAATTGAGTCAATTATTCTAAAAGAGCACTCAGATGATATCAAGTGCCGTGGTCTTGAGTTTACTTATATATCACCGAAAATCGATAACATAGATAAATCCAAACCCATCAATATTGCATTCTCTCTACCATTTTCTGCCGGGTAATAAGCTCTGCGGACTGACATTTCATTAAAACCTAGCTGTTCATAGAGATTTTGTGCTTTCTTGTTTGACTCTCTAACTTCTAAAACCACAATCGAAGCCGATCGGGCTTTGGAAAAATCAATGATATGCTCAAGTATAAATCGACCATATCCTTGTCGTTGCATATCTGGTCTGACACAAAGGTTAAGCAGATGAGCTTCGTCCAGGACTAACTGTACAATGGCATAACCCAAAATCACATCATAAGCATCAGAATAGACCCATGCATAATGTCCGGCATCAAGACTATCGGAAAAGTTCTTGAGCGTCCACGGAAACTGATTTGCTGAGCATTCGATATTATGAACAACCTGCAAGTCCTGATCCGTCATTACTCTTGGGGAGACCATATTTTTTATCCGTTAATTAAAAGCGGTGCGATAATGTTTTAATCGTTGCCAGGCAACGGCTTTTAAAGAGGGTTGACTTTGCATGGCTGCTAAAGATGGTAACTGAACGCATTCAATATCATCAGGTAAGCTGTGTTCAGTCTGAGTCATAGTAATAATTGTTTTACTATGAAAATTATCTTGGTGCATGAGCCCCAAGTCTGACGACTCAATCATTAGTTGTTGCCTAGTATCTAAGCTGACGGCTTTAAGAATACTGGATAATAATCGACGTTCAACTGTGTCTAATTGTGTAGTTTCAACAACAATAAGCAGTTCGACATCATCAGGAATTTGCAGAGACTGACTCTGCAAATTATCTGATGATAGTGACTCATTAGCCTTTATTATTTCAGTATTATTGCTCTGACGTAGTGTCCAGACAGGTATGCCCATTTCAGACAATACTGAGTATTGATATTGCGTTAATGCCATTAGACTTGAGGATGAGCTCGGTCAACAGGGCTTAATATTTTATTCAATGCATTGAGATAAGCTTTTGCTGAAGCAATCACAATATCGGTATCTGCACCCTGACCACTTACAATTCGTCCGCCTTTCTCAAGACGAACACTGACTTCACCTTGCGCATCGGTTCCCGTTGTAATGCTATTAACCGAATACAGTTGAAGCTCTGTTTGACTCTGTACAATAGACTCTATGGCTTTATATGCCGCATCAACAGGTCCCCCGCCACTCATTTGAGTCTGTACTTCTCTACCATCGACTGACAATGTCACTGTAGCAAAAGGCGTTTCGCCAGTTTCACTACACACCTTCATTGAGATTAAACTCACACGTTCATCCGCAGTGGCCACTGTGTCACTCACTAAGGCTTGGATATCTTCATCAAAAACTTCATGTTTTTTATCTGCCAGCTCTTTAAAGCGTGTAAATGCGGCATTCAAGTCAGTTTCAGATGATAATTCAATGCCTAACTCCTGAAGGCGACTTCGGAAGGCATTTCGGCCTGAATGTTTACCAAGCACCATTCTGTTAGTATTCCAGCCAACATCTTCAGCACGCATAATTTCGTAGGTTTCACGGTTTTTCAGTACACCGTCCTGATGTATACCTGACTCATGGGCAAAGGCATTGGCACCCACAATCGCTTTATTTGGCTGAACAACAAAACCGGTAATACCAGACACTAACCGTGAGGCAGACAAGATATGTTGGGTATCAATATCGGTATCGCACGGGAACATATCCTGACGTGTTCTTACCGCCATCACAATTTCTTCTAAAGCGGCATTACCAGCGCGTTCACCTAAACCATTGATAGTACATTCAACCTGTCTTGCTCCATTCATGACCGCCGATAGGGAGTTGGCAACAGCCAGACCCAGATCATTATGGCAATGAACAGAAAATATGGCTTTATCCGCGTTGGGAATACGTTCACGTAAGGTTGAAATTAATGAACCAAACTGGTGGGGCAAGTTATAACCGACCGTGTCAGGAATGTTCAAAGTCGATGCACCCGCATCGATGACTGCCTCAAGAATTCGACACAGAAAATCAGTTTCACTACGACCAGCATCTTCTGGAGAAAACTCGACATCGTCTGTATATTGTCTGGCACGTTTTACTGCACGAACTGCGTTTTCAATTACCTGATCAGGCTCCATCCGCAGTTTCATTTTCATATGGATAGGTGATGTTGCAATGAAGGTATGGATGCGCGACGCATTAGCTAGTTTAAGTGCTTCACCTGCTCTGTCGATATCGGCATCTAATGCTCTGGATAGTCCACAAATACGACTATCCTTAACGGCCTTGGCAACGGCTTGAACCGCTTCAAAGTCACCGGTGCTGGCAATGGGAAACCCAGCCTCGATAACATCAACCCGCATGCGCTCGAGCGCTTTAGCAATACGGACTTTTTCATCCTTTGTCATCGATGCGCCCGGGCTCTGCTCACCGTCGCGTAAAGTTGTATCAAAAATTATTAGCTTATCAGTCATAAATGTGTGAACCAGATTATCAATAGTATTGTTTATTTTATTCTTCTTTTGCTTGAGCGCGTTCTGAACGATGCTGGCGCAGCTTCAACAAAGTAAAAACAGGGCCAGATAAGCCATAAATCAAGAATACGCTAAATAAGATTGTCGGTGGGTCTATAGCAACCAGTGCAAAAATTAGTACGAGTACCAGCATCACTACAAAAGGTACCCTATTTCTTAAATCAAGCTCTTTGAAGCTATGGTAACGCATCGAACTGACCATCAGAATAGCTGCACCAAAGGTGATAGGAATGGTGAAAATAGCAATCATATTCTCACTGAAATCATTACTTGTACCGGCCCACACCCAACCTGCGATAATTGCCGCAGCAGCGGGGCTTGGCAGGCCCTGAAAATAACGTTTATCTTGCGTTCCTATCTGAGTATTAAATCTAGCCAGTCTTAATGCACCACAGGCAGCATAGATAAACGCTACCATCCAGCCAAACTTGCCCATCCCATTCAACGACCATTGAAAGATGACTAATGCCGGTGCCATACCGAACGACACCATATCCGCTAAACTATCGTACTCCGCGCCAAAAGCACTTTGGGTATTAGTCATACGTGCAATACGGCCATCAAGCCCATCCATGATCATCGCGATAAAGATAGCGATAGCCGCTGTTTCAAAGTCACCACGAATGCCTGCGACAATGGCGTAAAACCCTGCAAACAGCCCAGCTGTTGTAAATAAATTCGGTAGTAAATAGATACCGCGATTTTGAGGCTTTTCGCTATTAATCATAAATACAGGCTCCTGTTGATTAGTCGTTACATTATGACAGTTCAGACGCACAAACAAAACGGGGGCGATTGTTTTCACAACCGCCCCCGTTGATTTTCAATCTATTAATTGATTAGTTTTTAGACTTATCAACAATTTTTTGAATCCAAGGCATCATAGAACGCAGTTTTGCACCGGTTTGTTCAATTGGATGCTCAGCATTAATACGACGCATTGCTGTCATTTCAGGATAACCCGTCTGACCTTCCTGAATGAATTGTTTAGCGTATTTGCCTTCCTGAATATTCTTCAGTGCTTCACGCATTGCCCAACGACTTTCTTCGTTGATAACACGAGGACCGGTTACGTATTCACCATATTCAGCATTATTCGAGATTGAATAATTCATATTGGCGATACCACCTTCATACATCAGATCGACAATCAGTTTTAACTCATGCAGACATTCGAAGTACGCCATTTCAGGTGCATAACCTGCTTCGGTTAATGTTTCGAAGCCGGCTTTAACTAATTCAACGGCACCACCGCATAAAACAGCTTGTTCACCAAATAAATCGGTTTCTGTTTCATCACGGAAAGTCGTTTCGATAATACCTGTGCGGCCACCACCAACACCAGATGCATATGACAGTGCGATATCTTTTGCACGGCCTGAAGCGTCTTGTTCGATAGCGATTAAGTCAGGAATACCACCGCCTTTCACAAATTCACTACGCACTGTATGACCAGGCGCTTTTGGTGCAATCATGATAACGTCAAGATCTTCACGCGGAAGAATTTGGTTATATAGAATCGCAAAACCATGAGCAAAGGCTAAAACAGCACCTTTTTTCAGATTAGGTTCGATTTCTTGTTTGTATAGCTGAGATTGGAACTCATCAGGTGTCAGAATCATCACCAGATCAGCACCTTTCACTGCTTCACCGACGTTATCAGAAACTGTCAGACCAGCAGCTTGTGCTTTAGCAATAGATGAAGAACCGGCACGTAAAGCAACTGTGACATCAACACCTGAATCTTTCAGGTTACATGCGTGGGCATGGCCTTGTGAACCATAA
Source organism: Methylophaga sp. UBA2012 (assembly GCF_002335235.1). Taxonomy (NCBI): domain Bacteria; kingdom Pseudomonadati; phylum Pseudomonadota; class Gammaproteobacteria; order Thiotrichales; family Piscirickettsiaceae; genus Methylophaga; species Methylophaga sp. UBA2012. The sequence continues at coordinate 26,217 of NZ_DDCG01000009.1, read as the reverse complement.
CCAACGATGGTGACTTTCATCCCCTGGATGATTGATAAGTCACAATCTTTATCGTAATAAATGTTCAAACTCATGATTGAATTCCTTAGATTTTCTTGAACGAATATAAATTCAGTTTACAGGTGCAAGCTTTTCTCGCCGCGAGCAATACCTGTGACACCTGAACGGACAGTTTCAATAATTTTATGTTCAGCAAGTGCTTCGATAAATGAATCCAGCTTGTTGACAGCCCCTGTCAATTCAATGGTATACGTTGATGAGGTCACATCAATAATATGTCCCCGAAAAATATCACAAAGACGTTTAACGTCTTCTCTTTGAGCCATAGTTGCTGCTTTGACTTTAATCAGCATCATTTCACGCTCAATGTGAGGCCCTTCAGTTAAGTCCATTAGTTTTACAACATCGATCAGTTTGTTTAGTTGTTTCACAATTTGCTCGATGATACGGTCTGTACCGTTAGTCACTATCGTCATACGTGACAAAGATGGATCTTCTGTTGGTGCAACAGTCAGTGACTCAATATTGTATGCCCGTGCAGAAAAAAGACCCGCCACACGCGACAAAGCCCCTGCTTCGTTTTCGATCAGGATAGAAATAATATGGCGCATGGTTATGACAGCTCCCTTTCAGACTCTTGTGCAGGCGCACTGTATGGTGACATATGCATGTCATTGTGTGCCTTACCTTGAGCAATCATCGGATATACGTTTTCTGTTTGATCGGTAACGATATCAAAGAAAACCAAACGATCTTTCATAGCAAAACCTCGTTCGAGTTCTGCTCTGAGATCTTCAGGTTTTTCAATGCGAATACCGACATGACCATAACTTTCGGTTAACTTCACAAAGTCTGGTAATGATTCCATATAAGAGTGCGAATAACGATTTTCGTAGAAAAATTCCTGCCACTGACGAACCATACCTAAATAACGATTATTCAAAGCAACAATTTTGATTGGCAATCCATACTGCAGACAGGTTGATAACTCCTGAATACACATTTGGATACTACCTTCACCAGTCACACAAACGACCGTATCTTCCGGATATGCTAATTGGACACCCATAGCAGCAGGCAAACCAAAGCCCATAGTCCCCAGACCACCAGAATTAATCCAACGATTTGGTTTATCAAAACCATAATATTGCGCGGCCCACATCTGGTGCTGGCCAACATCTGAAGTCACATAAGCATCACCACTGGTAATGTCATGAACCATCTCTATTACTGATTGCGGCTTGATTTTGTCACTGTTACGGTCATAGCTCATGCATTGTTTAGCACGCCAGCCATTAATGATTTTCCACCACTCTTCAATGGCTTTTTTCTGTGGCTTTTTACTGCTAGTTGCCAACAAATGGTTCATTTCCTGAAGCACATCAGGAACACTGCCAACAATAGGAATATCTACCGTGATCGTCTTAGAAATAGAGGAAGGATCGATATCAATATGTACGATCTGCGCGTGCGGGCAAAACTCTGCAATTTTTCCGGTTACCCGGTCATCAAAACGAGCACCAATAGCAACCAGCACATCACAATCATGCATCGCCATATTCGCTTCGTAAGTGCCATGCATCCCAAGCATACCGAGGAACTGTTTATCTGTTGCAGGATAAGCACCTAGCCCCATTAGAGTACTGGTAATAGGGAATCCCAGATGACGAACGAATTTTCGTAACTCATCTGAACCATTACCCAATACAACACCACCACCCGTATAAATCATGGGTTTTTTGGCAGATAACATCAAATCAACAGCGCGTTTGATTTGGCCGGTATGGCCTTTCACTGTCGGCTGATAAGAACGCATCACCACTTTTTCTGGGTAGTGATAAGGTACTTTTATCGACGGATCAGTAATGTCTTTAGGAACATCGACAACTACAGGACCCGGCCGCCCAGTAGAAGCAACATAAAATGCTTTTTTAACTGTCTCAGCGAGATCATTGATATCTTTAACTAAAAAGTTGTGCTTGACGCACGGGCGTGTAATCCCAACCGCATCAACTTCCTGGAAAGCATCACTACCAATAACAGCAGTGCTAACTTGACCGGTGATGACCACCATTGGAATGGAATCCATATATGCCGTTGCAATACCAGTGACAGCATTTGTAGCACCAGGACCAGATGTGACTAAGACCACACCAGGTTTACCTGTAGCCCGAGCGTAGCCATCTGCAGCATGCGTTGCAGCTTGCTCATGTCGAACCAGAATGTGTTTGACATCTTCCTGATTGTATAGCGCATCATAGATATGCAGCACTGCACCACCAGGATACCCGAAAAGGTATTCAACACCTTCGTCTTTGAGACATTGAACTAATATCTCGGCACCACTTAATTCCACGTGTTCCCCTTATATGTATGCCGTTCTTTTTAGTGAGCTAAAAAATTGTAAACGTGTAAAGTTACTTGTAATGCTTGATAAGGTCAAGAATAAGGTCTGTCGCCTCTCTGCGAAGAAAAGATCTATTTATCCTTAATGCATTTGCTGTGGCATAATTCGCCGCTATGACACAATTAAATCAAAACCAAATAACATTAACCCGACCAGACGACTGGCACTTACACTTGCGCGACGATCTGGCTCTTGAGCGTACAGTTGGTGATACAGCCAAAACATTTGGACGAGCCATCGTCATGCCAAATCTGCGACCACCAGTGATCAGTACCGCCTTGGCACTCGACTATAAAAGCAGGATAGTTAAAAACATACCTGCTGATAGTCAGTTTCAACCATTAATGACATTGTATCTCACCGATAACACCTCTGCCGATGAAATTTATCGCGCTAAAGAAAGTGGCGTTGTTCATGCCGTAAAACTCTACCCGGCTGGTGCAACAACCAATTCAGACGCTGGTGTCACCGATCTAAAACATTGCTATAAAGCCTTAGATGCTATGCAGAAAATAGGCATGCCATTACTTGTTCATGGTGAAGTGACGTCTGCTGATATTGATGTGTTTGACCGTGAAAAAGTATTTATCGATCAAGTATTAATTCCGCTGATTAATGACTTTCCTGAATTAAGAGTTGTGTTTGAACACATCACAACCTCAAACGCTGCGGAATTTGTAGCGACTGCTAGCGACAATATAGCTGCCACCATAACGCCACATCATCTTTTGTTAAATAGAAATGACCTTTTAGTAGGCGGCATTCATCCTCATCATTATTGTTTACCGGTATTGAAGAGAAATACCCATCAACAAGCATTGATACAAGCCGCCACCAGTGGCAGTAAAAAATTCTTTTTAGGCACTGATAGTGCACCGCATCCACGCTCGGGCAAAGAAACGAGCTGTGGCTGCGCAGGTATTTATAGCGCACATGCTGCTATCGAATTGTATGCAGAAGCGTTTGAAGCCGCACAGGCACTGGATAAATTAGAAGCTTTTGCCAGTTTTAACGGCCCCGATTTTTATCGTCTGCCAAGAAACGAAGATAAGATAAGCTTAGTCAAACAAAGTTGGGATGTACCAGAAACGTTAACTTTTGCTGACAGCTCACTGGTACCAATGCGAGCAGGCAAGCAAATACACTGGAAAGTCGTTAGTTAAACTAACGACTTTTCTTGCGCTTATACATCAGCGCATCGCCTTCAGAAAGTAGAATCATTTATTGTCACGTGTTTTGCAGGGTCAAAGAGTACAATCCCGTATGAAAAAGTAATGTCATACCCCAGCGCTTGCTGCTCATTACAGCGTTCAATTTGCTGAGAAAATCGTTTCATCACTTGATCGACAGCTTTTTTGTCGGCATCAACTAATAGAATGACAAACTCATCTCCGCCCATTCTGGCCACTATGTCTGAATCTCTGCCGACGTCATCTAAAACGCTTGCGAACTGCTGAAGCGCTCTATCACCCTCGGCATGACCAAATTTATCATTGATGGGTTTAAATTCATTAAGGTCAAGAAAAACTAAAGCTACGGGCAGCGCACCCCGTTTGCAGATATTTAAGGATTTTTCTGCCGACATATTAAATCCTCGTCGGTTTAATATGCCTGTAAGTTCATCCATCGTAGCCAATTCAACCGCTTGAATTTCGTGCTCAACAATGGTGGCCAAGTCTCTCAATAACTGTCGGTCTTCCTCTGTGAAAGCTCTTGGCTTAATATCTTTTATACACAAGGTACCTAACTTACTGCCATCCAAGTAACGAATGGGGTAACCAGCATAAAAACGTATGTGCTTTTGACCTATCAATAAAGGGTTGTCGACAAAACGTTCATCTTGATGCGTATCCTCAACAACAAAGGCCCCCTCTCCTAAAATGGCATGACCGCAGAAAGACAGATCTCGGGGAGTTTCGGTTATATCCAAGCCCTGACAGGACTTAAACCATTGACGATTTTTATCAACAATGCTGACAAGTGCGACGGGAACATCAAACAATTTAACAGCGATTCTTGTTAGTCGATCAAAACGTTCATCTGGTGCAGAATCAAGAATCGTCAGCGAATTCAGTGTCGCTAATCTTTCCTGTTCGTTCTCAGGTAAATCTGGTGTTTTCATTTAAAACTCCAGTTTTAGAAATGCAAAAACATCATAAATCACAATACATATTGTGTATATGAGCAATCTTTTATTCACCCGTTAGAGCAAGGTATGTATGTGAAAAAAAGGCTCATTTCGCAATTAACGAAATGAGCCTTAATAACTTGAACCTATAATTTAACGCCTATACGCTGTGCTACTTCTTCATAGGCTTCGATTACGCCACCCAAACCTTGTCTGAAACGATCTTTATCCAGTTTTTTACGTGTTTCTGCATCCCACAGACGGCAACCATCTGGACTAAACTCATCACCTAAATAAATCTCGCCTTTGAACAAACCGAACTCCAGCTTATAGTCGACCAAGATCATCCCAGCATCAGCAAATAATTTCTGCAAATATTCATTAACTTTAAACGTTAACTCTTTCATTTTGCTTATATCTTCAGCTTTTGCCCATCCGAATGTTTCGATGTGATATTCGTTAATCATTGGATCATGTAATGCATCATTTTTCAGGAAAAATTCAAATACCGGTGGATTGAGTTCAAGTCCATCTTCGACGCCAAGGCGACGAACCAGACTACCTGAAGCCACATTACGTACGACACATTCCACAGGCACCATTTTCATGTTTTTAACCAATGATTCGGTGTCGTTCAGCAACGCTTCAAAATGCGTCGGAATACCTTTATCTGCCAGATATTGCATGATGAAAGCATTGAATTTGTTATTAACCATGCCTTTGCGGTTTAACTGTTCAACTTTTTCACCATCAAATGCCGAGGTGTCATCACGAAAGCTCAGAACGACATAATCTTCATTATCCGTAGCAAAAACACTTTTGGCTTTACCAGAATACAATTCTTGTTTCTTTTGCATCAGCTATCTCTTAGCGGTTAGTTATTTCACGCCAGTCAAAACCGGCCTCTTGGTCTGCAATGCCAATCCAGTCATGTTCACATGCCAGTGCATCAGCGAGCAATGGCACAACAAGTGACGGACAATTATTTTTTTCAGAAATATGCATTGCCATAATATGCTGCAAGTTCGTGGTGTCAATTTTCTCAAGTAATGAGGCGGATTGCACGTTATTTAAATGACCCAGCCTGCCACCAACTCGACGTTTAAGATGTTCGGGGTATTCCCCCTGCTCGAGCATCATCATATCGTGATTAGCTTCTAACAATAATCCATGACAACCAGACAATATTTGCTCAATCAAAGGTGTAATTGAGCCCACATCTGTCAATAATCCTAAACGGTGTTGTCCATCACCAAATACAAACTGGCTGGGCTCTCTTGCATCATGCGGAACTGGGAAAGGTTCAACTTCCAAATCCTTGATGCTGAAGGTTTCGTGGCAATTAAATGTTTTAATGTGAGGTGCAACATCTTCAGGTAAACAGCCTGCAGTGCCAGGTGTTGTATAGACTGGTAGGCGATATTTACGTGCCATGACCCGGATGCCTGCCATATGATCCGCATGTTCATGCGTCACTAATAAAGCTGACAGTTGATGAGGATCGACGCCCAGCATTTGCAAGCGTTTTTCAGCCTCACGAGCAGAAAAACCACAGTCAATCATGACTGTGGTTTCTCCTGATGTTACCAGTGTAGCGTTTCCTCGACTACCACTTCCAAGGGAAGCAAAACGCATTACGGTGCAAGTTGTTCCTGAATCAGATCTAACAAACGTTTTGCAGATTCATCAGAAGTACGCACTTCATTTGAATCTAATACCATCACACGTGTTTGATCAGCATCGGACAACAATTTGATGTAGTAGTATTCGTTTGGTTTTTTCTCAACATCATCACGCCAGAAAGCCAGCTTACTCAGCATGCCTTCATCATCTTCTTCCGCTTTCTTGAATGGATCAATATAACGAACAAAGTATTGCCCTTTACTACGATCACGATCTTCTACAGAGAAACCTTTGCTATCAAGTACACGTCCGACACGGCCCCAAACAGTTTGGAAATCCTGTTCAATCAACAAGCTTTGCTGACCGTTGCTATCGTCCATCAGTAAGACACGCGCTGTTTCTTCAGGTGGTGGTGCTGGGGTAGCTAATTTAAACTGTTCCATATCCTGTTGATAAAGCGTACCCAAATAATCAGCGAGTTGACGAAGCATGGCTTCATCTTTCTGAGTATTCGCTTGCTCATCATCAGGGTTACCTAAATAGACTTTCGCCATCTTAGAGGTATCGCCTCGTTCCACTCGGATTCGATACACATAACCATCTGCATCAGGCGTTGTATCCATCAAACCAATGCGGTCATCTGCGCGAGCAATGCCCAAGTCTTTGGTAGCCCAGAAATCAATGATGCGCTGCCAAGTCACTTCACGTTCACCTGGCACAACGAGATGTCGGTCTTTACCTTCACCTGACAGTGCGGGTTTTGTATCCGGTGTAATGTTGTATTTAGCTGCCAGCGGATTTGTCGCTGCTTCTTCAAATTCAGAGTAAGTTGCAGTATTTGTTTGATTACCGGAAATATCATCTTTAATACGACTTGTGCTTAAATCCGGCGGCACATCAAGCGGTGGCATGGTTTCAGCTTTACGGTATTTCTGAGTATTGTCAGGAACCACCTCATCCAATGATGAAAAAGCGCCACAAGCAGTTAGAGCAGTCGTCATCATGACAACCAGCGATGTTTGTTTAAATAATTTTACGTTCATTTAATACAGTTCACTCACTTGAATTTAGTTTAGAACACCGGCAGTGTTCAATGCATCACGCACAGATTGATGATAATTCTCAGACAATACCGTCATTGGCAGACGAATGCCACTAGAAATAAGTCTCATTTCGTTCAAAGCCCACTTAACAGGTATGGGGTTTGATTCTACAAATAAGAACTGGTGTAGTGCGACTAACTTTAAATTGATTTCGCGTGCCAGCGTCTCATCACCAGCAAGAGCAGCCTGACACATTTCATGCATCAGTTTCGGTGCGACATTTGCGGTAACAGAAATGACACCCTGACCTCCTGCGAGAATAAAATCGACAGTATTGGCATCTTCACCGGTATAAAGTTCAAATCCTTCTCGTGATAATTGTTTAATTTGTTGAACACGAGATACATCACCAGTGGCTTCTTTGATACCGATGATATTGGACAGTTCAGAAAGCCTTCCGACCGTTTCTGGTAACAGATCAGACGCTGTGCGACCTGGAACGTTATAGAGAATTTGTGGAATGTTGACGGCTTCAGCAATAGCTTTGAAATGGAGATACATCCCCTGCTGAGTCGGTTTATTGTAATAAGGTGCGACCAGCAATACAGCGTCAACACCCAGATCTTTTGCAGATTGAGTCAGTTCGATAGCTTCTGACGTGGAGTTAGCACCTGTACCCGCAATAACAGGAATACGACCATTAACTTGTTCTACCACCAGACGAATCACGTCGCAGTGTTCTTCTACGCTCAAGGTTGCAGATTCACCGGTCGTACCGACAGCGACAATGGCATCTGTGCCCTGGCTGATATGAAACTCGACCAGCTTTCGCAGGCTGTCAACATCCAAGGCACCATCTGCCTGCATGGGTGTGACAAGAGCTACCATACTGCCGCTAAACATATTTAAATGACTCCGAAAAAATAACAGGCATGGTACTTTGCCTGCCTGTTGATGACAAGATCAGACTGAATTGTGTAAGGTACTTTGCTTTCTAAATCTTTTCAAACAGGATGACTAAGATGACACAAGTACGATTAGGTGAAGCTGTCCCAGACTTTACGCTGCCAAGCACAGGCGATAAAACATTCCAACTTTCAGCGCTCAAAGGTAAACGTGTTTTGATCTATTTTTATCCAAAGGATAATACGCCCGGTTGTACACTTGAAGGTCAAAACTTCCGCGATAATATCGACTTTTTCAATGAGCATAATACCGTCATTTTTGGTATTTCACGTGACAGCCTTCGTATGCATGAAAATTTCAAAACTAAGCAGGCATTTCCTTTTGACTTACTGTCTGACGCTGATGAAGAAGCCTGCCAGTTATTTGATGTGATCAAACTTAAAAAACTCTACGGGAAAGAACATCTGGGCATTGTCCGCAGTACGTTTTTAATCGATGAAAATGGTGTACTTCAACAAGAGTGGCGAAATGTGAAGGTCAAAGATCATTTAGATGAAGTAAAACAAGCAATACTTGACCTATAGATACCGGATACAGGCTTGGCCATGTTACAACAACGACCGTGCCCATAATGGAACATCTATCTTTATCATCCGCACTAAATTTGTGCACTTTTTGTCAATACCACTTTGTAGGTATACCAAAATAGATAGTCTTGGCGATTGGTCTGCTTTTTGCCTCTCGCAGTGTTAAACAACACTGTTAGGGGTAACAATGAGTCAATTACGAAGTACTTCCATGAATCTCAGCCACAAAGAAAAAACGTGGCTACCTTGGTTTGGTCCAACAGGGAAACTGGCCATGTCCTGGTCGTGTCGCCTTAATCGACACAACTATGCCGCCGTCGAAAAAACATTTGAGGGGATCGCCGCTACTAGAGTAAAAATTCTTCAGCAATGGGTAGAAAACCAATGGAATCAAATATCGTTCTTAGCCGAACAGCTAGCGGGTTCTTATCCAGAGCTACAAACATCGCTGTTGGACGATCGGCTCAAGGCTGCGCCAGATTTCTCTGAATTATTTATCATTGATACCTTTGGCAAGGTCACTTATTCAACGTACAGCTCCCACGTCAATAAAGCAGACCTATCTAGTAAAGCGGTGCAGCATGGACTATCCGAGCCGTTCATTCACGGCCCTTATGTCGACAAACTAACCCTAGAAATTGGTCCTTCAAGCTCGAAGTTCCATGATGAAGTCACACTGATGTTCTACCAACCTTTGATTGTAGATGGAGAGAGCGTCGGCGCATTATGTGGTCGTGTACCAAATGATGTCTTGGGTGATCTCATCCAGCGTGAAGCAGGTCATATCTATACCGAATCAGGTGACAACTATATTTTTATGGTCGAATCGCGGTTCGATCCTACTTTGCAAAAAGGTATAGCCCTCTCCCGCTCCCGTTTTGAAGATAATACGTTTTCACATGGCGAAAACCTGAAAAGCGGTATTCATACCGCTTTTGGTGTCGTAAAAATTCAACACCATACCGAGTTTGAAATACGCTTTACTGATCCGGCAACCAACGAGCTTCATCCAGGTGTACGTGAAACCATTCGCAACGGCGAAAACCTATTTGTCACCTATCCTGGTTACTCAGATTACCGGCACATCCCTGTTATTGGTAAAGGTGTCACCTTCCAATTAAAAGGTTCGCCAGATCGCTGGGGCATGATGTGTGAAGGTGATCTTGAGGAAGTTTACCGACGACGTTCAATCAATGTCAGCTTAATGAAAGGCTTTGTCTGGTCAATGTCACTACTGCTAGGCACCAATATGGCATTACACGCTTTCACCCAATTGCCCGTGGTGGCTGTCAATGCTTTATCGATTGTCATGATTGCTGTGATAGCCATGATGTATAAGAAATTGACGACCAATCCACTGGCCAACCGCCTTGACCAAATGACCCACGTTATTCAGACGATTGCCGAGGGTGAAGGTAACTTGGCACAGCGACTTGATAACACGAAATTTGTTAACGACGAAACGGGTGATATGGGACGTTGGATAAACAGCTTTATTGATAATCTGGATGGCATTGTTGGTCAAGTCATCAAAACCAGTACGAATGTCCGACGCACGAATGAAGCTATGCTCGAAACAAACCGGGAAGCGTTTCATGTTTCTAATGAAGTCGCTAGCGCGATAGAAAGAATGTTGCAGCTGCTGGAAGATCAAATCCGTGACATTGGCAATGCATCAAACACAGCAGAAGCAATGAAACAAGCGATGGATGAAGTTGTTCAAGAGGCCAGATTGCAATATGAGTCAGTACGAAGTGGTACGCAGGAAATTCGTGATGTGGTGGAAACGTCAGCTAGAGCAGTTCAGTCCCTACATAATCGTACCGCAGAAATCGGCAATATTATTGGCGTCATCACTGAAATCACTAATCAAACCAATTTGCTCGCACTAAATGCGGCTATTGAAGCTGCCAGAGCCGGTGATCACGGTAGAGGTTTCTCAGTTGTTGCAGATGAAGTCCGTAACCTAGCACAAAGAACAGCTACATCGGCTGATGAAATTCAACAAATGATTGAAACTATTCAGTCTGAAACGCTGGAAGCGTATAAATTTATGGAGTCAGGTGTAGAAAATGTGGACCGCAGCCTGAAGAAAACGGAAGAAGCCTCTTCTGAAAATACACAATTACATCAGTTAGTTGAACAAATGTTCTCCACCATTAAACAACTTGATCAGAATAGTCAGTTGCACGGTGCCACTGCACGGGACGTTGGACACTCGGCAAGCTTGATGACACAAGCCATTGATGCCTTGCAGCATCGCTCTGTTATGGTAAAAAATACTGCCCAAAAGCTCAGCCAACTGGTTGGCGTTTTCAGTGTCAGCACTCAGTAAATTTTCAGAAAATATAAGCAGATAGGGATATCTGCTTTATTCCTATTGTCACCTACTCTGTGTTTAGCCAGAAAAGGAGACTGTTCTATGGACATGCACATCAACCAAGAAACTAAACCAAGTAAACTCGCTGCTGTATTTGATGATGAACAGAAAGCCATCGATGCCAAGCAAACCCTCGTCAATATCGGTCACTTCAAACAGCAAGATATCGAAGTAATACAACCAAAAGACCGTAATACCAGTAAAAAAATTGAATCCGAACCCAAAGCTATCGCACGCTTTATTACACGTTCTCATTTTATTTTTGGTGGTGTTGGCTTGCTAGTTGGGCTAGTCATTGCCAGTGCGATGGTAGTATCCGGTCCAATGATGACTCAGTCGAGTCCACTCTATACCTATATAGCATTAGCCGTAGTGGGTACATTTGTTGGACTGTTGTTTGCCGGATTACTGTCGCTACGTCCGGATCATGATCCGCTAATCAACGATACCATGACCGCAAGCCGTCATAATTTATGGACACTCATTGTGCAGACCGATGGTCGCAAAAATCTGAAGAAAGCACATCAACTGATGAACCCGACGGCCGTCTCTGTCACAGAAACATTCTAGTTCTTAAGTGCTTAGCGAAAAGTCTTCTGGTGCTGGTTGAACAAAACAATCAGCACCAGTATGATGCCCGTCCCCCTGGGACCAGACACAACAAAATCTGCCTTTTTTTCAGTAATAAAAAAAGTTTTTTCAGGCACCAAAAAGTTACAAAAGCTGTGATCCCGCATAGGCGCTGACTTAGCTCTAAGCACACAGTAAGTTATCCACAAAAAGTGCACAAATTATGTGCGAAATCTCCACTTGCCAAGCCTTCAAAAACACACTATCTTGTGGTTCAATCATTTCGAAACCACAACCTCTAGTGGTTTTGTGTTTTTTGATTATTTCAACATTATTGCAGGGATTTTCATTATGGCGAGCGAAACAGCACAACCCATTTATACCTCATCACAATCTGAAAGCGGATACAGCGTTATCCGTCGAAACGGTAAAGTCACCGAATTTGATAGCAGCAAAATTGCTGTCGCTATCACCAAAGCTTTTTTAGCGGTTGAAGGTGACTCAGCAAAAGACAGTCGTCGTATTCATGACACAGTGGCAAAACTGACCAGACAAGTCACTGACAATCTTTTACGTCGTATTGATGATGGTGGCACCGTTCACATTGAAGATATTCAAGATCAAGTTGAATTAGCTTTAATGCGTGAAGGTGAATATAAAGTTGCTCGCTCTTACGTTGTTTACCGTGAAAAACAAGCAGAAAAACGTGCTGAAGAAGAAAAGAAACATCCACAGCCTGCCAATGAATCTCCCCTGCATGTCATAGCAGCTGATGGCAGTCGTCACCCGCTAGACATCGATCGCTTACACAACCTCATTACCGAAGCATGTGAAGGTCTGGCAGAAGTTAACCGTGATGCCATTTTACGTGACACCCAACGTAACCTGTTTGACGGCGTTAAAGAGGCCGACGTCGAAAAAGCACTGGTGATGTCAGCGCGTACCTTTATCGAAAAAGATCCTGCCTACAGCACATTGGCCGCTCGCCTGCTGATGGATGGTATTCGTCGTGAAGCATTAAGTTTTGTCTACAAAACACCTAAACAAGCCTCTCAGAATGAAATGGGCGATTTGTATGCTGACTACTTCAAAACTTATATCTCAACAGCCATTGAAAAAGAACTGATTGACTCAGAACTGGGCTTATTTGATTTAGACCGTCTGGGTAATGCATTAAAACCAGAACTGGACTTCGAGTTCACGTACCTGGGTCTGCAAACGTTGTATGACCGTTACTTCATTCACTTTGATGGTACCCGCTTCGAATTACCACAAGCCTTCTATATGCGCGTGGCAATGGGCTTGGCTATCAACGAATTAAACCGTGAAGAACGTGCTATCGAGTTCTATAACTTGTTATCCAGCTTCGACTTCATGAGCTCGACGCCTACCCTGTTCAACTCAGGCACACTGCGTCCGCAATTATCTTCTTGCTACCTGACAACCGTACCTGATGATCTGAGCGGTATTTATAACGCAATGCGTGATAATGCCCTGTTATCAAAATATGCCGGTGGTCTGGGTAATGACTGGACCCGTGTTCGTGGTCTGGGCGCTCACATCAAAGGCACTAACGGTAAATCACAAGGTGTTGTGCCTTTCCTGAAAGTCGCTAACGATACTGCCGTTGCTGTTAACCAAGGTGGTAAACGTAAAGGCGCTGTTTGTGCTTACTTAGAAACATGGCACATCGACGTTGAAGAATTCTTAGACTTACGTAAAAACACCGGTGACGACCGTCGTCGTACACACGACATGAATACAGCTAACTGGATTCCAGACTTATTCATGAAACGTGTGGCTGAAGAAGGTCAATGGACCCTGTTCTCACCAGAAGAAGTCGAAGACTTACACGACTTAACCGGTCTTGATTTTGAAAGAGCCTATGAAGCCTACGAAGAAAAAGCGGCTCGTGGCGACATTCGTAACTTCAAACAACTGCCTGCCACAGACTTATGGCGCAAAATGTTAGGCATGCTGTTCGAAACAGGTCACCCTTGGATTACTTTTAAAGATCCATGTAACCTGCGTAGCCCACAACAGCATGTTGGTGTCGTTCACAGCTCAAACCTGTGTACAGAAATCACCCTGAACACATCAGATAAAGAAATCGCTGTATGTAACTTGGGTAGTGTCAATATGGTGAAACATATTGATGAAAACGGTAAGCTGGACAAAGAAAAACTGCAAAAAACCGTTCGTACTGCGATGCGCATGTTAGATAACGTTATTGAGTACAACTACTACAGCGTACCGCAAGCACGTCACTCAAACTTACAACACCGCCCTGTTGGTTTAGGTCTGATGGGCTTCCAGGATGCACTGTATAAACTGCGTATTCCTTATAGCTCTGATGAAGCCGTTCAATTTGCTGATGAATCAATGGAAGCGATCAGCTACTACGCGATTGAAGCTTCTTCTGATTTAGCTGCAGAACGTGGTAAGTACCAAACCTACGAAGGTAGCTTATGGAGCAAAGGTATTCTGCCCATCGATTCAATCAAATTATTGAAAGAAGCACGTGGCGAATATCTGCAACAAGACGAAAGCAAAACCATGGACTGGGACATGCTGCGTGACAAGATCAAACGTCAAGGCATGCGTAACTCAAACACCATGGCGATTGCCCCAACAGCGACGATTTCAAACATCTGTGGTGTCAGCCAATCGATTGAGCCGACTTATCAGAACCTGTTCGTGAAATCAAACCTGTCAGGTGAGTTCACGGTTATCAACCCATACATGGTTGAAGATCTGAAAGCACGTAACCTGTGGGATGATGTGATGATTAACGATCTGAAATACTTCGACGGTAGCCTGCAAGGTATCGACCGTATTCCAGCCGAGTTGAAATCACTCTACACCACGGCATTTGAAATGGATGCACGCTGGTTAATTGAAGCCGCATCACGCCGCCAAAAATGGCTGGATCAAGCTCAAAGCCTTAACTTATATATGGCTGAACCATCAGGTAAGAAGATGGACAACCTCTATAAACTGGCTTGGGTACGTGGCTTGAAAACCACCTATTACCTCCGCTCTATGGGGGCAACAGGTGCAGAGAAAACCAGCACAGCACCGACTACAGCAACAGAAGCGCCTGCACCAAGCAAGCCTAAACCTGTTGCTGCCGCGAGCACGCCAGCGCCGGTTGCCAGCTCGTCATCAAGCATAGACGATTTAGTTCTAGGTGAAGGTATGGAAGCGCCAAAAGCGTGTTCAATTTTAGAACCAGATTGTGAGGCATGTCAGTAATGTTGAATTGGGATGATCCATTCTCAGCACCGATAGCCGGTACTGCGGAAGCAAAAAAACAAAACGAAGAAAAAGCAGCAGCACAGCCTGCTGCTCCAGCCGCTAACGATCTCAGCGAAGCCCCGGCTTCTGCTGAGATCAAAAAAATGCCATTAATGAATGCCAAACCCGTCAATGCTGACGACAAACGCGTTATCAATGGTGAAGCCGATATTAACCAGTTAGCACCGTTCAAATACCCTTGGGCATGGAACTACTTCCTGAATGCCAACAAGAATCACTGGACACCGCTGGATATCAATATGGCGCAAGACGTTCATGACTACCGTCATAAACTGACGCTGGAAGAACGCCATGTCTATGAAAACGTGCTGTCATACCTGACCACATCAGACATCTTAGCGATGCGTAATATCGGTCTGGCCGTAATGGAAAAAATGACCGCGCCTGAACTGCAAATCTATCAGGCTCGCCAAGTGTATGAAGAAGCATTGCACACATGGACATACCAGCACTGTATCGAAACCATTGGTCTAGATCAGTCAGAAATCTACAACCGCTACCGTGTTGTGCCAGAGATTTACCAAAAAATTAAACTGGCCAATGACCGTTTAAACACCGTCATGCGTAGTGATATTGATCTGCATGACCGTGATGAACTCGAAAACTTTGTCATGTCATATGCGTTTTTCGCTGGCATCTTCGAAGGTTCATGGTTCTACAACGGCTTCAGCCCAATCTTTGCTCTACAACGTCGTGGTCTGATGAAAGGCACTGCCGAACAGCTGCAATACATCATGCGTGATGAAGTCATGCACGCCTCTTTCGGTATTCGCGTCTGTAAGCAAATCATGAAAGAAGAAAACGTCACGCTGGACCCGAAAAAAGTCCAACAGATGTTTGAAGAAGCCGATGCTGCAGAAGAAACCTATGCAGGCTACATTCTGCGTGACCCGATTTTAGGTTACTCAAAAGAAGTGCATCACGGCCAGTTCCGTTACACCGCTAACCGTCGTGCGAAACAGCTCGGCTTTGAAGAACCGTTCCCTGGCGCCGAAGCCACCCTGCCCTGGCTTGATGAACAAGCCAATATGCGGAAGGAGAAAAACTTCTTCGAAACCAAAGTCACCGAGTACCAAACCGGTGGCGGTTTGAAATGGGATTGATGATTTAATGAAAAAGCCGACTTTTATGTCGGCTTTTTTTAAAATTGATGACTTATACGCCTGATTACAAATGACTAAGCTTTTATCTGTGGAACATGCTAAGAACAACATCTTACTTCATTGGAAAGAAGCAGGTTTTGATATAGGAAAAGAGCCATATGCAGCTCAAGTAGCCAAGGAATTTGGACAGGATCTTACTGACGTTCCAGTTGCAGCATTGTATGTTTTTGTAGATGAATATTTATGTAGTTACGACCATAACTACAAAAAAAACGACCATAACTTGATAAAAACTTGCCCTCGTATTCACAGTTGCTGTAATCTGCAACTTGATGCGAGGGAGTGTTATGTATGGCAACACCAGCGAGATCGATACACAAAATAGGACGTCGACGTGTAATTGGTAGTTTTGCTAGTGCCAAAATGCGAGAAATGGTTGAATGGGAATCTCAAATTGAACGAGATTTTCTATACCATCTCGAGTTTGACCAGGATGTAATACGTTATGTGTCACAACCCATCAAATTTAGGTTCAGCCAGAACAACAAGTACCACTATCATTATCCCGACTTTGAAATCTTCCGCCATTCGACTCCCAAACGAAAGTTCATTGAAATAAAACCGTATCACATCACTCTAAAACCCGAGTTCATAGAAAAAACAGAAGCTATAAAAGCGAAAATGTTTTCAGACGGTTTTGATTATGCAGTGATTACCGATAATGAAATAAGAATAGAACCGATACTCAGTAATCTAAAACTACTGTATCGATATAAACTTCATGAATATAGCCTGGCAAATGTCAGTAAGCTCGTTAAGGCTTTACATAGCAGCGGATTGACCTCATTAACTTTCTCACAACTCGAAAAAACTGCACAAGAATTTTCCCTAGAATTAATAGACTGCTATTCCTGTATAGCAAATAAAGTTTTTGACTTTGATATTAAAGTACCACTCACAGAGAATACTTTATTGGTAGTTTCAGACAGGAAACTGAGATGAATAGATTTACCCTCTCAAAAGGTGTTCATCTCCGTTATGAGGGTGATATTTATAAAATATCCAATGTACTGAATCAAAACACATTTGAATTAACTAGATTAATTGATAATCACACACTGAATTTAGACAGGTTGGATTTACTGTCAGCGTATACAAATGGTGATGTTGAATTTCTTGACGAGGATGAAATAAAACTCCGCAGGCCTAATCCTCAAAAAGCAATTGATATAGATTTTACATCCTATACGGAACTAGAGAAAAAGCGCGCAGTTAATAGGCTAGCTTATATTCAAGCAATTGAAGAAGCCAAAATTCAGCCAAGTTTATTTAAAGATAAAAGCAAACTTTTAGAGTATGTAACGAAAAAGATACAAGATAAAAATCCTCCTAAATCTTTGGCTACCATATACAAATGGCGTAAAACTTATGAAGAGTCAGGAAGGAATATAATCTCGTTAATAGGTAAAACGAGAAACCGGGGTAATAGAACGACCAGATTTAATGAATCAACTGAAAATCAGATTCAGCGTGCAATTGAGTATTACCTTACTCCGGAAAGACCTAGCATAAGAAAGGCTTATCAACGCTTACAATATTTGACATGGGAAAATGATTCTAAAACAAACGAGATTACATCATTACCGAGTTATGATGCATTTCGAAAAAGAATTCACCAAATTGATCAGCATTTAGTCATTAGTAAGCGCTTCAGTAAACGTGTTGCTGACATGAAATTTAAGCCTTATAAAAAAGGGTTAGTTGCAACACGCCCCTTAGAGTTAACTGAAATTGATCATACACCCGTAGATCTTATGGTAGTAGATGAAGACTCACGTCTACCACTCGGTCGTCCGACACTAACTACCATAATTGATAAGTTCTCTAGAATGCCGATTGGTTTCTATTTCAGCTTCACACCACCCAGCACACTTAGCATTATTGAATGTCTAAGGCATGCAATTCTTCCGAAGACAACTCTACAACAGCTCTATCCATCACACGATATAACATGGCCTGCTCATGGGATACCTGAAACTATTATTGTAGATAATGGCAAGGAGTTTTTAAGTAGTGACTTTACTGAAATCGCTAGCTCACTCGGGATAAGCATTATTCGAAGCCCAGTAAGGACGCCAACTTACAAAGGAGCTGTAGAGAGATTTTTCAGAACTTTCTCTGAAAGCTTACTCAAAGATGTACCTGGAAAGACTTTCAGCAATATTTTTGAAAAGGATGAATATGATCCGAAAAAGCATGCTGTAGTTAGTCTCAATAAGCTTGTAGAGATGACTCACTTGTGGATTGAGCAATTTATCAACACGGTTAATAGATCTATCAATACAACCCCTATACGAATGTGGGAGTTGGGTATATCAAAGCATCCAGTGCTAATGCCTAAAAATATGGATGTGTTAAAAATATCACTTGGCAGAACGTTATCTCGAAAGATTCAGCATTATGGTATTGATTTTGAGAGTCTTAAATATAACTCTGTCGAATTATCAATGATTCGCAGAAAACATAAAGGCAGTGTGACAATCAAATTTAATCCGAATAACATTAGCGAAATTTATGTTCTTACACCTGATACAAAACAATTCATCACTGTCCCATGTACTGATTTGCCATACGCATATAAAACGCTCTTCCAGCATCAATTAATTAAGAAAGTACTGAGAAAAGATAATAAAAAATTAGACATCAATAATCTTATGCGTACTGAAGAGCAAATTATTCAGATCATTGAAAGTGAGAAAATTCTAACAAAGAAAATACACCGAGCATCAAAGCAAGCAAGATATAAAAATGTCAGTCAACAAACAAATCAAGTCCAAGGTATACCAATTAAAGAAACTGAGTCGCTGTCTTTAGATAAACACACGATTTTCAAGGACGATGGTTTCGATCCATATGTGTCAGACCAAGGTAATAACCCTCTTGAAAATGACGATGATGACATAGACAGCATATATGCTGATGACCCAGATTGGCATGCTGATTATTCAAGAAAAGACCAATCCTAAGGAGAACAAGACAGTGGAAGTTGAACATTTGTCTAAAGAAGATCGATTAAGGCTATTAAACAGTATTTATGTTGCTCATCCTGACGCTGAAAAAATTTTGAAAAAGATTGAACGTTGTCATAAAAGTAGAACTATATCTAGTGAACCCAGATCTATGTCTTTGACTGGAGAGACAGGCTCAGGAAAGACAACATTAATCGAACAATACATGCTGAGACATCCTACATTGGAAACAGCAAAGACAACTACCATACCTATATTTAAAAGCATTATTCAACCCAATACGAGCATTCGCGACTTTATTATCAGCGTGCTCAAATCATTGGTATCCAGAGTGTCAAATCAACGTGAGGATGATGTTAGCGATGAGCTATTGAAAGGAAGCCTGCCAGCAATAAGAAAAAGACTATATAAGTACATTGCAGTTGCTGAAGTTAAGCTCATCATCTTAGATGAGTTTCAACATCTGATTTCGAGTAAGAGTAAAAAAGTGCTCAATGATATTGCTGATACTATTAAAACCATCATAAATGAAACAAAAGTACCTGTAATACTAGTTGGCACTACCAAGGCAAATGAAGTATTTGTAGAAAACCCCGAGATGGCTAGACGTATCTCCGAAAAAATACGATTGAAGCCATTCTCTATTAGTTCAGAAGAGGAACTAAAAACTTATCGTAAATTTTTGGCACATATTGATAAGTCACTACCTTTTATAAAGTTGAGCAATCTCGCTCAATTAGAAATGTCTATAAGATTTTTTGCCGCCTCAAATGGCTATATTGATGACACAATGCGAATCATCCAAGATGCTGGGTATTCTGCTATTCATGCAAATAAAGATGCTATAAACCTTGAGGATTTAGCAGATGCTTTTGAAAATAATCCAGGCCAAAATCAACAAGCAGAAGGAAATCCTTTTATTGCTAGCTACGATGAGCTTAAAAAATGGGCTTGTATTGAAAATGCTCAGATGGGCATTACCCATAAGCAGTCCAGCCTTCGTAAAACAAGTGATATTTTTTAGGTAATAAAATTTGCGTCCTCTAATAGTAAGACCAGCTCCAAAAGAAAATGAAAGCCTCATGGGCTATTTGTTACGACTCACCGAAGAAAATTTTTTTCAGTCACCACTGAATCTGATTATGTATGCAGAGGCATTTAAGAAAAATAATAAAGCTTCAATCAATGATTTCATTAAATCTATTGCATCTGGACTGATAGATTTTGATTCTCTTTCTGCTATCACAGGAGAGAATAAAAAAGAGCTTGAAATAAAATGTTACAGATTACTCTGTGACCGTAGTGATGGAAGTCAGAGTTTATATTTGTTTTTAAATGCTCAGATACCCTCAAACCTTATTAGGTTTAACTATCCGAGATTTTGCCCTGACTGTATGAGAATCGATCCTTATCACAGGTTTTACTGGGATTTCGTGCCGTTAACAGGTTGCCCCATACATAAAAAACTTTTAATGGATGTGTGTCCTGAGTGTCATCAACAATTGACTTGGTCTCGCTCTTCTATATCTACCTGTTCACACTGTGGTTTCGATTTATTTAGCTATTCAGGAATAGATATTCCCGATAACCAAATGGATCACATTTACATGATTGCGAAAGCATTTCAAAAATGCGATTCAAGAGATCATAAACTAATTTTATTTTCCTCAATGGAATCATATGAAGCTATAAAAAATTTCGTAATACGTCATTTTAGTCTCACAGAAAGGAGACACTTTATTCATTTTAAGAGAAAGCTATCGGTTTTATCACCACCTCTACTACTAAAAAATCTTCCTTACTCACCATTGCCTATAATTAAAACCAACGATTTTATAGATCTACAATTACCTCGGCCAAAATTCTCACAACTAGATAAAATTCGAACCATCCAACAAATAAATGAATATTTGTGCTATGAACTATTTATCTTTAAACGCACTAATCGAATAAACATAGACGATGTTCTGCAGTGGCAGCCAAACGCTGAAGTTCATCAAAAAATGGTGAATTTTTTCACAGGTCAGAATGTACCTCTACTCGTTAATTATTCATCGTCCAAACAATTAACGACACGACAGAAAGCACGTCATTTTGGTGTAAAAAATATTGCGTATAGATTTCCTTCAAGAATGAACTCAATTTTAGATACGAACAGTTCATTTTTCGAGCGGCGTCATGACATCATAAACAGTATCAACGCATCTAAATATCTCGGTATTTCAGAACATTTACTCAGACAACTAACTAAAGCAAAAATTCTACACCCTATCAGTGGTCCAGAGATTGATGGTTTTGGCGATACGGTGTATTCGTTGAAGTATTTTCAAGTGTTTATGGATTCATTACTAGCCCTGAAAGAGCTAAATATATCAGAAGAAGAGACTATTTCATTAGATGAATACATCAAAACATATGACATAAGTAGACGAAAATCATTAGTCGAAATAATAAATGCTATATTTGATAAAAAGATCAAAGTATTTGACGTGCCAACATCTCGTCTAAGTCATATTATATTAAGCCTTAAGTGTATTAATGATTTCTGCCCTCAACCATCGGTAAGTTCAGGCTATATCTCAGTTAATACTATCGCTTCAAAAATTGGTATTTACACTGACGCGATATATAGAACACTCGAAGCAGGTCTTTTACCATTCAAAGCTGATGGTCGTAAAAAACTCATTCTTATTGAAGATTATGAAAGGTTTAATGAGCAGTTTGTGTTCATCAAAGAAATTGCCTCTAAGCATAAGTGTAATCCTACCAACTTAGCTGACAAACTTATCGACGAGGGTATTAGACCAATTTCAGGACCCAAAATAGACAATAATATTGTCTACATATTTAGACGTGTTGATATTGAAAATGTTGATATTAAAAAAATAGTCAGCAAAAACAAATATAAGGCAAACACCGGACGTATTGCTAAAAGCGATCACTCAACTAGTTACCATAAACTCATCGAGGATATGGCCCTAATGACTACTAGCGAGGCTGCTCACATACTGGATATATCAAGCCAAATGCTTGGTAAACTTTTGAAAGCAGGTGAGATTAGTTTATATCAAAATCCACTATTACCTGCTTATAAGAAATATCTAAAAACTGCTGACCTAAATGATTACATTAGTCGATATAGAGAAAATCCCAATTTGATTGAATATTCAGCTGCCGCCAAATTTATGGGTGAGTCACCTGAAAGATTTCAAAGTACTTGGGTGAAATATAAACGTATAACAACAATAGATGACGGGCTTAAAAATAAATATGTAAATCGTGAGAGTCTTGAAAAGCTCAAACTTTTTAAAAATGAAGCAATTTCAATCCAGGAAGCATCAGAATTAAAAGGTATTGACCGTAGCTATTTCTCCAATCTTATTAAGCTCAACAAGATACAACCAGTATCTGGACCGGGGGTTGACGAATACGGTAATTATTTCCTAAATCGGCAAGAAATAGAGAAGCATAGACATGAAAACTGGTGGTAAGAATCAATGATTCCACCTAATCTAAAGCAGCTTATGGTTTGTCCGGGGCAATACTTTGTGATGCAACTTGTCTATATAGAAGACACCCGAATTATATGTTACCCCTATTGCCATAGCTTCGGAATATTTTGCTTTATCAAAATAAACAGGCTCACCATCTACGCAAATTTTAATGATCGCATCGCCGTTATAATTATCGCTCCTGACATAGGCCGCTACGCGATTTTGAAGATGAATGATACCCTGATTATCTAGCACAGCAGTCGGAGAATAGGACTTTATGGGTAATGTTTCTGGGGTCCATTTTGCATGCTCTGGATAAAACATTATCTCTACGGTTACAGGCGAGCCTTCGGCAGGAATATCCAGGGACTTTTCAAAAACATATGACGCTTTGTTTTTATTGTGAAATTCAAACCCCATTTTTTCCCAAAAAGGAATAGACGATTCTGGTTCGCATTCAATGGAAACAGCAATTTTGCCAGTACTAATTACACGTTGCATTGCATATTCTACTAGCTGTTTTCCAACACCCTTCTTTCTAAAGTCTTCACGAACCTCCAGTATGCCAAAATCGCCCCAGATGTAGGCAATCGCCTCATCATCGAGAGTAGCCACGAAAAGCTGATTTTCATCATGAACACGCTGCGTTGAACTCCAATTGCATAAAAATGATCCATGCACTTCCCTACGATCGTGCTCTAAGAGCCATAAATGTATTGTTTCGACATCATGGTCAGTAGCCAGTCTAAAGGACAAACTTGACTCCCTCATCTTTAAGCCTCAATGGTTCTGAAACATACTGCATAACAGTCTATTTAGACAGACACTTCGGTCCGTTAAACATTTTTTATCCTGATATTCATACCAGACCTTTGCTGGTATCTGTAAAAAACGGGATGCTGACTTCTGCAAATTCAGGAACATTTTCAATATTTATAGGCACTGCAGGACATTCCCATATTTCTGGATTATATTTATTAAAAAAATATCTCATATATAGCATATTGAATCGGTTGAAGTTTTTAGCAACTCCAATAAGTTCAGAGTATATTTCGTCAATTGGGTTTTGGTCTTCATCCAAGCCGAATTTGGTTATGAGACCTTGGTTTGCCAATGCCTCTGCAAAATAATATAAAGTATTGGCATCGTTTTCCCTAGATATGTACAAGTCTAGTTCTTCTGGGAGGTCGCTTAACTTAGCCCCCAACTCATCTGGTGAGTAGTGAAAGGAGAGATTATTCCTAATTTCGTTGATTAGGTTTTTTCTACCAAAGTATTTCTTCAATTCTTTCAATAGTGTGAGAACCTCTTTATCTGCGTTTTCACTAAACTCCTCTGAAAGAACCTTGTTTTTGAAGTGATGTTTTTGTAATAGCTCCCATCCTTCGTTTAGTTTTCCTGATAACGTTTTTAAATAGAAAAAGTTCAGCGCAAGTTGCCCATGTACTACAGCATCATTGTCTGAAGTAAAGTCATGGGACCAAACCACCCCGTACAAGCAAAATCGTATTTCATTCTGCAAATGAGCAACTGCTATGAAATTGTTCCTCTCAGACTCAGGAACACTTAGAAGAGTCTTTTTATTGATTTTCCTATGAAATACAGTCATATCCTATGCTCTTCTTTTACTTATAACGCTAATTTCAGCGGTTTAGCCGCTGAAATACTTTGCGATTTACATACCATAGTATTTTGAACTAAATGCTACTGTAAGCGGCGCCCCATCACAAAGGCATGACACGCTAACTTTGAGCTTTCTTCTGTGATCATAATAGGTGTGGTAATGAATTTTCTTCCTTTCTAAATCAAGTTCCGTCAATCCGATACTTAGAGCACCAAGAACAGGCTCTGAGTCGAATTCTTGATTTTGGTTATGTGGTGCAGTAACTTTAAGGTCAATTTCTACATAGCTAATAAAGTTTCCTTCAGCCTCTAGGAGCATTCTACACTCATCATTTTCAACGATAATATTACCTACAGAGTTCGCAGTGGCTCCGACCTCCGCTTCAGCCTTGTGAATGGCCATTCCAATATACTGAAATGGCCGATGAAAAGGCTTTGACATTAGAGGTAAATTTTTCAAGGAAGCTTTATCTAGCGCAGTACCGAGACTGTTTGCGCTTCTTTCATATCTCATAACGCTTTTATTGAAGACCAAACCAATGCTATTAATAAGCTTTCTAAATGAGTCTTCGTACTCAGCTTCGTTCTGAAAATTCCCATACAGCTTTCCAACCAGAAATCCGGGAAGTTCAGACTCTTTGAGTAGAATGGGGAGTACTTTAATTGGCTTCCCATTAATCTGTTGATTCATAGCAACATCAAGCTCATTTATAACCCAGGGTGCATCAACAGAATTAGGAGATAAGATAACGGCGAAGAAGTCTACAGAATCAATACCTTCTCGTATTTTCTGGATCAACGAATCGCCAATTTTCATTTCCGCCTCATCAAGCCAATATCTCACACCGTGGTTCTCCAAGTCTCTCGCAAGCTTTCTTACAAAATCCTTGTCGCGATGGTTATGACTTAAAAACACACTTACCGCCATCTAGAAATGTCCTTTATTCATGTAACGTTTCAATGCTGTATCTACTGCGTGAAACTGAATTATTCGGCCGTCTTTATTAATTCGTAGGTGATAATGATCACCATTATAATAAACTGCCATTTTTCCATGTCGTGAAAAATCGACTGTTGCTTCAGACAATAAATAATCTTCAATCTCAGATTCTATTCTTTGAAGCACTTTTTCTATCAGGGATTTTAAATCGTTTGCCTTATATGAGAAGGCTGTCTTCAATTTGAAATCACCAATTTGATAACCTTTTAAATGGCGCAAGGCAATATGTATATATGAATCGACATCCCAGTAAATTTGTCTTTTCCCATGCATGAGGATTGAGGGTGAAAAGCCTTCAACCGCCTCAAATATCTTCTCTAGTTTTTTCGAATCAGAATCTTTCAGAGAGGCAATCATCCCAGTATCAATTAACTCTTTTACTATCTTATTAAACTTCTCTAGAGACAAAATACCTTTTATTTCGGCATAATTCTTTTTATCAATATCTGTTAGCTGGTTGCGTCTATCCTTAACCTTATAGAAGCTCATCCAAATATTTAGATTTTTTTTTAGGTCTTCTTCAGTAAAACAAAACTCTTTAAGTACTCTGGAATCAATTTGGCTATTATTAAAGGCTAAGGTAATGCCAATCAATTGCTCCTTTTCATACTGAATCAATCTAGTTCCAGAGTTATGTTTTAAAACGATGTAATTCTGATTGAGAACGTCAGCATCCAAATCGCCACACTCTGTTTCTATTTCAATTATGTCAGGTACTTTCTTTTCACCCGTTTCATAGATTTCAGATTCCCTCACGTAGGTGAGAAACGAGATAGAAGCTATATCCTCTACAGAAATTCCTCTATATTTTAAATCCCCTTTCTTCTCATTACTTAGTTCTCGACAAGGACTATCAATACAAATTCTTTGCTTGATTATTTCATGCCCAGTTTGAGAAGAACCTTCAAGAATATCTAGTGTTTTCCTATCATAAAAAATTACCCCCAAAACTGAGTTACCGTATTCCTGGTAAGAAGCACTATGTAGTGGTTAACTGATCCCGGAC